>NZ_CP108644.1:1887000-2201500 GCF_041435495.1 Streptomyces sp. NBC_01116
GACCGGCGGCCCGGCTTCACCAGATACGCCGCGAGCGCGGTGTCCATCGCGACGCCTTCGAGCCGCCAGCCGTGCTCGGGGAAGACCCGCATCACGTTCTTCGCGTTGTGCAGGACCTTCGGGCGGGCCGGGTCCGAGACCCAGGCCGCGAACGCCTGCTCGTCGGCCTCCTCCAGCTGCGTCGGGTCCAGCCAGGCGGCGGCCCCGTCGGCGGCGGCGAGCGCGATCTCGGTGACCGTGCCGGCGCCCAGCGACCAGGTGTCCACCGTCATGACGCCGAGCGGCTGCGCGCCGTGCGCCTCCAGCCACGGGGCGACCTCGCCGGAGCCGAGCACGGCCCCGTCCAGCTCGATCCCGGCGGCGGGCGCGGGCGGCTCGGCCTCCGCCGCACCCGGATCGACGGCGAGGAGGCGCTCGCGCAGGCTCGGGTTGCGGATCTCCAGTATGTCCAGGACACCGGTGACCGCCGTCCGGTCGTACGGGGCGCGCTCCAGCTCGGCCGGGGTCTTCGGCAGCTCCACGTCGCGGACCATCTCGGTCAGCACCCGGTTCATCTTCACCGCGTCCAGGTGGTCGCGGAAATTCTGCCCGGCCTTGCCCTTGACCTCTTCCGCCCGCTCGACCAGCTCGGCGAAGGAACCGAACTGGTTGATCCACTTCGCGGCCGTCTTCTCACCGACCCCGGGGATGCCGGGGAGGTTGTCCGACGGGTCGCCACGCAGGGCGGCGAAGTCCGGATACTGCTGGGGCGTGAGCCCGTACTTCTCGACGACCTTCTCCGGGGTGAACCGGGTCAGCTCGGAGACCCCCTTGGTGGGGTACAGCACGGTCACGTTCTCCGTGATCAGCTGGAAGGAGTCCCGGTCGCCGGTGACGATCAGCACCTCGAACCCGGCCGCCTCGGCCTGGGTCGCCAGCGTCGCGATGACGTCGTCCGCCTCGAAACCGTCGACCGCGAACCGGTCCGCGTGCATCGCGTCCAGCAGCTCGCCGATCAGCTCGACCTGCCCCTTGAACTCGTCGGGGGTCTTGGAGCGGTTCGCCTTGTACTCCGGGAACTCCTGCGCCCGCCAGGTCTTGCGGGACACGTCGAACGCCACCGCGAAGTGCGTGGGCGCCTCGTCACGCAGGGTGTTCGCCAGCATCGACATGAAGCCGTACACGGCGTTCGTCGGCTGCCCCACCGCCGTCGTGAAATTCTCCGCGGGCAGGGCGAAGAACGCCCGGTACGCCAGGGAGTGCCCGTCCATGAGGAGCAGGCGCGGTCGGTTGTCTGCCGTCTTCTTCGATGCCGTCTCAGCCACGCCCCCGATCCTGCCACGGCCCACTGACAATCCGGACCGGGCACGGCCTTGCGCGGCCGTGACAGGATCGATGGTGAGGACATGCACCACCTCGCCACGCGGAAGAGCGCTCGAAGGGGAGCAGCATCATGGCCACCAAGCCGCCGACCGGTGACCCGGTCCAGGACGCCCCGCAGGTCGAAGCGGCCCCGCACGCCGCCGCCGGGCTGCCCGCCGTCGCCCACTCCCTGCGCATCGCGAGGCAGCAGATGGGCGTGCGCCGCACCGCGCAGACCCTCCTCAAGGTCAACCAGAAGGACGGCTTCGACTGCCCCGGCTGCGCCTGGCCCGAGGGCGACGAACGGCACACCGCCGAATTCTGCGAGAACGGCGCCAAGGCCGTCGCCGAGGAGGCGACCCTGCGCCGCGTCACCCCCGGCTTCTTCGCCGCCCACCCGGTCGCCGACCTCGCGGAGCGCAGCGGCTACTGGCTCGGCCAGCAGGGCAGGATCACCCAGCCGGTGTACCTCCCCGAGGGCGCCGACCGGTACGAGGCGGTGAGCTGGGAGCGGGCGTTCGCGATCATCGCCGAGGAGCTGACCGCCCTCGACTCCCCCGACGAGGCCCTCTTCTACACCTCGGGCCGCACCAGCAACGAGGCCGCGTTCCTCCTCCAGCTCTTCGCCCGCGAGTTCGGCACCAACAACCTCCCCGACTGCTCCAACATGTGCCACGAGTCGTCCGGCTCCGCGCTCAACGAGACCATCGGCGTCGGCAAGGGCAGCGTCTCGCTGGAGGACCTCCACCAGGCCGACCTGATCATCGTCGCCGGCCAGAACCCCGGCACCAACCACCCCCGGATGCTCTCCGCCCTGGAGAAGGCGAAGAACTCCGGCGCGAAGATCATCTCGGTGAACCCGCTGCCCGAAGCCGGCATGGAACGGTTCAAGAACCCCCAGACGCCGCAGGGCATGATCAAGGGCACCGCCCTCAACGACCTCTTCCTCCAGATCCGCATCGGCGGCGACCAGGCCCTCTTCCGCCTCCTCAACAAGCTGATCCTCGCCGCCGACGGCGCCGTCGACACCGCGTTCGTCACCGAACACACCCACGGCTACGAGGAGTTCGCCAAGGCCGCCGAGGCCGCCGACTGGGACGAGACCCTCACCGCGACCGGCCTCACCCGCGCCGAGATCGAACAGGCCCTCGCCCTCGTCCTCGCCTCCCGGCGCACCATCGTCTGCTGGGCGATGGGCCTCACCCAGCACAAGCACTCCGTGCCCACCATCCGCGAGGTCGTCAACTTCCTCCTCCTGCGCGGAAACATCGGCCGCCCCGGCGCCGGAGTCTGTCCGGTGCGCGGCCACTCCAACGTCCAGGGCGACCGCACCATGGGCATCTTCGAACGGCCCGCCCCGGCCTTCCTCGACGCCCTCGACAAGGAGTTCGGCATCACCTCGCCGCGCCACCACGGCCTGGACGTGGTGCGCTCCATCCAGGCCCTGCGCGACGGCGAGGCGAAGGTCTTCTTCGCCATGGGCGGCAACTTCGTCGCGGCCACACCCGACACGGCCGTCACCGAGGCCGCCATGCGCCGCGCCCGCCTCACCGTCCACGTCTCGACCAAACTCAACCGCTCGCACGCCGTGACCGGGACCCGCGCCCTGATCCTGCCCACGCTCGGCCGCACCGACAAGGACGTCCAGGCGAGCGGCAAGCAGTTCGTCACCGTCGAGGACTCCATGGGCATGGTCCACGCCTCACGCGGCAACCTCGCCCCCGCGAGCCCCCACCTGCTCTCCGAGCCGGCCATCGTCGCCCGCCTCGCCCGCGCCGTCCTCGGCGCCGGCTCCCGCACCGACTGGGAGGCCTTCGAACGGGACTACGCCACCATCCGCGACCGCATCTCCCGCGTCGTCCCCGGCTTCGAGGACTTCAACACCCGCGTCGCCCGCCCCGGCGGCTTCACCCTCCCCCACGCACCCCGCGACGAGCGCCGCTTCCCCACCGCCACCGGCCGCGCCAACTTCACCGCCGCCCCCGTCGAGTACCCCGAACTCCCCGACGGCAGGCTGCTGTTGCAGACGCTGCGCTCCCACGACCAGTACAACACCACCATCTACGGCCTCGACGACCGCTACCGGGGCATCAAGGGCGGCCGCCGCATCGTCATGGTCAACCCCGAGGACGCCGCCGCCCTCGGCCTCGCCGACGGCGCGTACACCGACCTCGTCAGCGAGTGGAAGGACGGCGTCGAGCGCCGCGCGGAGGGCTTCCGCGTCGTCCACTACCCCACCGCCCGCGGCTGCGCCGCCGCCTACTACCCGGAGACCAACGTCCTGGTCCCCCTGGACTCCACGGCCGACACCAGCAACACCCCCGCCAGCAAATCGGTCGTCATCCGCTTCGAGAGCACCCGGAGCGACGGAAAACCCGCCACTCCCTAAGCGTTCGCTCAGCCGTCTGATAGGAACAGTGCAGACAGCAACGAACGAGCGCACCGAAACGGAGCCGGACCCATGGGCGAGCACACCGCACCCCTCTTCCCGCAGGAAGTCATCGACGAGTACGCGGCACTCGGCGTCGACCTGCCCGCCCTCTTCTCCGCCGGCCACCTCGGCGAACGCATGGGCGTGACCATCGTGGAGGCCTCCGCGGACCGCGTCGTCGGCACCATGCCCGTCGAGGGCAACACCCAGCCCTACGGCCTCCTGCACGGCGGCGCCTCCGCCGTCCTCGCCGAAACCCTCGGCTCCATCGGCTCCATGCTCCACGGGGGAGCCTCCAAGCTCGCCGTCGGCGTCGACCTCAACTGCACCCACCACCGGGGCGTCCGCAACGGCCTCGTCACCGGCGTCGCCACCCCCGTCCACCAGGGCCGCTCCACCGCCACCTACGAGATCGTCATCACCGACGAACAGGACAAGCGGGTCTGCACCGCGCGCCTCACCTGCCTCCTCCGCGACACCCCCCGGCCCGAAGCGGGCTGACCCCCACCCCGCCAACCCCCTCCCCCACAGCGCGAAACCGCCTGCCCGGCCAGAATCACACCCTGTGCATTCCGGCCGGGCAGTGTCATTTCCCCACCAAAGAACGACAGTTGGCCAACACACTCGGTCAACTTCCTTGACGGCAAGCCGCGTTCCATGAGCCACTCAGCAGCCACATCAGCCCCCGCGGCCCCGCCGCCCCGGGCACCGATGTAACACTGCGTAACGTACGGGAAATGCGGAATCCGGCCGCGCCCCCCGACCGCCGGCACCCGGGGAGCTTCGCCCTGCCCGCGGCCGCCACCGAACGGCGTCAGCACCAAGATCACCCCAAGCCCCTTAGCAGAGCTGCGCGTTCTCACCATGTGGTCGCTCCGCACTCCAGGCGAAACCGCCACATGTCCTCACAGGAACCTCAAGCCTTGCTCAAGGGCATAACAAGAGAGTCACATCCGCCGCCGACCGGTCCCGGTGGCCCCCGGCTGCGCTTAGAGTCACGGCCAGTCACCGCGCCGCCGGGCGCGTCTGCTGCACGGCCCTGTACCAACCCAGTACGGCCCGGCGATCGTCACGGCACCTCAAGCAGAGGAGGCCGCGCCAGGGAAAGGACCTTTCGTGCGACACCGTTCTTTGCTCATACTCACCGCAGTGCTCACCACCGGAGCACTCACCCTCACCGCCTGCGGTTCGCGCGACGACAGCAAGAACAGCGGCGGCGGCGACGGCGGCAACCAGACGGTCGTCATCGGCCTCGACGCCCCGCTCACCGGCGACCTGTCCGCCCTCGGCCTCGGCATCAAGAACTCCGCCGACCTCGCCGTCAAGACGGCGAACAAGGAAAAGACCGTCCCCGGCATCACCTTCAAGCTGGAAGCACTCGACGACCAGGCCCAGCCCTCCGTCGGCCAGCAGAACGCCGTCAAGCTCATCGACACCAAAGAGGTCCTCGGTGTCGTCGGCCCGCTGAACTCCGGCGTCGCCCAGTCGATGCAGAAGCCGCTCAACGACGCCAAGCTCACCCAGGTCTCCCCAGCCAACACCGGCACCGAGCTGACCCAGGGCAACGCCTGGAAGGCCGGCGACAAGAAGCGCCCCTACGCGTCCTACTTCCGCACCGCCACCACGGACCAGATCCAGGGCGCCTTCGCGGCCAAGTACCTCTTCGAGACCGCGAAGATCAAGGACGTCTACCTCATCGACGACCAGAAGCCCTACGGCGCCGGACTCGCCGCCTCCTTCAAGGCCACGTTCACCGAGCTCGGCGGCAAGATCGTCGGCACCGACCACGTGAACCCCGAGGACCGCGACTTCAACTCCGTCGCCACCAAGGTCAAGAGCTCCAAGGCCAAGGCCGTCTACTACGGCGGCGAGTACCCCGCCGGCGCCCCGCTGAGCCAGCAGATCAAGGACAGCGTCAAGATCCCCTTCATGGGCGGCGACGGCATGTACAGCGCCGACTTCATCAAGCTCAACAAGAAGGCCGAAGGCGACATCGCCACCTCCGTCGGCAAGCCCGTCGAGGAGCTGGAGTCCGCCAAGAAGTTCATCGCGGACTACAAGACGGCCGGCTACAAGGACGCCTACGAGGCCTACGGCGGCGGCACCTACGACGCCACCTGGTCCATCATCGAGGCCGTCAAGATCGTCGCCGCCGAGAACGACGGCAAGATCCCCGCTGAGGACGGCCGCGCCAAGGTCCTCGAAGCCATGGCCAAGGTCAAGTTCGAGGGCGTCACCGGCCCCGTCTCCTTCGACGAGTTCGGCGACACCACCAACACCCTGATGACCGCCTACCAGGTCACCGGCGGCAAGTGGGTCTCCAAGATCAGCGGCACCGTCGAGTAACCACCGGCCGGGCACCGCCCCCGCCACCACCACACAAAGCAACCAGACCGCGCGGGAGCGCTACGAGCCCTCCCGCGCGGTGCCATATCCGAACCACTCCACGGAGGCCCTGCGGTGAACGAACTGCCGCAACAGCTGGCCAATGGACTCATCCTCGGCGCGATGTACGGTCTCATCGCGATCGGTTACACGATGGTCTACGGAATCATCCAGCTCATCAACTTCGCGCACGGCGAGATCTTCATGATCGGGGGCTTCGGAGCCCTCACGGTCTACCTCGGGCTTCCGTCCGGATTCTCCCTCATAGCCGCGATACCCCTCATGATCGTCGGCGGCGTCATAGCCGCCGTCGCCATCAGCATGGCCGCCGAGCGCTTCGCCTACCGGCCCCTGCGCGGCGGACCACGCCTGGCACCACTCATCACGGCCATCGGGCTCTCCCTCGCCCTCCAGCAAGCGGTGTGGATGTGGTACCCCGACGCCACCAAGGACCGCTCCTTCCCCCAGTTCGAAGGCGAAGCCTTCGACATCCTCGGCGCCACCATCCAGCGCGGCGACATCTTCGTCCTCGTCGTGGCCCCCCTGTGCATGCTCGCCCTCGGACTCTTCGTCTCCAAGACCCGGTCCGGCCGCGGCATGCAGGCCACCTCCCAGGACCCCGACACCGCCAAGCTCATGGGCATCAACACCGACCGCATCATCGTCATGGCCTTCGCCATCGGTGCCGCGTTCGCCGCCGTCGCCGCCGTCGCCTACGGGCTCAAGAACGGCCAGATCGGCTTCCGCATGGGCTTCATCATGGGCCTCAAGGCCTTCACCGCGGCCGTCCTCGGCGGCATCGGCAACATCTACGGCGCCATGCTCGGCGGCATCGTCCTCGGCGTCGCCGAAGCCCTCGCCACCGGCTACATGAGCGAAGTCCCCGGCATGGAACTCTTCGGCGGCGGCGCCTGGAAGGACGTGTGGGCCTTCGCGCTCCTCATCATCGTCCTCCTCGTACGCCCCCAGGGCCTGCTCGGCGAACGCGTCGCGGATCGGGCGTGATGACCATGACGATCAACACCACCGAGACCACCCCGGTCATCCCCGTCCCCACCACAGCCGCCCGCGCGGCCACCGTCGCCGGTGCCGCGCTCACGGTCGTCTCCACCTTCCTCGCCTGGACCTACACCGACGCCTTCCCCGGCGACCTCACCGTCTACGGATACCCCGGCGGCCTCCAGGTCCTCACCCTCATCAGCGCACTGCTGACCCTCCTCTTCGCCACCGCCGGCTACGGCGTACGAGGACTCGGCTGGCTCAATCCCGCCGGCGGCAACAACTCCACCTTCTTCGTCGCCCTCGGCACCTTCGCCACCACCTGGTTCACCACCATCGCCATCGCCGCGGAACTCGGCGGACTGGCCAACCTCGAACCCGGCGGCTTCGTCGCCATGGCGGCCTCACTCCTCACGGTGATCGCCTCCCTCGGCCTGCCGCTCGACCGGCACACCAAGGAATCCCAGCCCCAGTTCAGCTGGCCCGCCTTCATCGGCCTCACCATCGTCACCGGGCTGATCACCTACCCGCTCTGGCGCTACATCCGCCTCGGCCCCAACCCCCGCGAGATCCGGCGCGCCAAGGAACTCCCCAACTGGGCCGAGATCCTCATCATCGCCGGAGCCTTCGGCGTCGCCCTCCACGTCTTCACGTACGGCATCGACACCGAGTACGCCGAACTCTTCATCGGCTACATCATCAGCGTCGCGTTCGGCTTCACCGCCCTCACCCGGGCCGGGCTCATCGCCCGCATCACCCGGCTGACCACGAAGCACCGCAACGTCACACTCGCCGCCGCACTCATCGCGGCGTTCTGCTTCCCCTTCACCCAGCAGAACGAGCAGTACGCCCTCATCGGCGCGAACATCCTCATCTTCGCGACCGTCGCGCTCGGCCTCAACGTCGTCGTCGGCCTCGCCGGCCTCCTCGACCTCGGATACGTCGCCTTCCTCGGCGTCGGCGCCTACGCCGCCGCCCTGGTCTCCGGCTCCCCGCTCTCCCCGGTCGGCGTCCAGTTCCCCTTCTGGGCCGCCGTCCTCACGGGCGCCGCGGCCTCCCTGGTCTTCGGCGTCGTCATCGGCGCCCCGACCCTGCGACTGCGCGGCGACTACCTCGCCATCGTCACCCTCGGATTCGGTGAGATCTTCCGGCTCACCGTCAACGCCCTCAACGGCGTCAGCGGACCGGACCTCACCAACGGCTCCCAGGGCATCCCGAGCATCCCCGACCTCAACCTCTTCGGCTTCGACTTCGGCGTCAGCCACGACATCGCCGGATTCACCCTCGGCAGGTCGGCCAACTACTACCTGCTGATGCTCGTCTTCACCGCCGTCGTCGTCCTGGTCTTCCGACGCTCCGGAGAATCCCGCATCGGCCGCGCCTGGGTCGCCATCCGCGAGGACGAGACCGCCGCCACCGCCATGGGCATCAACGCCTTCCGGCTCAAGCTGCTCGCCTTCGCCCTCGGCGCCACCCTCGCCGGACTCGCCGGTACCGTCCAGGCCCACGTCTCCTACACCGTGACGCCCGAGCAGTACCAGTTCGCCGGCTCGGTGCCCCCGAACTCCGCCTTCCTCCTCGCCGCCGTCATCCTCGGCGGCATGGGAACCCTCAGCGGACCCCTCGTCGGCGCCGCACTGCTCTACCTCATCCCGGCCAAGCTGCAGTTCATGCAGGACTACCAGCTCTTCCTCTTCGGCATCGCGCTCATCCTCCTGATGCGCTTCCGCCCCGAAGGGCTCGTCGCCGACCGCAGGAAGCAGCTCGAATTCCACGAGACCGGCCAACTCGACGTCCCACCGGACGTCCCACTCACCGACCAGGCCGCCGGCACCACGAAGGCGGGGGCGTGACCACATGACCACCACGACGACCACCCCGGCCAACCCTGCCACCACGGTCCTCGACGCCAGCGGCGTCACCATGCGGTTCGGCGGACTCACCGCCGTACGCGACGTCGACCTCACCGTCAACAGCGGAGAGATCGTCGGTCTCATCGGCCCCAACGGCGCCGGCAAGACCACCTTCTTCAACTGCCTCACCGGCCTCTACATCCCCACCGAGGGCAAGGTCAGCTACAAGGGCACCGTCCTGCCGCCCAAGCCCCACCTCGTCACCAAGGCCGGCATCGCCCGCACCTTCCAGAACATCCGGCTCTTCTCCAACATGACCGTCCTGGAGAACGTCCTCGTCGGACGCCACACCCGGACCAAGGAAGGCCTCTGGTCGGCCCTCCTGCGCCTCCCCGGCTACCACAAGGCAGAAGACGCCAGCCGCGAACGCGCCATGGAACTCCTGGAGTTCATCGGCCTCCAGGACAAGGCCGACCACCTCGCGCGCAACCTCCCCTACGGAGACCAGCGCAAGCTCGAAATCGCCCGCGCGCTGGCCAGCGACCCCGGGCTCCTCCTCCTGGACGAGCCCACCGCAGGCATGAACCCCCAGGAAACCCGCGTCACCGAAGAACTCATCTTCGCCATCCGGGACCAAGGCGTCGCCGTCCTCGTCATCGAGCACGACATGCGGTTCATCTTCAACCTCTGCGACCGCGTCGCCTGCCTCGTCCAGGGCGAGAAACTCGTCGAGGGCACCCCCGGCGACGTCCAGGCCGACGAACGCGTCGTCGCCGCCTACCTCGGCACCCCCTTCGAAGGCGCCCCCGGCGCCGACGAGGTCGCCGAGGTCGAAGCGGCGGAGGCCCACGCCGGAACCACCACCCGCACCGCCACCCCGGCGAAGGACACCACGCCCGACACCACCAGCACCGATGAGGAGGGCACCCGATGACCGCACTGCTAGAGGTCGAAGACCTCCGGGTCGCCTACGGCAAGATCGAAGCGGTCAAGGGCATCTCCTTCACCGTCGACGCCGGCCAGGTCGTCACCCTCATCGGCACCAACGGCGCGGGCAAGACCACCACGCTGCGCACCCTCTCCGGACTGCTCAAGCCGCTCAGCGGCCGCATCCTCTTCGAGGGCAAGCCGCTGGCCAACATCCCCGCCCACAAGATCGTCTCCCTGGGCATCGCCCACTCCCCCGAGGGCCGCCACATCTTCCCCCGGCTGACGATCACCGAGAACCTCCTCCTCGGCGCCTACCTCCGCAACGACAAGGCAGGCATCGAGAAGGACGTCCAGCGCGCCTACGACCTCTTCCCCATCCTCGGGGAACGCCGGAAGCAGGCCGCGGGCACCCTCTCGGGCGGAGAACAGCAGATGCTCGCCATGGGACGCGCCATGATGTCCCAGCCCAAGCTGCTCATGCTCGACGAGCCCTCGATGGGACTCTCCCCGATCATGATGCAGAAGATCATGGAGACCATCGTCGAGCTCAAGGCGTCGGGCACCACGATCCTGCTCGTCGAGCAGAACGCCCAGGCCGCCCTGTCCCTCGCGGACCAGGGTCACGTCATGGAGGTCGGCAAGATCGTCCTCTCCGGCCCGGGCTCGGACCTGCTCCACGACGAGTCGGTCCGCAAGGCCTACCTCGGCGAGGACTGACGCCCCTGCCGTACGCGAGAGGCCCGCACCCCGATCCTCCGGGGTGCGGGCCTCTCGTCCTCGTTCCGTGTACGCGGCTACTCGGCCGACTTCTTCTTCTCCTCGGCGTCCTCGATCAGCGCCTCCGCCAGCTGCTGCATCGACATCCGGCGGTCCATCGACGTCTTCTGGATCCACCGGAAGGCGGCCGGCTCGGAGAGCCCGTAATCCGTCTGCAGGATGCTCTTGGCCCGGTCCACCAGCTTCCGGGTCTCCAGCCGCTGGGAGAGGTCCGCGATCTCGCTCTCCAGTGCCTTCAGCTCCGCGAACCGGGAGACGGCCATCTCGATGGCCGGCACCACGTCGCTCTTGCTGAACGGCTTCACGAGGTACGCCATGGCCCCGGCGTCCCGGGCCCGCTCGACGAGGTCGCGCTGCGAGAACGCGGTGAGCATGAGGACCGGGGCGATGGACTCCTCGGCGATCTTCTCGGCGGCGGAGATGCCGTCGAGGACCGGCATCTTCACATCCAGGATGACGAGGTCCGGCTTGTGCTCCCGGGCCAGCTCGACGGCCTGCTGCCCGTCGCCCGCCTCACCGACCACGGAGTAACCCTCCTCCTCCAGCATCTCCTTGAGGTCGAGGCGGATGAGGGCCTCGTCCTCGGCGATGACGACGCGGGTCGTCAGCGGCGGGACGTGCGACTTGTCGTCGTCGACGGCGTCTACGGGCTGGGGCGACTCGGGGGTGGTCACGGGGCTCCTTGATTCAGGGCAGGCACTGCTGCGAAGCAGCCTACCTACCTGCTGCCGCCTTCTGTCACCAGGTACACTGCTGATCGGCCACCACGCCGGGTTGGCGCAATTGGTTGACGCGGAGGTCTCAAACACCTCTGTCCGAGAGGACATGTGGGTTCGAATCCCATACCCGGCACCACCCTGCGAAGCGGATGTTCACTTTCGCGTGAACATTCGCTTTTCGCTGTCCAGGGCCGACTCTCTCCACCAAGAGTGGATGAATGAACGCGCACAGCACTGAGGTACGTCAGAAGGCCCTCACGCTCCTCCGGAGCGGTACCGGGAATGCCGAAGTGGCCCGTCGGCTGAACGTGCCGCACGGCACCGTCTCCTACTGGCTGCACATGGACCGTTCCAAGCGTGGTGAATGCCCTGGGGCGCACGACCCGTCCTGCCACCGATGCGACGGCACAGAACTCGACAAGCCCGCCTATGCGTATCTGCTCGGGCTCTACCTGGGCGACGGCCATATCAGCCGCTACTCGGCCCATCGGGCACCGAGCCTCATGATCACGCTGGATGACACATGGCCCGGCATCCAGGACGAGGCAGAGAAAGCGTTACGCAGGACCTTCCCGGACAACGCCACGTGACGGGTCCGCAGGACCGGCTGCCACAACATCAAGGTGTACTCGAAGCACCTCGTCTGCTACTTCCCGCAGCACGGTCCGGGCAGGAAACACGAGCGCGAGATCGCCCTGGAGCCCTGGCAGCAGAGGATCGTCGACACGCATCCCTGGCAGCTCGTCCGAGGCCTCATCCATTCCGACGGCTGTCGGCTCACCAACTGGACCACACGCGTGGTCGGCGGCGAACGCAAGCGCTACGAATACCCCCGGTACTGGTTCACCAACGCCTCCGACGACATCCGCCGCCTCTACACCGACACCCTCGACGCGCTCGGCATCACCTGGACGCACTGCACGCGCGCGGGCAAGCCCTACAACATCTCCGTAGCCCGACGGGCATCCGTAGCCCTCATGGATGCGCACGTCGGGCCGAAATACTGAGCCGCCCTACTTCGGGCTGTCGTCCTCGCCGATGTGGTGGACGCGGACCAGGTTCGTGGAGCCCGCGACGCCCGGCGGGGAGCCGGCGGTGATCACGACCACGTCGCCCTTCTTGCAGCGGCCGATGCGCAGCAGCTCCTCGTCGACCTGGGCGACCATCGCGTCCGTGGAGTCGACGTGCGGGCCGAGGAAGGTCTCGACGCCCCAGGTGAGGTTGAGCTGGGCGCGGGTGGCCTCGTCGGGGGTGAAGGCGAGGAGCGGGATGGGTGAGCGGTAGCGGGAGAGGCGCTTGACGGTGTCGCCGCTCTGGGTGAAGGCGACGAGGAACTTCGCGTCGAGGAAGTCGCCCATCTCGGCGGCGGCCCTCGCGACGGCGCCGCCCTGGGTGCGGGGCTTGTTGCGCTCGGTGAGGGGCGGGAGGCCCTTGGCGAGGAGGTCTTCCTCGGCGGCCTCGACGATGCGGGACATGGTGCGGACGGTCTCGATGGCGTACTTGCCGACGCTGGTCTCGCCGGAGAGCATGACCGCGTCGGTGCCGTCGATGACGGCGTTGGCGACGTCGGAGGCCTCGGCGCGGGTGGGGCGGGAGTTGTCGATCATCGAGTCGAGCATCTGGGTGGCGACGATGACCGGTTTGGCGTTGCGCCGGGCGAGCTTGATGGCGCGCTTCTGGACGATCGGGACCTGTTCCAGGGGCATTTCGACGCCGAGGTCGCCGCGGGCGACCATGATGCCGTCGAAGGCGGCGACGATGTCGTCGATGTTGTCGACGGCCTGGGGCTTCTCGACCTTGGCGATGACGGGGAGGCGGCGGTTCTCCTCGTCCATGACGCGGTGGACGTCGTCGATGTCGCGTCCGGTGCGGACGAAGGACAGGGCGATGATGTCGGCGCCGATGCGCAGGGCCCAGCGGAGGTCGTCGATGTCCTTCTCGGAGAGGGCGGGGACGGAGACGGCGACGCCGGGGAGGTTGAGTCCCTTGTTGTCGGAGACCATGCCGCCTTCGATGACGGTGGTGTGGACGCGGGGGCCTTCGACGCCGGTGACTTCGAGGGTGACGCGGCCGTCGTCGACGAGGATGCGTTCGCCGGCGGTGACGTCGGCGGCGAGTCCGTCGTAGGTGGTGCCGCAGATGTCGCCGGTGCCCTGTCCTTCGAGGGGTTCGACGGTGATGGTGAAGGTGTCGCCGCGTTCAAGGAGTACGGGGCCTTCGCGGAAGCGTCCGAGGCGGATCTTCGGGCCTTGAAGGTCGGCGAGGATGCCGACGTTGCGGCCGGTTTCCTCGGAGGCTTTGCGGACGTGGTGGTAGCGCTCTTCGTGTTCGGCGTAGCTGCCGTGGCTGAGGTTGAAGCGGGCGATGTCCATTCCCGCTTCGACCAGGGCTTTGATCTGGTCGTATGTGTCGGTTGCGGGTCCCAGGGTACAAACGATTTTCGCTCGGCGCATGGTTCGAGACTAAACCTTACCTACGGGTAGGTAATTGGCTGCGAGTGACACCTCAACAACCGCTTAATGAAGGGTTGTTGACAACTGTTTAATTGTGCGGCGGGTCGCTCCGATGAGCGTTTATCCGAGGTTCGGCGGGATGAGCGTGAAGGACGCTTCGACCTGGGCGTCGATGGTCTGGCGTACGGGTTCGAGGTCGACGGGTGCGGCGTCGGTGGCGGCTTCGGTGGCTCCTGCGTAGGACCTGGCCTGGGCGGAGAAGCCGACGGGGCCCATGTGGGGGCTGCCGTGGGTGCCGGTGTCGCTGAGTTCGAGGAGGGCGCCGAGTCGGGTGTCGAGGGCTTCGGCGTATTCGCGCGCGCGCTGGAGGGCTTCCTGGACGGCTTGGCGGCGGGCGGCGGCGTGGTGGGGGGAGGTGGGGCGCAGTGCCCACCAGGGGCCGTCGACGCGGGTGAGGTCGTGGTCGGCGAGGCGGGTGACGAGTTCGCCGAGTGCGGTGAAGTCGTTGAGGGTCGCAGTGAGTTGGATGCTGCCGTGGTAGGCGCGGATGCGTTCGGCGCGGCCGTGGCGGGTGAGTTCGGGGCGGATGGTGAGGGTGCCGGTCTCCAGTTTCTCGATGGCTTCGCCGTAGGTCCTGATGTGGTCGAGGGTGGTGGTGTTGCGGTGGGTGAGGTCGTCGAGGGTGGTGCGGCGGTCGGTGCCGCGGGCGGTGAGGGTGATGGTGATGTGGGCGATCTCGGGGTCGACTTCGAGGTGGGCTTCGCCGCGGACGGTGACGTGCGGGGTGGTGGGGGTGCCGTAGGGGTGGTGGTGGGCGGGCGTGGGGGTTTCGGTCATGTGTTCACTGTGGCATGGAGGGTGGGGTGTCGTGGTGTGTGTCGCGTGGTCATCGGATCGAAACCTGCGTGGGGTGTTGTGCGTGGTGGTCCGTGGGCCAGAATCTACGCGCGTTGCCCGACTGGACGAGGAGTGAAGAGATGCCGTTGAACCGTAGGACTTTTCTGGGCCGATCGGCTGCCGCGGGCGCGGGTGCGGCGATGGCGGGCGGGACGGTCGTGGGCTCGGCCGGTGCGGCGGAGGCGAGGGGGCGGGGGCACGGTCACGGGCGTCCGGCGAAGCGGTACGCGTTCACGGTGATGGGGACGACCGATCTGCACGGGAACGTCTTCAACTGGGACTACTTCACGGACAAGGAGTACGACGACTCCGCGCACAACGATGTCGGTCTGGCGAAGATCTCGACGTTGGTGGAGCAGGTGCGCCGGGAGAAGGGCCGTCGGAACACGCTGCTGATCGACGCGGGCGACACGATTCAGGGCACGCAGTTGTCGTACTACTACGCGAAGGTCGATCCGATCACGGCGCGGCGTGGTCCGGTGCATCCGATGGCGCGGGCGATGAACGCGATCGGTTACGACGCGGCGGCTCTCGGGAACCACGAGTTCAATTACGGCATTGAGGTGCTGCGGAAATTCGAGGAGCAGTGCGACTTTCCGCTGCTCGGGGCGAATGCGCTGGATGCGCGGACGTTGCGGCCGGCGTTCGCCCCGTATGTCATCAAGCGGATGCGGACGCCGTACGGGCGTGATGTGCGGGTGGCGGTGCTGGGGCTGACGAATCCTGGTGTCGCGATCTGGGACAAGGCGAATGTGGGCGGGAGGATGGTGTTCCCGGGTCTGGAGGAGCAGGCGGCGAAGTGGGTGCCGAGGCTGCGGTCGATGGGTGCGGACGTGGTGCTGGTGTCGGCGCATTCGGGTTCTTCGGGGACGTCGTCGTGGGGTGATCAGTTGCCGTACGTGGAGAACGCCGCGGCGCTGGTGGCGGAGCGGGTGCCGGGGATCGACGCGATTCTGGTGGGGCACGCGCATGTGGAGATCGCCGAGCACTTCGTGACGAACGAGGAGACCGGGAAGCGGGTCGTGCTCTCGGAGCCGGCGAAGTGGGGTCAGCGGCTGACGCTGTTCGACTTCGATCTGGTGTGGGAGAGGGGCCGCTGGACGGTGGAGAAGGCCGGTTCGCGGGTGCTGAACTCCAACACGGTTCCGGAGGACCGGAGGGTGACGTCGCTGCTGCGGTCGGAGCACCGCAAGGTGGTGGAGTACGTCAACCAGGTCATCGGTACGTCGGTGGTGGCGATGTCGACGGCGGACGCGCCGTGGAAGGACGAGCCGATCATCGATCTGATCAACCAGGTGCAGGCGGAGACGGTGCGGGCGGCGCTGGCGGGTGGGGAGTTCGCGGCGTTGCCGGTGCTGTCGCAGGCTTCGTGCTTCTCGCGTACGGCGGGGATTCCGGCCGGTGAGGTGACGATCAAGGATGCGGCGGGGTTGTATCCGTTCGAGAACACGCTGGAGGCGCGGCTGCTCACGGGTGCGCAGCTGAAGGATTACCTGGAGTATTCGGCGCGGTATTACGTGCGGACGCCGGCGGGTGGTCCGGTGGACACGGCGAAGCTGACGAACGCGGACGGGATTCCGGACTACAACTACGACGCGGTGTCGGGGGTGACGTACGACATCGACATCGCGCAGCCGGTGGGCTCGCGGATCGTGGGGCTGTCGTTCGAGGGGAAGGCGATCGATCCGGCGGCGCGGTTCGTGTTGGCGGTGAACAACTATCGGGCGAGTGGTGGGGGGAACTTCCCGCATGTGCCGGGTGCGCGGCAGGTGTGGGCGGATTCGGACGAGATCCGGAACACGATCATCGGGTGGGTGCGGGAGAAGAGGTCGGTTGATCCGGCGGCGTTCGCTTCGGTGGGGTGGCGGCTGACGCGTGGTGGGGCGCCGGTGTTCCCGTAGCGCCGGTGTTTCCGTGACGCCGGTGTTGCCTTGCGGGGCCGTCCCACTGCCACCGCCCTCGACACGGAGACGCGGGTACAACCCGATGCGCTCACTCACCTGGAGAGTACTTCTTCCCTGCGGCTGACTGGACCCTGGAAAAGTCCCATCGTTGCAGTTCAGGAGCGCTCTCCGCCTATTTGATCAGGCCCCGGACGGACTCACTCGCGAAACGCGAGGCCCGGCGGTGCCCCCTGCCACGGCTGACGAGCCACTTGTGGTGGACCGTCCTTGGGGGGAAGCTGGTCCGTTCGGGAACACTCGGCCATCACTACGGGGGGACGAACGTTGAAAAGCGAAACGGTGGAAGTGGCGGTCAAAAGACGGGTGTTATGGATAGGCATGGAGGCGTACCCCCTGCAGAATATCGCCAGGGCATCCGCGGTGATGTACACACCCGACCGCGCCGCGGCGGTAGCGCAGTTCCTCAAGCGCATGGTTGTACTCGGCTTGTTCGCAGCGTTCTGGTCCTGGCTTCTGGGTGCGCTGAGTGCATCGACGCTTCGGACTCTCACTCTCGCTCTGTTCGGTCTGATCGCGACCGTCTCTCTCGTCAGGATGGTTCGGATACTCCTGCGGAAGACTTTCTACGCCCTGATCATCGAGACCGCCGGCGCACCGCACACCGCGCTGGTGAGCTGGTCGAATGCCGAGATCCAGCGCCTCGTGCACATGATCATGGATGCGATCAGCAACCCTGACGCCGAGTTCGCGATCCACATAGCGAAGCTGCATGTCGGGGATCGCATCACGCAGTACGGGAACCACAACACGGGGAAGGCGAGCGCATGACCGAGGGAATTCACATAGGCGACGAGGTGAACCAGTACGGCAACCACAACACGGGCGTCGTGCACCATCATTCGGCGGAGGAGTCCGTGAGCCGCCTGCAAGCGGCGGTTCTCCTGCTACGCCCGCACCTGAGCGAACACGAACTTCCCATCGTGGACGCGGGTATGCAGACGGTGGTCGCCGACGGCAACGCGGATCCGGGACGGGTGCGCCTGGCTTTGGCAAGCATCGCGGGGGTCGCCGGCGTGGTCGGCGGCGTCGGCGTCCCGGTGGTGGACGCGGTGCGCGCGGTCTTGCAGACGCTGGGCCAGTAGTGCAGCCCTCTCCGCCGTAGCGGAGCGGGCGCAGCAGGGTGGCCGGCGTTGTTGTCGGAGGCCACCGGTCCGTTCGTGTGGTGCCGGTGTTGCCGTGATCCCTTGGCGCCGGTGTTCGCGTGCGGTGGGGTGTTCGTTCGGCCCGGGTCTCCTTCGGTGGGGCCCGGGCCGTTCGTTGTGCGGGGGGCTAGACGGATTGGCTCAGGGGGACGAGGGCGTGGCCCTGGGCGGGGATTCTCGGGGGTTGGGCGGCGAGGCCGAAGGTCGTGAAGGCGGTGCGGTCGGGGAGGGGGTAGGGGTTGGCGCCGGTGAGGTTGTTGAGGATGGTGGCGCTGCGCCAGGCGGCGAGGCCGAGGTCGGGGGCGCCGACTCCGTGGGTGTGGCGTTCGGCGTTCTGTACGTAGACGTGTCCGGTGACCGCGGGGTCGAGGACGAGGCGGTACTGGTCGTCGATGCGGGGGCGGTGCGAGGCGTCGCGGCTGAGGTAGGGGCCGAGGCTGCCGAGGACGGCGTCGAGGGGGCGTTCGCGGTAGCCGGTGGCGAGGATGACGGCGTCGGTGGTGAGGCGGGAGCGGGTGCGCTGCTGGGTGTGTTCGAGGTGGAGTTCGACGCGGGTGTTGGCGACGCGTCCGGCGGTGCGGACGTGGACGCCGGGGGTGAGGGTGGCGTCGGGCCAGCCGCCGTGGAGGGTGCGGCGGTAGAGCTCGTCGTGGATGGCGGCGATGGTGTCGGCGTCGATGCCTTTGTGGAGCTGCCATTGGCGGGGGACGAGTTCGTCGCGGGCGGATTCGGGCAGCGCGTGGAAGTAGCGGCTGTAGTCGGGGGTGAAGTGTTCGAGGCCGAGTTTGGAGTACTCCATGGGGGCGAAGGCCTGGGTGCGGGCGAGCCAGTGGATTCTCTCGGCGCCTTCGGGGCGGGCGCGCAGGAGGTCGAGGAAGATCTCGGCGCCGGACTGTCCGGAGCCGATGACGGTGATGTGTTCGGCGGTGAGGAGCCGTTCGCGGTGGCGGAGGTAGTCGGCGGAGTGGAGTACGGGGACGGTTTCGGCTTCGGCGAGGGGTTTGAGGGGTTCGGGGACGAAGGGTTCGGTGCCGATGCCGAGGGCGATGTGGCGGGCGTAGGCGCGGCCGAGGGCTTCGGCTTCGCCGTCGCGGTCGATTTGGGTGAAGTCGACTTCGAAGAGGGCGCGGTCGGTGTTCCAGCGGACGGCGTCGACCTGGTGGCCGAAGTGGAGGCCGGGGAGTTGTTCGCTGACCCAGCGGCAGTAGGCGTCGTACTCGGCTCGTTGGATGTGGAAGCGCTCGGCGAAGTAGAAGGGGAAGAGCCGGTCGCGGGTGCGGAGGTAGTTGAGGAAGCTCCAGGGGCTGGCGGGGTCGGCGAGGGTGACGAGGTCGGCCAGGAAGGGGACCTGGAGGCTAGCGCCGTCGAGGAGGAGACCGGGGTGCCAGTGGAATGCGGGGCGTTGTTCGTAGAAGGTCGCGGCGAGGGGGCGGGAGTCGTCGGTGCTCGCGGGGATGTTGTGGGCGAGTGCGGCGAGGGAGAGGTTGAAGGGGCCGATGCCGATGCCGACGAGGTCGTGGGGCCGGTCGGGTGCGGGTGCGGGCCGGGCGGTCATCGCGGGGTGTCGCTTTCCGTGGGGTGGGAGGTGGCGTGGGTCGCGGCGGGCGGGTGGGTGAGGTGTTCGGTGGTGGTGTCGGTGATGAGGTCGAGGAGTGCTTGGAGGTCCTGGGGGGTGGTGTGGGGGTTGAGGAGGGTCGCTTTGAGCCAGAGGCGGCCTTCGGCGTGGGCGCGGCCGAGGACGGCGTGGCCGCGTTGGAGGAGGGTGCGGCGGACGGTGGCGACGGTGTGGTCGTCGGCGCCGGTGGGGCGGAGGAGGACGGTGCTGATGGTGGGGCGGTCGTAGAGGTCGAGTGCCGGGCTCCGGGTGACGAGGTCGGCGAGGTGGTGGGCGGTGGCGAGGGTGCGGTCGATGAGGTCGGCGAGTCCGGTGCGGCCGAGTGCCTGGAGGGTGACGGCGATCTTGAGGGCGTCGGGGCGGCGGGTGGTGCGCAGGGAGCGGCCGAGGAGGTCGGGGAGGCCGGCTTCGGTGTCGTCGTCGGCGTTGAGGTAGGGGGCGTGGTGGTGGAGGGGGGTGAGGTGGTGGTGTTCGGGTACGGCGAGGAGGCCGGCGGAGGCGGGCTGCCAGCCGAGTTTGTGCAGGTCGAGGGTGACGCTGTGGGCGCGGTCGAGGCCGTGGAGGAGGGTGCGGTGGGTGGGGCTGAAGAGGAGGGGTCCGCCGTAGGCGGCGTCGATGTGGAGTTCGGCGCCGTGGGTGGCGCAGAGGTCGGCGATGGCGTGGAGGGGGTCGATGTCGCCGGTGTCGGTGGTGCCGGCGGTGGCGACGACGAGGAGGGGGCGGTGGAGGTGGGTGAGGGCGTCGTCGAGGGCGGCGAGGTCGAGGGTGCCGGTGGGCGCGGGGACGACGACGGGTTGGGGGAGGCCGAGGAGCCAGGCGGCGCGGGTGACGCTGTGGTGGGCGTTGGCGCCGCAGATGGTCTGTACGGGGCCGTGGCGTTCGCGGGCGAGAAGCAGGGCGAGCTGGTTGGCCTCGGTGCCGCCGGTGGTGATGACGGCGTCGGGTGAGGCGGCGCGCGGGTAGATCTCGGCGGCGAGGGCGGTGGTGAGGTCGGCTTCGAGGGCGGAGGCGGCGGGGGCCTGGTCCCAGGAGTCCATGGAGGGGTTGAGGGCGCTGGCGGCGAGGTCGGCTGCTGCGGCCAGGGCGAGGGGTGGGGTGTGGAGGTGGGCGGCGCAGTGGGGGTGGGCGGGGTCCGCCGCGCCTGCGGCGAGGGCGGTGACGAGACCGCGGAGGGCGTGGTGGGGGCCGGTGCCGTGGTCGGGGATGAGGGGGTGGGTGGCGGTGCGGGTGCGGGGGGTGACGGTGTCGGGTCCGCCGGCGGGGAGGGGGCCGCTGCGGAGGGTCGCGCCGTCGTGGAGCGCGGTGAGGACGGTGTCGATGAGGGGGCGCAGGGCGGCGGGGCCTGCGGTGCCTCCGGCGAGGGGCGGGGTGGGCATGGGTGGGTGGTCCTTCGGGTGCGCGGGGGTGGACATGCCAGCTTGTCCCGGGTTTCGGGTGGCGCGGCCGAAGAGCCCAACGATCCGAACTCGAAAGGGGTACTGCTGGTGGGTGTGACCTGGCCGGAGAGGGGTGGGGTGGTAGAGGTGTGCGGTTCTGGGACGGGTGTACGTGCCCGAGGGGGCCGAGGTGGGGGGCCTGGGCGTGGGGTTCGGGGGCGGCCGGCCGGGTGGAGGCTGGGGAAGCCGGGGCTGAGGCAGCCGAGGGCTGGGGAAGCCGGGGCTGAGGCAACCGAGGGCTGGGGAAGCCGGGGCTGAGGCAGCCGAGGGCTGGGGAAGCCGGGGCTGAGGCAGCCGAGGGCTGGGGAAGATGCCCCACGGAGAAGAGTTCTGGTCAGCCGTCAGCTGTGGTGCGACGGGTTCCCGTCGTGCGGAGCGGGGCCGCGCCGGTGAGCACACCGCTGTACCGATGGACGGCGGACTTCCTCAAGACGGTGGGGCGTCCGGGCTGGACATGGACGCGGCCACGGACGCGGACAGGCCACGGACGAGAACAACAGCAGCGACGGCGGCTGATCCTCCGTACCGGCCCCGTGCGTACCGGCCCCATTCGTGCCGTCCTCGTTCGTGCCGTCCTCGGTGATCCCGTTTCGGCCGCGGGGCGGGGGCGGTTCCCGTCCCGCGGCCGTGCGCGCCTGGTCAGTCGGTCGTGGTGGGCGCGGTCCGTACGGCGAGGGCGCGGCGGAGGTCGTCGAGCTGGTCGACGAGCTTGCGGCGCAGGGCGGGGATGAGGTCCGGGTCCTCCAGGGCGCGGACGCCGATGTCGAGGCTCTCCGGGTCGACGGCGTACGCGGGGAAGGCGTAGCGTCCGGCGGCCTCGGCGATGGCGGGGCCCCGGCGGGCGGCGAGCGCGGCGGCTTCCGGGTAGAAGCGGGACACGTAACCGCCGAGGAGCTCTTCCTGTCCGGGCTGCCAGAAGCCCTGGGCGGTGGCGGTGAAGAGGTAGTTGGACAGGGTGTCGTCGGTGAACAGGGCGCCCCAGGCCGCGGCCTTGGCCTCGGGGGTGGGCAGCGCGGCGCGGCAGCGGGCGGCGCCCTCGCGGCCGGTGGCGCTGGGGTCGGCGTCCAGGGCGGCGGCGATGGCGGCCTCGTCGGTGGCGCCGAGGACGGCGAGGCGGGTGAGGATGCGCCAGCGCAGCTCGGGGTCGAGCTCGGGTCCGCCGTGGACGGTGTCCTCGTCGATCCAGCTGCGCAGGGTGTCGGGCTGGGTGGCGGCGTCGATGAAGTGGCGTACGGCGATGAGGCGGAGGCCGGGGTTGGAGCCGTCCTCGGTGCGGCGGATGAGGTCGCGGCAGAGGTCGGTGAGGGTGGCCAGGGCGGCCGGGCGGTCCGCGGGGGCGGTGTAGCGGTCGACGACCTGGCCGGCGGCGAAGGACAGGACGCCCTGGACGAGCGCGAGGTCGGTCTCGTGCGGGAGGTGCGTGCGGGCGGTCGCGAGGTAGGTGGCGGGGAGGAGTTCGGCGTCGCGGACCATGTCGCGGGCGGTGTTCCAGACGACGGCCCGGGTGAGGGCGTCGGGGATGCCGGAGAGGCTGGTCAGGACGGTGCCCCAGGAGGCGGTGTCCAGGCGGACCTTGGCGTAGGTGAGGTCGCCGTCGTTGAGGACGACGAGGGCGGGGCGGCTGCCGGGGCGGATCGTGGGCGTCCCGTCGCCGGGTACGTCGAGCTCGAAGCGGTCGCGCAGGGCGAGGTGGCCGGGGCCGCCGGCCTGGGTTCCCAGGGCGTGGTCGTAGGCGCCGACGGAGATGCGGTGGGGGCGGGAGCCGTCACGGGTGACGGCGAGGGACCAGGACTGCGCGGCGCCGTTCGGCGAGGGCTCTGCGGGCTCGGGGGCGCCGGTCTCGGCGGTGAGGGTGTCGATGCCGGTGGTGCGCAGCCACTTTTCGGCCCAGGCGTGGACGTCGCGGTCGGTGGCGGAGGCCAGGTTGTCGATGAAGTCGGCGAGGGTGGCGTTGGCGAACTTGTGGCGGGCGAAGTGGGTGTTGATGCCGGCCAGGAAGTCCTTCTCGCCGAGCCAGGCGACGAGTTGGCGCAGTGCGGAGGCGCCCTTGGCGTAGCTGATGCCGTCGAAGTTGAGGAGGGCGGACGCGGTGTCGGGGACGGCGTCGGGGTCCGGGGCGACGGGGTGGGTGGAGGGGCGCTGGTCGGCGTCGTAGCCCCAGCCCTTGCGGGCGACGCCGAAGTCGACCCAGGTGTCGGGGAAGAGGGTCTCCCCTGCTCGGGCGGTGTGGGAAGTCCGGGGAAGGGTCGCCTCGGTGAGCGTCTGGTAGCCCATGTACTCGGCGAAGGACTCGTTCAGCCAGATGTCGTCCCACCAGGTCAGGGTGACGAGGTCGCCGAACCACATGTGGGCCATCTCGTGGGCGATGACCATGGCACGGGTCTGGCGCTCGGTGTCGGTGACGGCGGAGCGGTAGACGAACTCGTCGCGGAAGGTGACGAGGCCGGGGTTCTCCATGGCGCCCGCGTTGAACTCGGGGACGAAGGCCTGGTCGTAGGAGTCGAACGGGTAGGGCTCGTCGAACTTCTCGTGGTAGCGGTCGTAGCAGGCGCGGGTGATGTCGAGGATCTCGTCGGCGTCGGCGTCCAGGTACGGGGCGAGGGAGCGGCGGCAGTGGATGCCGAAGGGCAGTCCGGCGTGTTCGGTGGTGACCGAGTGCCAGGGGCCTGCGGCGACCGCGACGAGGTAGGTGGAGACGAGGGGTGTGGCGGCGATGGTCCAGCGTCCCTCCCCCGTGTGTTCGGCGACGCCGTTGCCGAGGACGGTCCAGCCTTCGGGTGCGGTGACGTCGATGGCGAAGACGGACTTGAGGTCGGGCTGGTCGAAGGCGGCGAAGACGCGCTGGACGTCCTCCATGAACAGCTGGGTGTAGAGGTAGGTCTCGCCGTCGGTGGGGTCGGTGAAGCGGTGCATGCCCTCGCCGGTGCGGGAGTAGTGCATCGCGGCGTCGATGTGCAGTTCGTGGGGGCCGGCGGCGAGTGCGGTGAGGGGGTAGCGGTTGCCGTCGAGGAGGGCGGGGTCCAGGGGTTGTCCGTCGAGGCTGATCGAGCGCAGGGTGGCGGGCTTGACCTCGACGAAGGTGTCTCCGGCCGCGCGGGCGGTGAACCGGATGGCGGTGCGGGAGTCGAAGGTCTTCTCGCCGGTGGTGAGGTCGAGGGCGATCGTGTACCGCTCCACGTCGAGGATCTGGGCTCGGGTCTGCGCTTCGTCGCGCGTCAGTACGGACATGGCCCCATGCTGCCGTACGGGGGGCGGCGGGCGCAGGGGCGTTCTCCCTGGGCGGACGGGGCGATGCGGGCGGGGCCCTGCGCGGGAGCGTGGTGCGCTGTGCGCGGGAGCGGTGCGGGCCCTGCGCGCGGGGGCCGTGTGCGCTCCGCGCGGGTGCGCAGTGGGTGCCCTGCGCGGGAGCGGTGCGGGAAGCGGTGTGCGCCCTGCGCGGGACGGTGGGGTCTGCTGCCGCTTACCATCTCCTCGGCGCGGCACACCGAGTATCGAGGACGTCCTCATGACGCTCAGGCCTGCGCACGAACCGGTCCGTCCGAGACCTCCGGCCGGTTTCGCCGTCCCGGTGCCGAAGCCCTTGGCGCCGCCGGTCGGCGCCCTCTCCCCCGTCACGGTGCGCGCGGGGTGCGAGTTCGGGCTGACGGCGCTGCTGTTGTTCCTCGTCGTGACGGCTGTGCGCTGGCTCGTGGGGACGGGATCGCCGGTGGCGGTCGTGTTCGGCCCGCCCCTCGCCACGGCCGTCCTCGGCCTGGTGACCGGTGGGCTGCTCACCGTGTTGATGGTGTCGTCTCCCGGACGGTGTTCGGGCTGCCATCTGAATCCGGCCGTGACCCTGGCCCTGTGGCGGCTGGGCGCGTTTCCGGGCCGTGATGTCGCCCCGTACGCCGTGGCGCAGCTGGCGGGGTCGCTGGCCGGGGCGTGGTCGGCCGGGGCCCTGTGGGGTCCGGCCGCGACCGGGGACCCGGTGCGCAGCGCGTCGGTGCGGCCGGATCCGGCGTGGAGCGACGCGGCCGTGCTGGGCGCCGAGGCGGTGGTGCTGGTCGGGGTGACGGTGATGCTCGCGGTGTTCCTGTCGCGGCCGGTGGGGAGCCGGGGGCTCCCGTACGCGGTGGGGCTGACGACGGCCGTGGTCATCGCGGTGCTCGGTCGGTCGAGCGGTGGATCGGCCAATCCGGCGCGTCAGTTCGGCCCGGCGGTGCTCGCCGGGGACGTCGACCGGCTGTGGGTGTATCTGCTCGGGCCGGTCCTGGGCGCGGTGCTCGGCGCGGTGCTCGGCGCGGTGCTCGTCGACGCGGTCAGGTGCCGGAGGCGGTCGGGGGCGGGTCCCTGGGCCGGGGCCGGTCCGTGGGGCAGGGTCGGGCCATGGGCCGGGTTCGGCCCGTGGTCCGGGGTCAGTCCGTGGGCCGGTCTCCTCCGCCGTTCTCCGCTTCGTCGGCGATGCGCTCGTGGTGACGGATCACCTCGGCGATGATGAAGTTCAGCAGCTTCTCGGCGAACGCCGGGTCCAGGTTGGCGCTCTGCGCCAGCTGCCGGAGCCGGGCGATCTGTCGGGTCTCGCGGGCGGGGTCGGCGGGCGGCAGCTTGTGGTCCGCCTTGAGGCGGCCGACCTGCTGGGTGGCCTTGAAGCGCTCGGCCAGCATGTGGACGACGGCGGCGTCGATGTTGTCGATGCTCTCGCGCAGCCGGTTCAGCTCGGCCTGGACGGACGCGTCGATCTCGCTCGTACTCATGGTCAGCGAGCTTAGAGCCCCCGTGGCGCCGCCCCCCAATCGCCGGTGGGCCGTGGACCGCCGCGCTCAGGTGGTGATCGTCGGTGGGGCGTCGGGGTCGGGCACTTGGTCGCTCCAGCCGCCGGGCACACTGCGGCCCTGCTGTTCCCGGAACCGGACGGGTGCGGTGCCGACCCGGCGGGCGAAGAGCCGGGAGAAGTAGGCGGGGTCGTCGTAGCCGACCCGGCGCGCCACGGCGGCGACCGGGAGGTCGGTGGCGGCGAGGAGTTCCTTGGCCCGGCCCAGACGGATGCCCAGCAGGTAGTCCTTGGGGCTGCATCCGGCGCCGCGCCGTACGGCGGTGCGCAGTTCGGCGGGGGTCATGCCGTGCCGGGCCGCGTGCTCGGCGACGGTGAGCGGCTGGTACGCGTCGCGGGCCAGCGCCTGGAGCACCGGGTCGCCGTCGGGGCCGATGTCGGCGCGGGCGCGGCGCAGGGTGACCAGGAGTTCGTGGACGGCAGCCCCGGTCTCCACCTCCAGGAGGGGGTTGCCGCGCCGGGCGGCGCGCACGATGCGTCCGACGGCCGCGCGGGGGGCGGCGGTGTCGGTGAGGGGGACGAGGGGGCGGTCGGGCTCGATGTAGCCGAGTTCGGTGTACGTGGTGGTGGCGGGTCCGGTGAAGTCGACGAAGCTCTCGTCCCAGCCGGTGCCGGGGTCGGCACCGTAGTGGTGGGGGGTGCCGGGGGTCAGCCAGATGAGGCTGGGGCCGGTGACGGGGGTGCGGCGGCCGTCGGGGCCCTTGAACCAGCCGGTGCCGGAGTTGACGACCACGGCGACGTGGTGGTCGAGGGTGCGGGGTCCGACGGTGGGGAGCGCTCCGTGCTGGAGGCCGACGCCGAGGCAGACGAGTCCCAGGCGGTGGTGGAGCGGGCTCGGGGTGAAGAAGCGCATCCAGGTGTGGTACATCGCCGTCCTTCCTCTCCCTGCTGGTCTGCTGCTCCGTGGTGCCGATCCCGGCTGCTCCGCGACCTCGATCCCGGTAGTGCGTTGCGCCGATCCCGGCGGGTGCGTTGCGGCTGATCCCGGCTGGTCCGTTGTGTCCAATCAACAGCGATCTTTGTCCATGGACCGGGTGCGGCGCCAGAGGTGAAGGTGGTCGGACCCATCGACCCGAGGGCCGCCGGACGCGGCCGAGCACAGGAGCGTATCTGCACCATGACCGACTTCACCGTGGGGGACGACTGCTTCCGGCTCGACGGGAAGCCCGTGCGACTGCTGTCGGGCGCCCTGCACTACTTCCGGGTGCACGAGGCGCAGTGGGACCACCGGCTGGCGATGCTCGCCGCGATGGGGCTGAACTGCGTCGAGACGTATGTGCCGTGGAATCTGCACGAGCCCCGGGAGGGCGAGGTCCGGGACGTGGGGGCGCTCGGCCGGTTCCTGGACGCTGTGGAGCGGGCCGGGCTGTGGGCGATCGTGCGGCCGGGCCCGTACATCTGCGCCGAGTGGGAGAACGGCGGTCTTCCGGTGTGGGTGACGGGCCGGTTCGGGCGGCGGGTGCGGACCCGGGACGCGGAGTACCGGGCGGTGGTGGAGCGGTGGTTCCTGGAGCTGCTGCCGCAGGTGGTGCAGCGGCAGGTGTCCCGGGGCGGCCCGGTGATTCTCGTGCAGGCGGAGAACGAGTACGGGAGTTACGGCAGCGACGCGGTGTATCTGGAGTGGCTGGCGGGTCTGTTGCGGCGGTGCGGGGTGACGGTTCCCCTGTTCACGTCGGACGGCCCGGAGGACCACATGCTGACCGGTGGTTCGGTGCCGGGGCTGCTGGCGACGGCGAACTTCGGTTCGGGGGCGCGGGAGGGGTTCGAGGTGCTGCGCCGGCACCGGTCGCGGGGTCCGCTGATGTGCATGGAGTTCTGGTGCGGCTGGTTCGACCACTGGGGGGCCGAGCCGGTGCGCCGGGATCCGGAGCAGGCGGCCGGGGCGCTGCGGGAGATCCTGGAGTGCGGGGCGTCGGTGAACGTCTACATGGCGCACGGGGGGACGAACTTCGGGGGCTGGGCGGGGGCGAACCGGTCCGGCCCGCATCAGGACGAGTCGTTCCAGCCGACGGTGACGTCGTACGACTACGACGCGCCGGTCGACGAGTACGGGCGGGCCACGGAGAAGTTCCGGCTGTTCCGGGAGGTTCTGGCGGCGTACGCCGAGGGGCCGTTGCCCGCGCTGCCGCCGGAGCCGGTCGGGCTCGCCGGGCCGGTGCGGGTGGAGCTGACGGAGTGGGCCGGGCTCGGGGACGTACTGGAGGCGCTGGGCGATCCGGAGACGGAGTCGGGGGTGCCGCCGACCTTCGAGGAGCTGGGCGTGGACCGGGGCCTGGTGCGCTACCGGGTGGCGGTGCCGGGGCCGCGCCAGGCGTATCCGCTGGGGGCATCGGGGCTGCGGGACCGGGCGGTGGTGTCCGTGGACGGGGTCCGGGCCGGGGTGCTGACCGAGGAGTCCGGCACGCTGCCGGAGCCGGTGGCGGGTCCGGCGGAGGTCGAGCTGTGGGTGGAGTCGCTGGGCCGGGTCAACTACGGGCCGCGCCTCGGCGAGCCGAAGGGCGTCACGGGCGGGCTGCTGCACGAGCGGCAGTATCTGCACGGGGTACGGGCCCGGGGGCTGCGGCTGGACGCGTTCGAGAGCGCGGGCGCGGTGGCGGCGATCCCGTTCGGGCCGGTGGAGGCCGCCGCCGGGGCGGGTGACGCGGGGCGGACGGGCCTGTTCCGGGGGACGTTCACGATCGAGGGGACCACGGGCGCGTCAGCAGTTGCGACCGCCTCTGGCGCTTCCTTCGCTTCCGGCGCTGTCGGCGTTGATCACGCGGGGCTCGAACTGCCGGGCTGGACCCGCGGTTTCGTCTGGGTGAATGGATTCTGCCTGGGCCGGTACTGGTCGGTGGGCCCGCAGCGGACCCTGTACGTGCCGGGTCCGGTGCTCCGCGAGGGCGCCAACGAGGTGTGGGTGCTGGAGCTGGAGGACGCGGGCGAGCCGCGGGTGGAGCTGGGTCCGGGGGCGCCCGCGGATGCGGACGCCCCCGGGATGGTTCAGCCGTGATCACCGGCCGGACGCGCGGTGATCAGGTGGCCGGACCGGATCGGGTCAGAGCGAGTCGGCCGCGGAGGCGATGTCGCCCGCGAAGTGCGAGACCTCGGTGTAGACGCCCGGGTAGTTCGGGCGGGCGCAGCCCTGGCCCCAGCTGACGATGCCGACCTGGATCCACTCGTCGGCGTCGTCCTTGCGGAACATCGGGCCGCCGGAGTCGCCCTGGCAGCTGTCGACGCCGCCGGTGTCGAGGAGGCCGGCGCACAGCTCCTCACCGGGGACGAGGTCGCTGTAGGCGCTCTGGCAGTCGGCGTCGGAGACGAACGGGACGTCGGCCTTGAGCAGGTGGCGCTGCTGGCTGCCGCCCTCGCGGTCGGCGCCCCAGCCCGCGACGGTGAAGGTGCCCTCGTCGTAGGTGCTGTCGGTGGCGATCTTCAGGGTGGGCCGGTCGATCGGCTGGGCGAGCTTGATCAGCGCCCAGTCCTTGCCGGTGCCGTTGTAGCCGGGGGCCTGGAGGACCTTGGTGGACTGGACCTCGACGGCGTCGGGCGACTGGAGGTCGGCGACGCCGCCGGTGACGGTGATCGAGGTGTCGTTGCCCGAACCGTCCACGCAGTGCGCGGCGGTGAGGACGATGTCCTGGGCGTAGAGCGCACCGCCGCAGCCCATGGAGAGCCGGACCATGAAGGGGAACTCGCCCTGCGCGGCGCGTTCCCCGCCGACGATCGGCTGGGGGGCCGCGGAGGCGGGCTGGAGGCTGACGGTCGCGAGGGCGACGGCGGCTATGGCGACGGAACACCTTTTCAGCGCGCTCAGAAGCTTCACGGGGACCTGCTTTCGTGGGGGGATTTCGTGTGGGGGGTTGCTGTGGGAGGTTGCCGTGCCGTGTTGCGGTGCAGGAGTCCCTGTACGGAGCGCTGGGCGGTGGTCTTCCGCACAGCGGTGCCGCGTGAGGTCCTGCGGACGTACAGGCGTACGGAATTGCTGGTGTACGGGGTGCTGACGCTCGGAAGTGCGGGCGTACGGAAGTGCTGTGGGTCGCGCGGTCCGGCACGCGTGCCCCTGCCGGGTGACGGCCTCCGGCACCGAAGCCGAACTAGTCATGCACCTGACAAGAACACTCCGATTATCGGTGCCGGGTGACCGCTGCCACAAGGCACGCTTTTCGGCCAAGATCATCGGCGGGTGTCCGGAACATCCGGGACCCCCTCCCCGACCCGGCATACAGTGGAGGTCCGTCGACCGTCACGGATGGGGGTTCCGACGTGGCGAACGGCCCTCCGGGCGCCCCCGTCGTCCATGGCTTTCCGCATCTGGACACGGTCCGCTCCGCCATCACCGCGCTCTACCGCCGGCTCTCCGCGGACGGCGTCCGCGCCTACGCCACCAGCCTCCCGCCCGCCGACGCCGCCTTCGCGGACCAGGACGACCTGCACCTGGGAGCCCAACGGGTGGCCCGCTCCCTGGTCCAGCACCTCCATCTGCCCGAGGCCCGCATGATCGTCGGCTTCCGGGCGATGGAGCACGCGGCGAGCGTGGAACTGACCGCGGGCCCCGAGTACTTCATCGAGCTGAACGACCGCTTCCGCACCCACCGCAGGGACATCGGCGCGGCGCTCGCGCACGAGGTCACGCATGTGCTGCTGCACCGGCTCGGCCTGGAGTTCCCCGGCACCCGCGCCAACGAGATCCTGACCGACACGACGACGGCGTACCTCGGCGCGGGCTGGCTGCTGCTGGACGCGTTCCGGGAGGACGCCACGTCCCGCCAGAAGCTCGGCTACCTCACCCCGGAGGAGTTCGGATACGTCCTGGCCAAGCGGGCGTTCGCCTTCGGTGAGGACCCCTCCCCGTGGTTCACCAGCCCCCAGGCGTACACCGCGTACACCAAGGGGCGGGAGCGGGCGCTGCACGATCTGCGCAGGCCCCCGCTGACCGCCGCGGGCTGGGCGGGCCGTCGCCGCTACGCCAAGGACCGGCGGTATGCCCGGGACCACCCCGGCACGAGCCCGGACCCTGACCTCCCGTACGCCTTCGAGACCGGCGATCGGGGACTGCGCGTCTCCTTCCCCTGCCCCACCTGCCACCAGCGCATCCGGGTCCCCGTCCGGGGCCGGTTCACCGCGCGCTGCGGGCTGTGCCGGACCGACCTGGATTGCGACACCTGAGCATCGTTTCGGCCACCGTACGATCGAAGCATGACGAACGAGCCGATCAGGGACGAACTACGCCTGTTCGACGCGCTGTACGAGGACGAGAACGCGGTCGTGCGGGCGCTGCGCTCGGGCGCGCGGGCCGAGTCGAGCGACGAGGAGGGCACGACGGCGCTCTACCTGGCGTCGGTGCAGGACCGGCTGGAGGCGGTGCGCCTGCTGCTCGCCGTCGGGGCGGACCCGAACCGGGCGAGCGGCCCCGGGGCGAGCGACCTGCCGCTGTGCGGGGCGGCCTGCGGCGGGCACACCGGGGTGGTGGAGGCGCTGCTGTCCGCCGGGGCCCGGCCGGATCTGCGCGAGGAGTTCGGTTTCACCGCGCTGCGGTGGGCGGTCGGCCTGGGGCACGCCCCGACGGTGGAAGCGCTCCTCGCCCATGGCGCGGACCCGCTGCTGCCGGGTCCGCGGGGCGAGGCGATGCTGGTGCTGGCGGCGCAGCGCGGGTCCTCGCGGACGGTACGGGCGCTGCTCGCGCACGGTGCGGGCGCGGCGGGTCAGGAGTCCGTGGTCGCCCTCGCGCTGGCCGAGGCGCGGCGCATCGCCGCTCTCGATCCGGAACGGGAGTTGCGGCGGCGGCTGGAGGAGTCGTACGGCTCCGGGATCGAGACGGTGACGCTCCGCGACCGCAGGGACGGCGAGGAGACGCTGGCGGTGGAACTGCTCCGGGACGGGGTGCCGTCGGCGGGCACGGACCAGCACACGGGGCATGGAGAGATCGTGGCCCTGCTGGGTGGGCCGTCGTAGTCGCTATCGGGCTCCCGGCCGGCGGCCGCGCTGCCAGGCCTCACGGGTGATGACGTACTCGACCTCGCCGTGCTCGGAGCCCTCGATGGTCTCCGGCCAGTCCTCGGTGTAGGCCCGCAGGAAGGTCAGCCCCGTCTTCTCCATCACGCGCCGGGATGCGGTGTTGACCGCCATGGTGTTGGCGGTGACCCGCTGGACCCCTAGGTCGGTGAACCCCTTGTCGACCAGGGCCCGCGCGCCCTCGGTGGCGTAACCCCGGCCCCAGGCGGCCCGGTTCAGCCGGTAGCCGAGTTCGGCGACGGCCGGGTCGTGGTCGTCGAGCGGCCGGAGCTCGAACCAGCCCAGGAAGGCACCGGTGGCCTTCTCCCGCGCGGCCCAGAAGCCGCGGGTTCCGGTGCACGGGTGGTCGTGGAGGAGCCTCGGCAGGGTCCGGTCCCGGATGTCCTCGGGGCTCGTCGGCCGGCCGCCGTTGATGTACCGCATGACGGCGGGGTCGTTGTCGAGGGCGAGCAGGTCGGGGGCGTCGGCCTCGGTGACCGGGTGCAGGACGAGCCGGTCGGTCTCCAGGAAGGTGCGCATACGGCGATCCTCACCGCCGGCGGCCGGGCAGCGCCACCCGATATGCGCGCGGGCGTCACCGGTCCGGGCCGGGGCTTGGACGGTTCCTGGGCCTGGGGCGGTCCTGTTCCCGGGGCCGGTGCCCGGCCATGGCCCAGGTGCCGGTGCCGGTGCCGTTGCCAGGGCCATGGACTAGATCTGGTCCCGGCCCTGGACCAGGAACGTCAGCCCTTCCGGGCTGCGCAGCCGCACGGTGCGGGGACCGCCTTCTCCTGCGGGGGTGACGAGGTCCGGCCCGTGGGCGCGGGCCCGGCGGATCACGGCGTCCGGATCGTCCACGGCGAGGGCCAGCTCCCACTGGGGCGCGGAGCCGGTGCCGGTGGCGGTGCCGGTCGCGGCGGGAGCTGCTTCCCGGAACGCGGCCCGGCCGAGGGGCGTGCCCGTCGTCCTGGCGTAGAACTCCCGGGCCCGCTCGGGGTCTTCGCAGGCCAGGACCGCGTGGTGGGGCGTGCCCTCCGCCGTGGCGGACACCGGCCACCCGGCGAATCCCCGTGGCCGCCAGAGGGAGACGGCCGCGCCGACCGGGTCGGTCAGCGTGGCGATCAGTCCCTGGTCCCCCGCGTCGAACGGCGGGACGACGACCTGCGCCCCGTTCGCCACCGCCAGAGCCGTGCGGTGGTCCACGTCGTCGACCGCGAGGTAGTAGGCGATGTGCGGCGGAGTGCCGGGCGGGTAGACCGGCTGGGCGAGATCGCTGACCCCGCCGATCCGGTCGGCCCCGGCGGATATCTTGACGGCCCGGCGCCAGTCCTCCTCGTCCACGGCGAAGTCCCAGCCCAGCACCGAGGAGAAGAAGGCGGCCGTGCCGGACGGGTCGCGGGTCTTGAGGTCCATCCAGCAGAACTCGTTCATCGGGCCGTGCCGCGTCATCGTGTGCTCCTCCGGTGTCCCCTGCTGCATACCGGGCGCCCGCACGGGTACGCAAACGGGTTTCCCGCGCCGTACGCGCTCGACGGACACCCGCCCATCGGCCGAGTCAACAACCCTGCGGATCAATACACCTAGGACGCCCCGTAGACCCGCCCCGGCTCCTCCGCGTCCGCCAGCAGCCGGCGCACCGTCTCGCCCGCCTCGGCCGGGGATCTGCGCGCGCCCCGGTCGTCGGTGGGGCCCGGGCGCCAGCCCTCCATGACGGTGATGCGGCCCGCCTCGGCCTCGAAGACGCGGCCCGTCACCCCCTCGCTCGCGGCGGAGCCGAGCCAGACGACGAGGGGCGAGACGTTCGCGGGGGCCATGGCGTCGAACTCCCCCGCCCCCGGGGCCGCCATCGTCTCGGCGAAGGTCAGCTCGGTCATCCGGGTCCGGGCGGCCGGGGCGAGGGCGTTGACGTGGACCCCGTACCGGCCCAGCTCGGCCGCGGCGACCAGGGTCAGGGCGACGATGCCGGCCTTGGCCGCCGCGTAGTTGCCCTGGCCGACGCTGCCGAGGAGTCCGGCGCCGGAGCTGGTGTTGACGATCCGGGCGGTCGGCGGGCGGCCCGCCTTCGCCTCGGCCCGCCAGTGGGCGGCGGCGTGCTTCAGGGGCAGGAAGTGGCCTCTGAGGTGGACCCGCATCACCGCGTCCCAGTCGTCCTCGTCCAGGTTGACGAGCATCCGGTCGCGCAGGAAGCCCGCGTTGTTGACCAGGGTGTCGAGGTGTCCGAAGGCCTCCACGGCGGTGGCGACCAGGGAGGCGGCGCCCTCGGCCGTGGCGATGTCGCCGCCGTGGACGACGGCTTCGCCGCCCGCCGCGACGATCTCGTCGACGACCTCCCGGGCCGGACCGGCGGAACCCCCGTCCCCGTCGGGTCCGACGCCGAGGTCGTTGACGACGACCCGCGCCCCTTCGGCGGCGAAGGCCAGGGCGTGGGCCCGGCCGAGCCCCCGCCCGGCGCCCGTGACGGCGACGACCCGGTCCGCGCAGAGTCCGGCACGGCGTGCGAACGGTGCGGTCATCTCATCTCCCCATGATCGGCGGCTGGTCGACGGTCGGCGGCCCGTGGACGGTCGATGGCGACCGGGAGACGGCCGGTTGGCGCGCGGGGGCGGGGCTGCTACCGTCCACCTAACAAATGTTTGGTGGAAAGGTAGCTGATCCTCCGATGAGTGTCTCCACCGCCTGCCCCTCGGACGGCGTCCGCGTCGTCACCGTGGACCGTCCCCCCGTCAACGCGCTCCCCGTGCGGGGCTGGCACGACCTGGCGGACGCCGTCCGGGCGGCGGGCCGCGACCCCGGGGTCCGCTGCGTCGTCCTGGCCGCCGCCGGGCGCGGCTTCAACGCGGGCGTCGACATCAAGGAGTTGCAGCGAGATACGGGGCACGAGGCCCTGATCGGCGCCAACCGGGGCTGCGCCGAGGCGTTCGCCGCGGTGTACGCGTGCGAGGTTCCGGTCGTCGCGGCGGTGCAGGGCTTCTGCCTGGGCGGCGGGATCGGACTCGTCGGGAACGCGGACGCGATCGTCGCGAGCGAGGACGCGGTCTTCGGCCTGCCGGAGCTGGACCGGGGCGCGCTCGGCGCAGCGACCCACCTGGCGCGGCTGGTCCCGCAGCACCTGATGCGCACGCTGTACTACACCTCCCGCACCGTCACCGCGGCCGAGCTGCTCGCCCACGGATCGGTCTGGCGGGTGGTCCGGGCCGGGGAACTGATGGAAGCGGCGCTGGAGTTGGCGGCCGAGATCGCCGCCAAGGACGGCCACCTGCTGCGGCTCGCGAAAGCCGCACTGAACGGTATCGACCCCGTCGACGTACAGCGCAGCTACCGCTTCGAGCAGGGGTTCACCTTCGAGGCGAACCTCGCCGGGACCGCCGCCCGGGTCCGCGACACCTTCGGCAAGGAGGCCTGAACCGTGACCACTCCCCCTCATGTGCGCGACAAGACGATGACGCCCGAGGAGGTCGTCGACCGGCTGAGCAGCGGCATGACGATCGGGATCGGCGGCTGGGGATCGCGCAGGAAGCCGATGGCCCTGGTCAGGGCGCTGCTCCGGTCGTCCGTCACCGATCTCACGGTGATCTCCTACGGCGGCCCGGACGTGGGGCTGCTGGCCGCGGCGGGCCGGATCGCCCGGCTGGTCACGGCGTTCGTGACGCTCGACTCCATCCCGCTGGAGCCGCACTACCGGGCCGCCCGGCAGCGCGGGGCGTTCGCGCTGACGGAGATCGACGAGGCGATGTTCATGTGGGGGCTGCACGCGGCGGCGAACCGGCTGCCGTTCCTGCCGGTCCGCGCGGGCCTCGGATCGGATGTGATGCGGGTCAACCCCGAGCTGCGCACGGTGACTTCACCGTACGAGGACGGCGAGGAGTTCGTGGCGGCGCCGGCCCTGCGGATGGACGCGGCGCTGGTCCACCTCAACCGGGCGGACCGCCTGGGCAACGGCCAGTACCTGGGTCCGGACCCGTACTTCGACGACCTGTTCTGCGAAGCGGCGGACGCGGCGTACGTCTCCTGCGAACGCATCGTGCGGACGGAGGAGTTGGCCGGGAACGCCACCGCCCCGCAGACCCTTCTCGTCCAGCGGCACTCGGTCACCGGTGTCGTGGAGACGCCGGGCGGGGCGCACTTCACGTCCTGCGTACCCGACCACCAGCGCGACGAGCCGTTCCAGAGGGCCTACGCGGCAGCGGCGGCGGACCCGGCCGCCTGGGCGGAGTTCGCGGCCCGTTTCCTGCCGCCGGACGGCGACGAGAAGGGCTACCAGCAGGCGGTCCGCACCTGGCACGAGGAGCAGACATGAACGCATCCAGCACCACTCCCGACGCCGACACCGACACCGACACCGACACCGACACCGACACCGAGAACATCACCCGTGCCGAGTACTGCGTGATCGCGTGCGCCGAGGCCTGGCGGGGCGACGGCGAGATCCTGGCCAGCCCGATGGGCGCGGTGCCGTCGGCCGGCGCGCGGCTGGCCCGGCTGACCTTCGCCCCCGACCTGCTCCTCACGGACGGCGAGGCGACACTCGTCGGCCCGGACGGCGAGGCGGAGGGCTGGCTCCCCTACCGCAGGCATCTGGCGCTGGTGACCGGCGGGCGGCGGCACGTGATGATGGGCGCGAGCCAGATCGACCGCTTCGGCAACCAGAACATCTCCTGCATCGGCGACTGGGAGCGGCCCTCGCGGCAGCTGCTCGGCGTACGCGGAGCCCCGGTCAACACCCTCAACAACCCGGTGAGTTACTGGATCCCCCGGCACTCCCCCCGGGTCTTCGTCGAGCGCGTCGACATGATCTGCGGAGTCGGCCACGACAGCGCGCGGGCGGCGGGCCCCTCCGCCACCCGCTTCCACCGCATCCCCCGGGTCGTCAGCGATCTCGGGGTCTTCGACTTCGCGACGCCCGACCGTTCGATGCGCCTCGCCTCGGTCCATCCCGGCGTCACGGTGGACCAGGTACGCGAAGCGACGGGCTTCGCGCTCACGGTCCCCGCGGACGTCCCGCACACCCGCGCCCCGACCGCCGCCGAACTCACCCTGATCCGCGAGGTCGTCGACCCGGCCCGCACCCGGGACCGGGAGGTCCGGTCCTGATGCGCACCGCCCTGACCGACCTCGTCGGCGTCCGGCACCCGATCGTGCAGACCGGAATGGGCTGGGTGGCGGGCCCCCGCCTGGTCACCGCGACCGCACGGGCCGGGGCGCTCGGCGTCCTGGCCTCGGCGACCATGTCACCGGACCAACTGCGTTCGGCCGTAAGGGAGGTGAAGTCCCGGACGGACGCGCCGTTCGGGGTGAACCTGCGGGCGGACGCGGGGGACGCCCGGGAGCGGGTCCGGATCATCGTCGAGGAGGGTGTGCGGGTGGCGTCGTTCGCGCTCGCCCCGTCGAGGGAGCTGATCGCGGAGCTGAAGGACGCGGGCGTGGTCGTCGTCCCGTCGGTGGGGGCCAGGCGGCACGCGGAGAAGGTCGCGGACTGGGGTGCGGACGCGGTGATCGTGCAGGGCGGCGAGGGCGGCGGCCACACCGGGGAGGTCGCCACCACGGTGCTCCTGCCGCAGGTCGTGGACGCGGTGGACATCCCGGTGGTCGCGGCGGGCGGCTTCCATGACGGCCGGGGCCTGGTGGCGGCGCTGGCGTACGGGGCGGCGGGTGTCGCGATGGGCACCCGGTTCCTGCTGACGTCGGACTCGACGGTCCCGGACGCGGTGAAGGCCCGCTATCTGGCGGCGACCGCCAAGGACATCACCCTGACGAGGGCGGTGGACGGCCTCCCGCACCGGATGCTCCGTACGGAGATGGTGGCGGAACTGGAGGGTGCGGGCCGGCTGCGCTCCCTGTACCGGGCGCTGCGCCGGGCGTCCGGTTTCCGCCGGATCTCCGGCCTGAGCTGGCCGGGCATGGTCCGCGACGGCCTGGCGATGCGGCACGGCAAGGAGCTGAGCTGGAGTCAGGTGCTGCTGGCGGCGAACACCCCGATGCTGTTGAGGGCGTCCATGGTCGACGGGCGCACGGACCTCGGCATCATGGCCTCGGGCCAGGTCGCGGCCCTGATCGAGGACCTGCCGAGCGTGGCGGAGCTGGTGGACCGGATCGTGGCGGAGGCGGAGACGACTCGCGTGCTTCTGGCCGACCCGGCCCCGCCGCATCGGCCCGAGCCCAGGCTCTCGGCCGACACCGACACCGACAACCAGGCGGCCACATCCAGCCCGTCCGGCGCTTGAGGAGAAAGCCCCGGCCCGGGGCTTTCGGGGCTCTGCCCCGGACCCCGGTCCTCCATCGCCGGACGGCTGGGGGGTGACCCCGGTCCTCAAGCTCCGGACCGGGGTCGAAGTCGGTCCTACGCGGCCCGACGGCCCCGGGCAGGCGCACCCGAGCGACCGGCGCCGCGCGCCTCGCCGCCCGAACGGCCCGCGCCGCCGGAGCGACCCGCGCCGCCACCGGAACGCGCACCCTGAGCACCGCCACCGCCACCGACGCCACCGGCCCCGCCGGCCCCGCGCCGGCCACGTCCGCGGCTGCCGGAGCGCACCGCACCCCCGCCGGAGCCGCCCGCCGCGCCGCCCGACCGGGTCCGCTGCTTCGGCGGCGTCGCCTGCGGCACCTCGATCACGATCGCGACGCCCGAGGGCTCGCGGGCCCCCGTGATCCGGCCCAGTTCCGCGTCGCTGGAGGTGACCCGCGTGGTGCGGGGCGCGATGCCGGCGTCCTGCATCAGCCGGGTCATCTCGCGCTTCTCCTCGGGCAGCACCAGCGTGACGACGCTGCCGGACTCCCCGGCGCGCGCCGTGCGCCCGCCGCGGTGGAGGTAGTCCTTGTGGTCGGTCGGCGGGTCCACGTTGACGACCAGGTCGAGGTCGTCGACGTGGATGCCGCGGGCCGCGACGTTCGTCGCGACGAGCGCGGTGACCTGACCGTTCTTGAACTGGTCGAGCGTCCGGTTGCGCTGCGGCTGCGAACGCCCGCCGTGCAGGGCGGCCGCCCGTACACCGCTGGCGAGCAGCCGTTTGGCGAAGCGGTCGGCGGCGCGCTTGGTGTCGACGAACATGATCACCCGGCCCTCGCGGGCGGCGATCTTCGTGGCGACGGCCTTCTTGTCGGTCTCGTCCAGGACGTGGAGCACGTGGTGCTCCATCGTGGTGACCGCACCGGCGGACGGGTCGACGGAGTGCACGACCGGGTCGGTGAGGAACATCTTCACGAGCCGGTCGATGTTCTTGTCGAGGGTCGCGGAGAACAGCATCCGCTGCCCGTCCGCCTCGACCTGCTTGAGCAGGGCGACGACCTGCGGCATGAAGCCCATGTCGGCCATCTGGTCGGCCTCGTCGAGGACGGTGATGGAGACCTCGTCCAGGCGGCAGTCGCCGCGCTCGATGAGGTCCTTGAGCCGGCCCGGGGTGGCGACGAGCACTTCGGCGCCGCGCCGCAGGGTGGCGGACTGCTTGGTGATCGACATGCCGCCGACGACGGTGGCGAGCCGCAGGTTCACGGCGGTCGCGTACGGGGTCAGGGCGTCGGTGACCTGCTGGGCCAGCTCACGCGTGGGCACGAGGACCATGGCGAGCGGGGCGCGCGGCTCGCTGCGGCGCCCGGCGGTGCGGGCCAGCAGCGCCAGGCCGAAGGCGAGCGTCTTGCCGGAGCCGGTGCGTCCGCGGCCGAGGATGTCGCGGCCGGCCAGCGAGTTCGGCAGGGTCGCGCCCTGGATCGGGAACGGCTCGGTGACGCCCTGCGCGGTGAGGGTCTTCAGCAGCCCGGCGGGCATGTCCAGGTCGGCGAAGGCGTCGACGGCGGGCAGCGCGGGGGTCACGGTCTCCGGCAGGGCGAACTCGCCCTGCGGCGGGGTGGCGCGGCGGCGGGCCGGGGGCTTGGAGCCGCCCTGGGCCCGGGAGCGGGGTGCGCCGCCCCGGCCGTTCGCGGGAGCCTGGGTGCCGGCGCCCTGGCCGCGGCCTCGGCCACGGGCCGGTCGCGAGCGGGGGGTGCGGTCCTGGCGTTCGGAGCTGGTCATATGGAATTGCCCTCCTGGGGGATTCCTGGGCAACTGCCGAATGGGTTTACTGCGATGTGCCGGCCCGGCCGTCCGGGTGCGCCCCCAGGATGTGCGCACAGAACGGGTTGTTGCGACGGGTTGTCGCTCGGACAGCACAAACCGGGGCCCGCACCTTCACGGTGCGGGCCCCGGTCAGCGAGGTACGCGTCCGGCAATTAGGCCGGGACGATGTTCTCCGCCTGCGGGCCCTTCTGGCCCTGCGTGACGTCGAAGGAGACCTTCTGGCCCTCCTGGAGCTCACGGAAGCCCGAGGTGGCGATGTTGGAGTAGTGGGCGAAGACGTCGGCGCCGCCGCCGTCCTGCTCGATGAAGCCGAAGCCCTTTTCCGAGTTGAACCACTTCACGGTTCCAGTAGCCATGTCATTCTCCTAAAAGAGGTGCAGTGCCGAGAATCCGCACTTTACGGATTCCAAGTCGCCGCATTGAGCCCCACCCGGAGAAAGCCGGAAAACAATAAAGCGCCTGAGGAAGCATTCCCGTCAGGCGCACATAAAGTTCATGGGTACCAAAACTGCAACGGGAAACACCCTAGCACGTCCTCTCCTCCGGCGGCGGAGCGCGCCGCGCCGCCGGAGGGAAAACTTGGCTGACCAGAGGGCGTACGGGCGGTCCCGCCGGGGCGCGGGCGGGGCCGGGGGCGGGTTCTCAGAGCCGCTCGACGATGGTGACGTTGGCCTGTCCGCCGCCCTCGCACATCGTCTGGAGCCCGTAGCGGCCGCCGGTGCGCTCCAGTTCGTGCAGCAGGGTCGTCATCAGCCGGGCCCCGGTCGCGCCGAGCGGATGGCCGAGCGCGATGGCTCCGCCGTTGACGTTGACCCGCTCGGGGTCCGCACCGGTCTCTTTCAGCCAGGCGAGCACGACCGGGGCGAACGCCTCGTTGATCTCGACGAGGTCGATGGCGTCGAGGGTGAGGCCGGTCTTCTTCAGGGCGTGCGCGGTGGCCGGGATCGGGGCCGAGAGCATCCGGATCGGGTCCTCGCCCCGTACGGACAGGTGGTGGACGCGGGCCCGCGGGGTGAGCCCGTGTTCGGCGACGGCCCGCTCCGAGGCGATGAGCAGGGCGGCGGCCCCGTCGGAGACCTGGGAGGAGCAGGCCGCGGTGATGGTGCCGCCCTCCATGACGGGTCGCAGACCGGCCATTTTCTCCAGGGTGGTGTCGCGGCGCGGCCCCTCGTCCGCGGTGACGTCCCCGTACGCGACGATCTCGCGGGCGAAGCGGCCCTCGTCGATGGCGCGGAGTGCCCGGTGGTGGGAGGTGAGGGCGAACTCCTCCATGTCCCGGCGGCTGATGCCCCACTTCTCGGCGATCAGCTGGGCGCCGTGGAACTGGTTGACGGGGGCGTCGCCGTAGCGGGCGCGCCAGCCCTCGCTGCCCGCGTACGGCCCCTGGGTGAGGCCGAGGGGTTCGGCGGCCTGCCGGGAGGCGAAGGCGATCGGGATCTGGGTCATGTTCTGGGTGCCGCCCGCGACGACGAGGTCCTGGGTGCCGGAGAGGACGCCCTGGGCCGCGAAGTGGAGGGCCTGCTGGGAGGAGCCGCACTGCCGGTCGATGGTGACGCCGGGGACCTCCTCGGGCAGTCCGGCGGCCAGCCATGACGTACGGGCGATGTCGCCGGCCTGCGGTCCGACGGTGTCGAGGCAGCCGAAGACGACGTCCTCGACGGCCGCCGGGTCGACGCCGGAGCGGGCGATCAGCTCTCCGAGCACATGCGCGCCGAGGTCGGCGGGGTGGACGGCCCCGAGGCCGCCCTTGCGCCGTCCGACGGGGGTGCGTACCGCTTCGACGATGTATGCCTCGGCCATGGCTGCTGCTCCTCGGTGCGCTCGGGATGGACCGGCTCTTCGGTTACGTACGCAGGGCGATTCCGTCGAGCACCATCGAGAGGTACTGACGGGCGATCTCCTCGGGGCTGTGGTGTCCGCCGGGCCGGTACCAGGAGGCCGCGACCCAGACGGTGTCGCGGACGAAGCGGTAGGTGAGGCGGATGTCGAGGTCGTCGCGGAAGGCGCCTTCGGCGACGCCGCGTTCCAGGGTGCCGAGCCAGGCCTTCTCGAACTTCGTCTGCGAGTCGACGAGGTAGGCGAAGCGCGGCTGGTGGGCGAGGTGCTTGGACTCCTTCTGGTAGATCGCGACGGCGGGGCGGTGCCGGTCGATCTCCCGGAAGGACTCGGTGACGAGCGCCTCGATGGTCGCGCGGGGGCCGAGACCGGCTTCCAGGACCGTGTCGTAGCCCTGCCAGAGCTCGTCGAGGAAGGTGGAGAGGATTTCGTCGATCATCGATTCCTTGGAATCGAAGTGGTAGTAGAGGCTGCCCGCGAGCATCCCGGCCTCGTCCGCGATCCGGCGGACGGTGGTGGCGTTGTATCCGTGGGCGGCGAAGACCTCGGCGGCGGTGGCGAGCAGTTCACGGCGTCGCTCCGGCGTGGGGGTCACCTGGGGCTTCTTCTTGGTAGGCACCGGGCCATTGTCCGCCCGCGGCCCGGGTGTTCACGCATGCTGGCTGCTGACGGGGACGACCTCGCCGGTCATGTAGGAGGAGTAGCCGCTGGCGAGGAAGACGATCACGTTGGCGACCTCCCAGGGTTCGGCGTACCGGCCGAAGGCCTCCTTCGCGGTGAGTTCGGTGAGGAGTTCGGCGGAGGTGACCTTGGCCAGGTGCGGGTGCATGGCGAGGCTGGGGGCGACGGCGTTGACGCGTACGCCGTAGTCGGCGGCCTCGACGGCGGCGCAGCGGGTGAGGGCCATGACACCGGCCTTGGCGGCGGCGTAGTGGGCCTGGCCGCGCTGGGCGCGCCAGCCGACGACGGAGGCGTTGTTGACGAGGACTCCGCCGGTTCCGGCGGCCTTGAGGGAGCGCAGGGCGGCGCGGGTGCAGCGGAAGGTGCCGTTCAGGGTGACGTCGAGGATCCTCGTCCACTGGTCGTCGGTCATCTCGGTGAGTTCGGCGGTGCCGCCGAGGCCCGCGTTGTTGACGACGATGTCGAGGCCGCCGTGGGCGCGTTCGGCGTGGGCGAAGAGGGCGCCGACCTGGTCCTCGTCGGTGACGTCGCAGGTCAGGTGGGTGACGCGGTCGGCGCCGAACTCGTCGGCGAGGGCGTGCGCGCTCTCCTTCAGGCGGCGGGCGTGGGCGTCGCCGATCACGACGCGGGCGCCCTCCTCCAGGAAGCGGCGGGCGGTCGCGCCGCCGATCCCGGCTCCGGCGGCGGCGGTGACGACGGCGGTGCGGCCGGCCAGCAGTCCGTGTCCCGGCAGGTACGGCGGTGTGTCCATGGCCCGGTCCCCCGGCTTCTCGACGGTCTGTGGGTCGTACGTTAACCTACCAAACACTTGTTAGGGAACGCCCTCGGCGACGGCGCCGACCGGACGGAAGGCGGGCGCCTCATGGATCTGGCGCAGACGGCACGGACGACAGCCCTGCGGGCCGAGGCGCGGGCCTGGCTCCGGGACCACGTGCCGGCCCGGCCGCTGCCCTCCCTGGAGACCGGGAAGGGGTTCGCCGCGCACCGGGAGTGGGAGGCGCTGCTGCACACCGGCCGCTGGTCGGCGGTCTCCTGGCCGGAGGAGTACGGGGGCCGGGGCGCGGACCTCTTCGGCTGGCTGGCGTTCGAGGAGGAGTACTGGGCGGCGGGCGCGCCGGGCCGGGTCTCGCAGAACGGGATCAGCCTCCTCGCCCCGACCCTCCTCGCCCACGGCACGGCAGAGCAGCGGGCCCGGGTCCTGCCCCCGATGGCGAGCGGCGAGGTCATCTGGGCGCAGGCCTGGTCGGAGCCGGAGGCGGGGTCGGACCTTGCGGCGCTGCGGTCGCGGGCGGTGCGCGCGGACGGCGGCTGGCTGCTGTCGGGGCAGAAGACCTGGTCCTCGCGGGCGGCGTTCGCGGACCGGGCCTTCGGGATCTTCCGTACGGACCCGGGGGCGGCGAAACCGCACCAGGGGCTGACGTACCTGATGTTCGGGCTGCGGGACCCCGGGGTCACGGTCCGCCCGATCGGGCGGCTGGACGGGAAGCCCGCGTTCGCCGAGATCTTCCTCGACGAGGTCTTCGTACCGGACGCGGACGTCATCGGCGAGCCGGGGCAGGGCTGGCGCATCGCCATGTCGGCCACCGGCGACGAGCGCGGCCTCACCCTCCGCTCCCCCGGCCGTTTCCTGGCCGCCGCCGACCGGCTCCAGGACCTGTGGCGGGAGGCGGGCGACCCGGCGGACACGGCGCTGCGGGACCGGGTGGCGGACGCGGTGATCGGGGCGCGGGCGTATCAGCTGTTCACGGCCGCCTCCGCGTCCCGGTTCGCGGCGGGGGCGTCGCTGGGGCCCGAGTCCAGCCTGAACAAGGTCTTCTGGTCGCGTTACGACATCGCGCTGCACGAGACGGCGCTCGATCTGCTGGGCCCGGACGCGGAGCTGGCGGACACGGCGTGGGCGGAGGGGTACGTCTTCGCGCTCGCGGGCCCCGTGTACGCGGGGACGAACGAGATCCAGCGGGACATCATCGCCGAGCGGCTGCTCGGCCTGCCGAAGGGACGGCGCTGATGCGTTTCCTTCTCGACGACGAGCAGCGGGAGTTCGCCCGGTCGCTGGACGCGATGCTGACGGCGGCCGGCACACCGTCGGTGCTGCGGACGTGGGCGGCCGGGGATCACGGGCCGGGACGGGCCCTGTGGGGGCGGCTCGGGGACGCGGGGGTGTTCGCGCTCGCGGTCCCGGAGGCGTACGGGGGGCTCGGGCCGCTCCCCGTGGAGATGGCCGTGGCCTGCGTCGGGCTGGGGCGGCACGCGGTGCCCGGACCGGTGGCGGAGACCCTGGCGGCCGCGGTGCTGCTGGCGGGGGCGGGCGGACCGGCGGCGAAGGAGTGGCTGCCCCGGATCGCCTCCGGCGGGGCGGTGGTGTCGCTGCGGCTGGCCGGGCACGGGCCGTACGCCCTGGACGCGGACGCGGCGGACGCGGTGTTCACGGTGGACGGCGACGAACTGCGGCTCGCACCGGGGCCCGGGGAGCCGTCGGCGTCGGCGGATCCGGCGCGGCGGCTGTTCAGGCCGGAGCCGGGCGGCGAGGTGGCGGCGGCCGGTCCCGGGGTGCGCGGGGCGGCGCGGGCGGCGGGCGACCTGGCGGCGTTCGCCACGGCGGCCCTGGCGCTGGGCTGCGGGGAGGAGCTGCTGCGGGCGACCGTTGCGTACGTGAAGCAGCGCACCCAGTTCGGGGTGCCCGTCGGGTCCTTCCAGGCGGTCAAGCACCGCCTCGCGGACACCCTGCTCGGCCTGGAGTTCGCGCGTCCGCTGCTGTACGGCGCGGCGGTGGAGCTGGCGGGCGGAGCGGCCGGGGCGGGGGCGGCGGTCGCGGCGGCGAAGGCGGCGGCGGGCGAGGCGGGGTACGCGGCGGCCCGCACCGCGCTCCAGTCGCACGGCGCGGTCGGCTACACCGAGGAGCTGGACCTCGCGTGGTGGCTGCGCCGGGCCCGGCCGCTGCGGGACGCCTGGGGGACGCCGTCCGCCTGCCGGGCCCGGGTGCTGGCGGGCTGAGCCCGGGGGCACCCCGCCCCCGGCCCGGTCCGCACCGCCCCCGGTTCAGGACGCGTCGGTCGTGGGCGGGGTGTCGTCGCCGGTGCGGCGCACGGTGCGCAGCGGCTGCCCGGGACGCCAGGACCGGATGACCAGCGCCTCGCCGTCGAGCCCGATGCGGACCACCTCGGTCAGCTCGGCCCGGAAGAGGTGGAAGGGCTCCGGCGGGGTCGCCTCCTCGATGAAGCGGGCGATCACCCGCGGATCGCTGATCTCCACGGCCCGGCCGCTGACGCGGACGTCCCCGTCGTTCAGCTCGGCGTCGGGCCCGGGGTTGGCCTGGAGGGCGAAGCGCGGATCGCGCCGCAGGTCCAGGGCCTTGCGGGAGTTCGGCATCATGCCGAGCAGCAGCTCACCGAAGCGGAAGTCGGCCTCAAGGCCCGTGACCCGGGGCGAGCCGTCCTTGCGGAGAGTGGCCAGGACGTGGTGCTTGTAGAGCCGGAAGCGGCGCTGCACGGTGTCGGCGAACTCGGGCTCGGCGGTGGCGAAGCCGTCCCAGGAGACAGGCGCGTGCGAAGGCGATGAAGACGTCGTGGATGCCATGGATGCCATGGAACACCGATTACCCGACATCTCCTGTCGGTATTTGCTCGCGAAAGGCGGGCGAGTTTCCGGCGAGCCGAACGCCTCAGCGCCGCCACGGTCCGACCGCTTCACCGCCGTCACGGTCTCACCGCCTCACCGCCTCACCGCTTCAGGCGTGGTTCTCCGGAGCCGGGCGGGTGAGCTTCAGCATGACCTCGTCGTACTCCTCGTCGACGCGGCGGCTCTCCTCCACGAAGCCCATCCGGGTGTAGAAGCTCCGGGCCGCCGTGTTCTTCTCGTACACCTCCAGGGTCAGCGCGCCGTGCAGCGCCGCCGCGTGTTCGACCAGGCGTCGGCCCACCCCGGTGCCCTGCGCCTCAGGAGCAACGAAGAGGCCGCCGATCTCGGCGCCCAGGAGCCCCAGGAGGGCCACCACACGGCCGTCCGTCTCGGCGACCCAGTTCTCGGCGTGGACGAGATAGACCTCGCGCATCTTGCGGGCGCGCTCGCCCTCGCCCTCACCGGGGATGAAGGGATGCGCCAGGCTGCCGGCACGGGACCAGACGTCCACCGCCGCGTTCTCGTCGGCGGCGGCATAGCGGCGGATCACGGCGCGTTCGGGTGTGTTCTCGGGCATGCGCGCGACCGTATCCCGAGGCGGGGAGTTCGGCAGCCGAGTTTCCCGGCCGCCGACAGCGGTCGCAGACAGACGGTCGTCTTCGGACGGTCCCCGGGAGCCTGTCGCCGGGAGCCGGTCCCGGGGAGCCGGTCCCGGGGAGCCGATCACCGGGAGCCGGTCGGTCACGCGTCGGAGAGCGTGATCAGCACCGCCCGGCCCATCGTCCGCAGGACCCCGGGCGACACCCCGGCCGCCAGGACCGCGTCGTAGCGGTCCAGCCGGACGCCCCCGTGCTCCAGCTCCGCGCCGTCGTCCAGGGAGACGGCCAGCACCGCCCCGCCCTCCGGTGGCAGCAGGCGGACCGTGCCGCAGACGACGGCGGCCTCCGCCCGCGTACGGGCCCTGCGGTACATGACGTTGAGATTGACGACGGGCCCGCCCAGCAGGAAGCCCTCGGTGGGCAGGTCACCGGGGAAGCCGTACGGCCACAGCGGCTCGTCGACGATGTGGTGCTCGCCGCCGACGACGAGGTCCATGCCCGCGCCCTCGACCACGGTCAGGATCCGCTCCACACCCGGGAACCGCGAGAACGGCCCGTCGGCGGTGACGTCCGCCAGGCTCACCCGCCAGTCGAAGACGTCGGTCCCGGCGCCCCCGGGGCCGGCGGCGATCTCGCGGACGGTCCCGCCGCCGTTCTTCCAGGGGACGGGCGCGCGGTCGGCGGCGCGCAGGATCCGTACCGTCATCGGACGATCCCCTGCTCCCGGGCGGCGGCCAGCCAGAGCGGGAACTCGGCGACGAGCCGGTCGTACAGCTCGGGGTCCGGGACCTTCCGGGGGTCCTCGCCGGCGTGGAAGTACCCGGCGTTGTCGACGATCCGCTTTGCGGGGACGGACAGCTCGTCGAGCTTGCGCAGGAAGTCGAACTGGCTGCTGCGGGTGTTGCCGAAGCCGACGAACTGCCAGAACAGGGGCAGCTTCGCGGCCTTGCAGAGGTAGCGCTCGGCGGCGAGCTTGTTGATCGGCCCGCCGTCCGTCTGGAAGACGACGAGGGCGGGCGCGGTGGAGCCGCTGTCGAGGTAGTGGTCGATGACCGCGTCCATCGCCAGGTGGTAGCTGGTCCTCCCCATGTGCCCGAGGCCCGCCCGGATCTCGTCGATCCTGCCGTGGTGGTGGGCGAGGGCGATGTCGGTGACCGCGTCGACGTCGGTGGAGAAGAAGACGACGGGCACCGTGCCGTCGTCGTCGAGGTTGGCCGAAAGGCCCAGCACCCGGTCGGCCAGCGCCTGGACGCTGCCGTCGTCGTAGTAGGGCTTCATCGAGCCGGAGTGGTCGAGGACGAGGTAGACGGCCGCGCGGTGACCGCCCAGTCCGTGCTTCTCCAGCGAGATCCCGGCGCTCGTGTAGTGGCTGACCAGGGCCGGAGCCGTCTCCCGCACCTTGGTGAGGCTGATGGCCGGGCCGGTGCCCGCGGCCGTGTTCACACCCTGCATGACGGCCCCCCGATCTGTGCTCTGCGGACCTTGAGCGTAGGCCACCACCGGCCCCGGACTTAACGGCCTTCATCCCGGTTCGCTATCTTGATCGCCGCCGCCCTCACCGGCCCCGTTGCACATCTTCAGTGAAGGAGCCGGCCATGGAGGCCGCCGCCACCGCGTGTTACCGCCATCCGTCCTACGAGACGTACGTCCGCTGCACCCGTTGCGACCGCTCCATCTGCCCGGACTGCATGCGGGAGGCCGCTGTCGGCCACCACTGCGTGGAGTGCGTGAAGGAGGGGCAGCGGTCGGTGCGGCAGGCCCGTACCGTCTTCGGCGGTGCGGTGTCCCGGGCGACCGCGCCGGTGGTGACGTACGTACTGATGGCGCTCAACGTCCTGGCCTACCTCGGCGAGGTGGTGCGGCCCGAGACCGTGGACCGGTTCGCGGTGCTCGGGGCGGCGCTCACCGGGCCGGACGGCGAGCAGTACTACTACCGGGGTGACACCTATCCCGGGTACGACCTGACGGGCATCGCGGACGGCGAGTGGTACCGGCTGGTGACCGGGGCCTTCCTGCACCTTCCGCCGGACGCCTCGTTCGGGGTGATGCACCTGGTGTTCAACATGCTCGCGCTGTGGAACATCGGCCGTGCGGTGGAGGGCCAGCTCGGGCGGGCCCGTTATCTGGCGCTGTACCTGCTGTCGGCGGTGGGCGGTTCGGTCCTGGTGTACCTGCTGGCCCCGGACACCTCGACGGTCGGCGCCTCCGGCTCGGTCTTCGGGCTGGCCGCCGCGTACTGGGTCATCCACCGGCGGCTCGGCCGTGACATGGCGGCGGTCAACCGCTTCATGGCCGGATTCCTGCTCTGGATGCTGATCTCGGCCGCGTTCACCTCGTGGCAGGGGCACCTGGGCGGGCTGCTGACGGGGGCGCTGGTGACGTACGGGCTCGCGTTCGCGCCGGCGAAGCTGCGGACCTGGCAGGTCCAGCTCGCGGGCGCGCTGGTGCTGACGGGCCTGTTCGCGGTGGCGGTGGTGCTGAAGACCTCGGCCCTGACGGGCGGCTGAGGCCGGACACCACGGCCGGGTGGCTGAGCCCGGCGCCACGGGGGTGGCTGAGGCAAGGACGCGGCCGAACGGCTGAGGCCGGGCGCCGTGGAAGGCACCCGGCCCCGGACGCGCCACGGCGCCCGCTGGAGTCCGGTCGGGGACAGGCAGGCGCCGCGTTCAGTTCCGTACGCCGTTGTACGGGACGTCTTGTGGGGGCTCCCCCGGGCCGCGTGGCCCAGGGGAACCCGGGTGGTGCTCAGACCAGCAGGGACCGGTCCGTCGGGCGGATCGGCGCGTGCAGGGCGCTGGTCCCGGTCAGGAAGCGGTCCACTCCGCGGGCGGCGGAGCGGCCCTCGGCGATCGCCCAGACGATCAGCGACTGGCCGCGTCCCGCGTCACCGGCGACATAGACGCCGTCGACGTTGGTCGCGTAGTGCTCGTCGCGGGCGACGTTGCCGCGCTGGTCGAGCTCCAGGCCGAACTGCTGGACCAGACCGTTGGACTGGTCGGTTCCGGTGAAGCCCATGGCGAGGGTGACGAGCTGCGCGGGGATGCGCCGCTCCGTGCCGGGCTTCTGCTCCAGCTTACCGTCCTTGAACTCGACCTCCACCAGGTGGAGGGCCGCGACGTTTCCGTCCTCGTCGCCCTCGAAGTGGGTGGTGGAGACGGAGTAGACCCGCTCGCCGCCCTCCTCGTGCGCGGAGGTGACCTTGTAGAGCATCGGGAAGGTCGGCCACGGCTGGCCCGGGTTCCGGTCCTCGCCCGGCTTCGGCATGATCTCCAGCTGGGTGACGGAGGCCGCGCCCTGGCGGTGGGCGGTGCCCACGCAGTCGGCTCCGGTGTCACCGCCGCCGATGACGACGACGTGCTTGCCGCCGGCGTGGATCGGGGCCACCGTCAGGTCGCCCTCCTGCACCTTGTTGGCGAGCGGCAGGTACTCCATCGCGAAGTGGATGCCGCCCAGCTCACGGCCGGGAACGGGGAGGTCGCGGGAGACGGTGGCGCCGGCCGCGATGACGACCGCGTCGTAGCGGCGGCGGAGCTTCGCGGCGTCGATGTCCTTGCCGATCTCCACCTCCGTACGGAACTTGGTGCCTTCCAGGCGCATCTGCTCGATGCGGCGGTTGATGTGCGACTTCTCCATCTTGAACTCGGGGATGCCGTAGCGGAGGAGGCCCCCGATGCGGTCCGCGCGCTCGTAGACGGCGACGGTGTGGCCGGCCCGGGTCAGCTGCTGGGCGGCGGCGAGTCCCGCCGGCCCCGAGCCGATGACCGCGACGGTCTTGCCGGAGAGGCGCTCCGGCGGCTGCGGGGTGACGTCGCCGCTGTCCCACGCCTTGTCGATGATGGAGACCTCGACGTTCTTGATGGTGACGGCGGGCTGGTTGATGCCCAGCACGCACGCCGACTCGCAGGGGGCCGGGCACAGCCGCCCGGTGAACTCCGGGAAGTTGTTCGTGGCGTGCAGCCGCTCGGACGCCGCGGTCCAGTCCTCGCGGTAGGCGTAGTCGTTCCACTCGGGGATGAGGTTTCCGAGCGGGCAGCCGTTGTGGCAGAACGGGATGCCGCAGTCCATGCAGCGGCCGGCCTGCTTGCTGATGATCGGGAGCAGCGAGCCCGGAACGTAGACCTCGTTCCAGTCCTTGACGCGCTCGGCAACGGGGCGGGTCTGGGCGACCTCGCGTCCGGTGGTCAGGAAGCCCTTGGGGTCAGCCATGGGTCGCCGCCTCCATCATCTTCTCGGTGGTCTCCTGCTCGGAGAGACCGGCGAGCTCAGCGGCGTCCTTGGCGGCGAGCACTGCCTTGTACGTGGACGGGATGATCTTGCTGAAGCGGGACGCGCCGCCGACGGCGCTGTCCCACTCGGCGAGGAGCTTCGCGGCGACGGTGGAGCCGGTCTCCTCCTGGTGGCGGCGCACGACGTCGTGCAGCCACTGCCGGTCGGTGTCGTCCAGTTCCTCGACCGCGCCGAGGTTGCCGACGTTGACGTTGTCGCGGTTCAGGTCGATGACGTACGCGACGCCGCCCGACATGCCGGCGGCGAAGTTGCGGCCGGTCTCGCCGAGGACGACGGCTTGGCCGCCGGTCATGTACTCGCAGCCGTGGTCGCCGACGCCTTCGGAGACGACGAGCGCACCGGAGTTGCGGACGCAGAAGCGCTCGCCGGTGCGGCCGCGGAGGAAGATCTCGCCGCCGGTCGCGCCGTAGCCGATGGTGTTGCCGGCGATGGTGGAGTACTCGGCGAGGTGGTCGGCGCCCCGGTCGGGGCGGACGATGACCCGGCCGCCGGAGAGGCCCTTGCCGACGTAGTCGTTGGCGTCGCCCTCCAGGCGCAGGGTGACCCCGCGCGGCACGAAGGCGCCGAAGGACTGGCCGGCCGAGCCGGTGAAGGTGATGTCGATGGTGTTCTCGGGCAGGCCCGGACCACCGAACTTCTTGGTCACCTCGTGGCCGAGCATGGTGCCGACGGTCCGGTTGATGTTGCGGATCGCGACCTGGGCGCGGACCGGCTGGGCGGCCTCGGCGCTCTCCGCCCCGAGCGCGTCGGCTGCCAGCTTGATCAGCTGGTTGTCGAGCGCCTTCGTCAGACCGTGGTCCTGCTCGACGATGCGGTGGCGGACCGCGCCCTCGGGCAGCTCGGGAACGAAGAAGAGCGGAGCCAGGTCCAGGCCCTGCGCCTTCCAGTGGGTGACGGCCCGGTCGGTGTCGAGGAGCTCGGCGTGGCCGACGGCCTCCTCGATGGTGCGGAAGCCCAGCTCGGCGAGGATCTCGCGGACCTCTTCGGCGATGAACTCGAAGAAGTTGACGATGTACTCGGCCTTGCCGGAGAACCGGTCGCGCAGCACCGGGTTCTGGGTGGCGATGCCGACCGGGCAGGTGTCCAGGTGGCAGACGCGCATCATGACGCAGCCGGAGACGACGAGCGGCGCGGTCGCGAAACCGAACTCCTCGGCGCCGAGCAGCGCGGCGATGACGACGTCGCGGCCGGTCTTGAGCTGGCCGTCGGTCTGCACGACGATGCGGTCGCGCAGGCCGTTGAGCAGCAGGGTCTGCTGGGTCTCGGCGAGGCCGAGTTCCCAGGGGCCGCCCGCGTGCTTGAGCGAGGTGAGCGGGGAGGCGCCCGTTCCGCCGTCGTGGCCGGAGATGAGGACGACGTCCGCGTGGGCCTTGGAGACACCGGCGGCGACCGTGCCGACGCCGACCTCGGAGACCAGCTTCACGTGGATCCGCGCCTGCGGGTTCGCGTTCTTCAGGTCGTGGATCAGCTGCGCGAGGTCTTCGATGGAGTAGATGTCGTGGTGCGGCGGCGGCGAGATGAGGCCGACGCCGGGCGTCGAGTGACGTGTCTTGGCGACCCACGGGTAGACCTTGTGGCCGGGCAGCTGGCCGCCCTCGCCGGGCTTGGCGCCCTGGGCCATCTTGATCTGGATGTCGTCGGCGTTGACCAGGTATTCGCTGGTCACACCGAAGCGGCCGGAGGCGACCTGCTTGATGGAGGAGCGGCGCGCCGGGTCGTACAGGCGGTCCGGGTCCTCACCGCCCTCACCGGTGTTGGACTTGCCGCCGAGCTGGTTCATCGCGATGGCGAGCGTCTCGTGCGCCTCGCGGGAGATGGAGCCGTAGGACATGGCGCCGGTGGAGAAGCGCTTGACGATCTCGGAGGCGGGCTCGACCTCGTCGAGGGAGATCGGCTCGCGGCCGGAGTCGAAGCCGAAGAGGCCGCGGAGCGTCATGAGGCGCTCGGACTGCTCGTTCACCCGCTCCGTGTACTGCTTGAAGATGTCGTAGCGCCGGTTGCGGGTGGCGTGCTGGAGGCGGAAGACCGTCTCCGGGTCGAACAGGTGCGGTTCGCCCTCGCGCCGCCACTGGTACTCGCCGCCGATCTCCAGCGCGCGGTGCGAGGCCGCGATGCCGGAGGCGGGGTACGCCTTGGTGTGCCGGGCGGCGACCTCCTTGGCGACGACGTCCAGGCCGGCGCCGCCGATCTTGGTGGCGGTGCCGTTGAAGTACGTCGCGACGAAGGCCTCGTCCAGGCCGACGGCCTCGAAGACCTGGGCGCCGCGGTAGGAGGCGACGGTGGAGATGCCCATCTTGGACATGACCTTCAGGACGCCCTTGCCGAGCGCGTAGATCAGGTTCCGGATGGCCTGCTCGGCGTCGATGTTCTCGATGAAGGTGCCGGCGCGGACCAGGTCCTCGACGGACTCCATGGCGAGGTACGGGTTGACCGCGGCGGCGCCGTAGCCGATGAGCAGCGCGACGTGGTGGACCTCGCGAACGTCCCCGGCCTCGACCAGCAGGCCCACCTGGGTGCGCTGCTTGGTGCGGATGAGGTGGTGGTGGACGGCGGAGGTGAGCAGCAGCGAGGGGATCGGCGCGTGCTCGGCGTCGGAGTGCCGGTCGGAGAGGACGATCAGGCGGGCGCCGTCCTCTATGGCGGCGTCGACCTCGGTGCAGATCTGCTCGATCCGCGCGGCCAGCGCGTCGCCTCCGCCGCCGACCCGGTAGAGACCGGAGAGGGTGGCGGCCTTCATGCCCGGCATGTCGCCGTCGGCGTTGATGTGTATCAGCTTGGCGAGCTCGTCGTTGTCGATCACCGGGAAGGGCAGCGTGACGCTGCGGCACGCGGCGGCGGTCGGCTCCAGGATGTTGCCCTGGGGGCCCAGCGAGGAGCGCAGCGAGGTGACGAGCTCCTCGCGGATGGCGTCCAGCGGCGGGTTGGTGACCTGGGCGAAGAGCTGGGTGAAGTAGTCGAACAGCAGCCGGGGGCGCTCGGAGAGCGCGGCGATCGGCGAGTCGGTGCCCATGGAGCCGAGCGGTTCGCCGGCGGTGCGGGCCATCGGCGCGAGGATGACGCGGAGCTCTTCCTCGGTGTAGCCGAAGGTCTGCTGGCGGCGGGTGACCGAGGCGTGGGTGTGCACGATGTGCTCACGCTCGGGCAGGTCGCTCAGCTCGATCTCGCCGGTCTCCAGCCACTCCTCGTAGGGCTGCTCGGCGGCGAGGGACGCCTTGATCTCGTCGTCCTCGATGATGCGGTGCTCGGCGGTGTCGACGAGGAACATCTTGCCGGGCTGGAGGCGGCCCTTGCGGACGACCTTCGCCGGGTCGATGTCCAGGACGCCGACCTCGGAGGAGAGCACGACGAGGCCGTCGTCGGTGACCCAGTAGCGGCCGGGGCGCAGACCGTTGCGGTCGAGGACCGCGCCGACCTGGACGCCGTCGGTGAAGGTGACGCAGGCCGGGCCGTCCCAGGGCTCCATCATCGTGGCGTGGTACTGGTAGAACGCGCGCCGGGCCGGGTCCATCGAGTCGTGGTTCTCCCACGCCTCGGGGACCATCATCAGCACCGAGTGCGGCAGCGAGCGCCCGCCGAGGTGGAGCAGCTCCAGGACCTCGTCGAAGGAGGCCGAGTCGGAGGCGTCCGGGGTGCAGACGGGGAAGATCCGGCTCAGCTGCGCCGGGCCGAAGAGCTCGGAGGCGAGCTGGGACTCGCGGGCCTTCATCCAGTTGCGGTTGCCCTTGACCGTGTTGATCTCGCCGTTGTGCGCGACGAAGCGGTACGGGTGGGCCAGCGGCCAGCTGGGGAAGGTGTTGGTGGAGAAGCGGGAGTGGACCAGCGCGACCGTGGAGGCGAAGCGGCGGTCGGAGAGGTCCGGGAAGAACGGCTCCAGCTGCCCGGTGGTGAGCATGCCCTTGTAGACGATGGTGCGGGCGGAGAGCGAGGGGAAGTACACCCCGGCCTCACGCTCGGCACGCTTGCGCAGGACGAAGGCCTTGCGGTCCAGGACGATGCCGGTGGACTCGCCGTCGGCGACGAAGACCTGGCGGAAGGTGGGCATGGTGGCGCGGGCGCCGTTGCCGAGAAGTGCGGGGGTGACCGGGACGTCGCGCCAGCCGAGGACCTCCAGGCCCTCCTGGGCGGCGATCTCCTCGATCGTGCGGACGGCCTCGGTGGAGTCGTCCGCGGGGAGGAAGGCGATGCCCACGGCATACGAGCCGGCCTCGGGAAGGTCGAAAGAGGTCTCGGCGCGCAGGAAGGCGTCCGGGACCTGGCAGAGAATGCCGGCGCCGTCGCCGGAGTCGGGCTCGGAGCCGGTGGCGCCGCGGTGTTCGAGGTTGCGCAGCACGGTCAGCGCCTGCTCGACCAGCTCATGGCTGGCCACACCGGTCAGAGTGGCCACGAACCCGACACCACAGGCGTCGTGTTCGTTACGGGGGTCGTACATCCCCTGCTGGGCGGGGCGACCGTCCATGGGCGACCAGGCGTCGATACGCATCGGCTCTCCCGTCGTCGTCGTGGCATTTGCGGTGCCGAGGGACGACGTTGGCCCTCTGCGAAATTTCGTGCAGGTTACATGATGGGGCGCTTCTCAAGAAGCGGAAGGCGTGTTCCAACATGCGGACACCGTGGTGACCGGAAGTGACTGGGTGACCAGTGGTGACCGGACCGTCCAGGGGGTGGGTCGCTGTCGGAACGATCGGCGCCCGGGGACCCGCAGAGAGCAGGCGTCGTTGCCTGCGGTGCCTACGGCTCATGCCCGGTGGCGACGGAAACGAAACCACCGGGTAATGGCTACTTATGTGCAGCCCTGCATAGGGTCTCATTTTACGGCCGCAGGGCCTTTCCCGCCCAGTGGGCGGCGCCAAGACGTACGTCACACGGGTTGCCGTGCCGTTGCGCCGTTCGGGCGGCCCGGGTACGCCGCCGGCCCTCAGCCCCGCACCACCCGCACCACCCGCATCAGCCGCGTCATCTGCCTCCTACGTCAGCCGCATCAGCCGACAGCGACGCCGAACAGGGTGCCGAGTCCGTACGTCATCGCCGCCGCGGCACCACCCAGGGCGAGCTGGCGCAGCCCGCTGAACCACCAGCTGCGGGCGGTCACCCTGGCCACCACCGCGCCGCACCCGAACAGACCGACCAGCGCGAGGAGCACCGCGGGCCACAGCGCGCTCGCGCCGAGGAGGTAGGGCAGCAAGGGCAGCAGGGCGCCGAGCGCGAACGCGCCGAACGACGAGACGGCGGCGACGAGCGGCGAGGGCAGGTCGCCCGGATCGATGCCGAGCTCCTCGCGGGCGTGGATCTCCAGCGCCTGCTCCGGGTCGCGCGACAGCTGCCGGGCGACCTCGCGGGCGAGCGGGGCGTCCACGCCCCGGGACTCGTAGAGGGCGGCCAGCTCGGCCATCTCGTCCTTGGGGTGCTTGCGGAGCTCACGGCGCTCGACGTCGAGCTCGGCCTCGACCAGCTCGCGCTGCGAGGCGACGGAGGTGTACTCACCCGCCGCCATGGAGAAGGCCCCGGCCGCGAGCCCCGCCAGGCCGGTGATGACGATGGTCTGCTGGGAGACCGCGCCGCCCGCGACCCCGGTCATCAGGGCGAGGTTGGAGACCAGGCCGTCCATCGCACCGAAGACGGCCGGGCGCAGCCAGCCGCCGTTCACGTCCCGGTGGGTGTGGTTGTCCCGGTGCGCCTCGTGCAGGACGGCTTCGGTCTCGATGATGGCCACGGCGTGTCTCTCCCCTTTGCTCCGGCGGGCCGTCACCCCGCCGTTCCCCGCTGAATACAACTTTCGACAAAGTCCAAACTACGCCGTCCGGGTGACCGCCGCCAGCAAGGCAAGCCTGGCTTACCACCCCTCTGACCTGCGAAGGAAGGACAGCCTCAGCTATCCGGGCCGTCACCCGGGCGGCTCCTTTCCCGCCGTTTTTCGCCTCTCCTCGCCCGCCGCGTGGCACAGATGCGGACAGGGCCCGGAATCGGGACACGGGGATCGGATCCGGACTCGGATGCGGATGCGGATGCGGATGCGGGCTCGGGTGCGGATGCGGGCGCGGATGGAAACCGCCGGACGAGCGAAGGGCGACGCGATGGACACGGCCGTCGGCAATGACCGGGCCAGGGGTGCGCTGCTGGGGCTGGCGGTCGGGGACGCGCTCGGCGCCCCGGCGGAGAACCTGCGGCCCTCCGAGATCCGCCGCCGCTGGGGGCGGATCGAGGGCTTCGTGAGCGATGATCCGGCGGGCACCGACGACACGGAGTACGCGATCTTCTCCGGGCTGCTGCTCGCCCGGCACGGTTCGGCGCTCGACGTCTCCCATGTGGAGCGGGCCTGGCACCACTGGATCGCCGATCTGGACGAGGGCCCGTTCCGGGGCGCCGGGTTCAGCGAGCGCGGCACGCTGGAGAACCTGCGCCGGGGCCTGGCCGCCCCCATCTCGGCCCAGCACCGGCACGCCTGGAGCGACGGGCTCGCGATGCGGGCGGCCCCCTTCGGGGTGTTCGCGGCGGGCCGCCCGGCCGAGGCGGCCCGGCTGGTCGCGGTGGACGGCCGGGTCAGCCACGAGGGCGAGGGGATCTACGGGGGGCAGGCGGTGGCGGCCGGGGTGGCGGCGGCCATGGTCGGTTCGGGCCTCGCCTCGGTGATCGCGGCTGCGCTCTCGGTGGTCCCGATGGACTCCTGGACGGCCCGGTCGCTGCGCCGGGCGGTGGCGGCGGCCCAGCGGCCCCACCCCGACCGGCTCACGATGGAGCGTGCGGTGCGCTCGGCGGTGGTCATCGCCGGCTACCCGTGGACGGACCTCGCGCCGGAGGCGGTGGGCCTGGCGTTCGGGGCGTTCACGGCGGCGCGCGGGGACTTCCGGACGGCGGTGCTCACCGCCGTCAACATGGGCCGCGACGCGGACACGACGGCTGCGGTGGCGGGCGCCCTGGCCGGGGCGCTGAACGGGGAGAGCGCCGTCCCGCCGGACTGGGCCGCCGCGATCGGCCCGGTCCGGGGCAGCTGTCTGCCCTCGATGCGCGGCTACCACGTGCTGGACATCGCGGAGCTGCTGACCCCGGAGGATCCGGACGGAACCGGTCCCGCGGGGCCCCCGCAGGGGCGGGACGGCGGTCGCGAACCGGCGGCCGTACGGGGCCTGCCGTCGGCGGCGGCCTCCTTCGAGCCCGTCCGGGACCTGGCGTCCGCGGGGGCCTCTTCCGGACCCGTACGGGACCTGGCGTCCGCGCCGGCCTCCTCCGGGCCCGTATGGGAGGAGCGGCGATGACGGGGCCGGGTGAGGCGACCGGGAGCCGTCCGGCCATGACCACGCCACGGGAAGCACTCCCCGCAGGCCCGCCCATGACCACCTCCGACGCGGCCCCCGGGCCCCCCGTCCCCTCCCGCCGGGCCCGGATCGAGGGGCTGCTGCTCGGGCTCGCGGCGGGCGACGCCGCCGGGTGGCCCGCCGCCCGGCACCGGGCGGCCCGGATGCCCGAGTGGACCCGGCGGCTCACCCGGGAGCTGGACACCTTCGCCGAGCAGAACGCCACCACCACACTGCCGGTGCCCATCGCCCTGAACCAGCCGCCCGAGCCGCTGCGGCTCGGCCCGTCCGACGACGCCGAGTGGGCCGCGTTCGCCGCCCGTACGGTGCTGGCGGCGGCGGCCGACGAGGCGGCGGGCCTCTCCTCCGGCCGCCGGATGCGGGACGCGGTGGACCGGGCCTGGAACGCGCTGGCCGCCACCGTCGCCGCCGCCAGCGCCCGGGCCCCCGAGGTCGAGGCCGCGGTGCTCCCGCTGCGGGCCCGGATCTCGGTGCGGGCCGGGCTCGGCAACCTGGCCGCCGGGCTGCGGCCGCCCGCCACCGGGCACGACAACCCGCACTACTTCGACGACGCCGCCTGCGTGCGGGCCGCCGTCCTCGCCGTGGTCCACCCGGGCGACCCGGACGAGGCGGCGGCGCTCGCCGAGTTCGACGCCCGCTACACCCAGGACGGCGACGGGGTGCACGGGGCACGGGCCGTGGCCGCCGCGATCGCCGTGGCGCTGGCCGGGGCGGACGTCGACACCGTGGTGAACGCGGCCCTCGACCGGCTCCCCGAGGGCACCGAGATCGCCCGCAACGCCGCGCACGCGGTCCGCCTGGCCCGGGAGTTCGCGGGCGAGCCGGCCGGGGCGTTCGCCCTGGTCCCGGTGCTGGAACACCAGATCGTGGATCACGTCTACAGCTACGGGATCGCGGCGGCGGAGACCGTGCCCGTCGCCCTGGCCCTCACCACCGCGGCCCGGGGCGAGATCGCCCAGGCGGTCCCGGCCGCCGCCTGCCTGTCCCGGGTCGCGGACTCCGCGCCCGCCCTCGCCGGGGCGCTGACCGGGACCATCGGCTCGGTCAGCGCCGTTCCGGCGGGCTGGCGCGAGGCGTGCCGGACACTGGCGGGCTGTGCGCTGCCCCGGCTGGCGGGCACGGATCTGATCGAACTCGCCGGGCTGCTGGCAGCCACGGAACCGGCCACCCCGGGTGGACAATTCCGACATGACGCCCGCCACGGCCATGGAAGCCGTCCTCTCGACACCGCGCCCCTCCCCCACCACGCCCGGACTCGATGAACGCGTCCGCCGGGCCCTCGTCGGAGCCGCCGTGGGCGACGCGCTCGGCGGCCCGGTCGAGGGCTGGACCCCCGAGCAGATCGCCGAGCGCCACGGCGGCCGGGTGACCGGGATCGTCGGCCCCTGGCACGGCGATGACTGGCGCACCGCGCGCCCCATCGCCCCGTACCACAAGGGCGACGGGCACGTCACCGACGACACCCTGATGACCCATGCGCTGATCCGGGTCTACGACCGGGTCCGCGACCACCTCGACGCGTACGCCGTCGCGGACCATCTCGTCCCGGACCTGCTGTCGCCCCGCTGGATCCCGGAGCTGGAGGCAGAGGCCCTCCCCCTCCAGCGGATCTTCCTGGCGGAGAAGTGGATCGTGGCCCGGCTGCACTACGGGCACGTGGACCCGCGCGAGGCCGGTGCGGGCAACATCGTCAACTGCGGGGCGGCGATGTACATGGCCCCGGTCGGCCTGGTCAACGCCGGCCGCCCGGAGGCCGCGTACGCCGAGGCGCTGGAGGTCGCGGCCCCCCACCAGTCCTCCTACGGACGGGAGGCGGCCGGGGTCTTCGCGGCCGCCGTCGCCGCCGCCTGCCGCCCGGGCGCCACCCCCGGCACCGTGGTCGACGCGGCCCTCTCCCTGGCCAGGGACGGCACCCGGTCAGCGATCGAGGCGGTGGCCGAAGTGGCCGTGCGCCACGAGGACTTCGAGACCGCGCTCGTCCCGCTGCGGGCGGCGGTGGAGCCCTTCGACACGGTCGGCCCCGACTACCGGAGCCCCTCACTCGGCGCACGCCGCCCCTCCCGCCTGCACGCCGTCGAGGAACTGCCCATCGCCCTCGGGATGCTGCTCGTCGGGGGCGGCGCCTACCGGCCCACGGTGCTCGGTTCGGTGAACTACGGGCGGGACTGCGACTCCATCGCGACGATGAGCGGGGCGATCGTGGGCGCGCTGGGCGGCGAGGCACCCGCGGACTGGGCCGCCACGGTCGCGGAGGCGAGCCGGCTCGACCTGGACGCCCCGGCGAGGGTGCTGGCGCAGGTGGCCCGGGAGGTCTTCGCCCGGGACCTGGAGCGCCGCCGGGCCCATGAGCAGGCGTTCGCCGCGCTGGCCGGTGAGCGGTGAACGTCCGCCTCACCTGGGTGCAGCCCGAGGACCTGGTCGGCCACGAGCTGCGGCAGGCCGCGCAGGACGGCCGGGACGCCCGGGAGATCGAGGCCCGGTGGTACGCGGCCGGGGGCGCGCCCGCCCCGGACCGGGCCGGCGCCTCCGAGCCGCCCGCACCGCCGCGCCTGCGCGCGCTGGCCGAACGGCTTCTCGACGAACTCGCGCTGCTGGACGCGCCGTTGGCGGCCGACGAGCCGACCGGGCTGGACGAGATCGTGGCCGCCTGCCCGCACTGGCCGGGCCCGGTGGAGGGTACGCCCCACGTCGGCCGGGACCGGCTGCACGCGGCGTGGCTCGGCCGGGCGGCGGGCTGCCTGCTCGGCAAACCGGTCGAGAAGCTGCCGCTGGACGGCATCCGCGCCCTGGCCCGCGCCACCGGGAACTGGCCCCCGGCCAGTTGGTTCACCGCACACGGCGTACCCGCCGAACTGCTGGCCGCGCACCCCTGGAACCGCCGCTCGGCCCCCACGTCCCTGGCCGAGAACATCGACGGCATGCCGGCGGACGACGACCTCGACCACCCCCTGCTCACCCTGCTGCTGCTCCAGCGGCACGGCCGCTCCTTCACCACTGCCGACCTCGCCCGGCTGTGGCTGGACGAGCTTCCGGCGGGCCGTGCCTTCACCGCCGAGCGCATCGCGTACGGCAACCTCCTCGCGGGCGTCGAGCCCCCGGAGACCGCCCGCCACCGCAACCCGTTCCGGGAGTGGATCGGCGCGCAGATCCGGGCCGACGTGCACGGCTGGACCCACCCCGGCGACCCGGCCGGGGCCGCCGCCCAGGCCCACCGCGACGCGGTCCTCACCCACACCGGCAACGGGGTGTACGGCGCGATGTTCACCGCCGCCGCGCTCGCCGTCGCGGCCGGCGGCGAGAGCGATGTGCACGGCTGCCTGGCCGCCGGGCTGCGGGTGGTGCCGCCGCGCTCGCGGTACGCCCGCGCGATCCGCCTCGGCATCGAAACGGCCCGTACGGAAGGGGAGTTCGACACCGTCGTGGACCGGCTGCACGCCGTCTACGCGGACACCCACCACTGGGTGCACGTGCTGCCCAACGCCGCGCTGCTGGCCGCCGCCCTCACCCACGCCGACGGCGACTTCACCCGGTCGATCGGCCTCGCGGTCTCCGGCGGCTGGGACACCGACTCCAACGGGGCGACGGCCGGATCGCTGGCCGGACTCCTGGCGGGCGGGCCGGACGCCCTGCCCGAGCACTGGACGGCTCCGCTGAAGAACCGGCTCGCCACCTCCGTACCCGGCTTCGACCGGACCGGGTTCGACACCCTCGCCGCACTGACCCACCAGGAGGCTCTGCGCCCATGACCCGCATCGCGGTGCTCGGCAGCACCAACATGGACCTCGTCGCCCACACCGCCCGCGCCCCCGGGCTCGGCGAGACCGTCACCGGCCGGGAGTTCCGGACGGTCCCCGGCGGCAAGGGCGCCAACCAGGCCGTCGCCGCCGCCCGCGCGGGCGGGGAGGTGGCGATGATCGGCGCGGTCGGCGACGACGCCTACGGCACCCTGCTGCGCGACGGACTCGAACACGCCGGGGTCGACACCGACCTCCTGCACACCGCCGAGGGCCCCAGCGGCACCGCGCACATCGTGGTGGACGACACCGGGGCCAACGCGATCGTGGTGATCCCCGGCGCGAACGGCGTCGTCACCGCGCTCGGGCCCGGGGAGATCGCGGCGATCGCCGCCGCCGACCTGCTGCTGATGCAGCTCGAACTCCCGCTGTCCGCGGTCGTCGAGGGAGCCCGCGCGGCCCGGTCCCAGGGCGTCACGACCATCCTCACCCCCTCCCCCGTCCAGCACCTGCCCGATGAACTCCTGGACCACATCGACCTGTTGGTGCCCAACGAGCACGAGGCCGCCGAGCTGTCCGGGCAGGCCGAGCCGCACGCCGCGGCGCAGATCCTGCTGCGCCGGGTGCCCGAGGTCGTCGTCACGCTCGGCGCGAAGGGCTGCCTGTACGCGGCCCGGGGCGGCGAGCCGGTGCTCTTCGCGGCCCCGTCGGTGAACGCCGTCGACACGACCGGGGCCGGGGACACCTTCGTCGGGTCGCTGGCCGTGGCGCTCGGCGAGGGCCGGCCGGTGGCCGAGGCCGTGGCGTTCGCCTCCTCGGCCGCCGCGCTCTGCGTCCAGAAGCCGGGCGCGTCCACGTCCATGCCCTTCCGCAGCGAGATCGAGGCCTCATGAGCACCACCGCGGCAGGACCCCTCACCGGGCTGAAGGTCATCGACCTGGCCACCCTCTTCGCCGGACCGCTCGCGGCCACCATGCTCGGGGACTTCGGCGCCGATGTGATCAAGGTCGAGCACCCCCGCAGACCGGACCCCTCGCGCGGGCACGGGCCCGCCAAGGACGGGATCGGGCTGTGGTGGAAGCTGCTCGGCCGCAACAAGCGCACCCTGACCCTCGACCTGTCCGCGCCCGGCGGCCGGGACGTCCTGCTCCAGCTGGCCGCCGGGACGGATGTGATCATCGAGAACTTCCGGCCCGGGACCCTGGAGCGCTGGGGCCTGGGCCCCGAGGAGCTGCACGCCGTCAACCCGCGTCTGGTGCTGGCCCGGGTCACCGGCTTCGGCCAGTTCGGGCCGTACGCCCACCGCCCCGGCTTCGGCACCCTCGCCGAGGCGATGAGCGGCTTCGCGGCGATCACCGGGGAGCCGGACGGTCCGCCGACGCTGCCGCCGTTCGGGCTGGCGGACTCCATCGCGGCCCTGGCCACGGCGTACGCGGTGATGGCCGCGCTCGCCGGACGGGAGAAGACCGGCGAGGGGCAGGTGGTGGACCTCGCGATCATCGAGCCGATCCTCACCGTGCTGGGCCCGCAGCCGCTCTGGTACGACCAGCTCGGCTACGTCCAGCCGCGCACCGGCAACCGCTCCCGCAACAACGCCCCGCGCAACACCTACCGCACCGCCGACGGCCACTGGGTCGCGGTCTCCACCTCCGCCCAGTCCGTCGCCGAGCGGGTGATGCGCCTGGTCGGCCGCCCGGACCTGATCGACGAGCCGTGGTTCGGCGCGGGCACCACCCGGGCCGAGCACACCGAGGAGCTGGACGCGGCCGTGGGCCACTGGATCTCCCGGCACAGCCGCGCGGAGGTGCTCGACGGCTTCGAGAAGGCGGAGGCGGCCGTCGCGCCGATCCACGACGTACGGGAGGTGATGGAGGACCCGCAGTACCGGGCGCTGGACACCGTCACCGAGGTCGACGACCCGGAGCTGGGGCCGCTGCGGATGCAGAACGTCCTCTTCCGGCTCTCGGGGACGCCCGGCGGGATCCGGTGGGCGGGCCGCCCGCACGGCGCGGACACCGAGGAGATCCTGGCCGGCCTCGGTCTCACGGAGACCCGGATCGCGGCGCTGCGGGACCAGGGGGCGCTGTGACCGGCCGGCCGATCCCCGCCCCGCCGCTGCCCGAGGGCCCGCCGCCACCGGCCGGACGGCCGCCGCTGACCTGGCTGTACGTGCCCGGGGACCGGCCGGAGGTGGTGGCCAAGGCGCTGGGCAGCGGGGCGGACGTGGTGATCGTCGATCTGGAGGACGCCGTCGCCCCGGACCGCAAGGCGTACGCGCGCTCCGCCACCGCCGAGCTCCTCGCCGACCAGGTCACGGCGGCCCCGGACGCGGTGCCGGTCCATGTCCGGGTGCACGGCGAGGACGACATCCGGGCGCTGGCGGAGCTGCCGGGCCTGGCCGCGTTCCGGCTGCCGAAGATCACCCACGCGGTCTCGGTGCACCATGTGGCGGCCGTGGCCCCGGGCGTGGCGCTGTATCCGCTGCTGGAGTCGGCGCTCGCGATCGAGCACGCGTACTCGATCGCCTCGGCCCATCACGCCGTACGCGGCATCGCCCTGGGCGAGGCGGACCTGCGGGCGGATCTGGGCGTACGGGAGGACGCCGGGCTCGACTGGCCGCGCAGCCGTGCCGTGGTGGCGGCCCGGGCGGCGGCTCTTCCGCCGCCCGCCCAGTCGGTCTTCCCGGACGTGCGGGACCTGGACGGGCTGTGGACGTCGTGCGGGCGGGGGCGGGCGCTCGGGATGCTGGGCCGGGCGGCGATCCACCCGCGCCAGCTGCCGGTGATCGAGCGGGCGTTCCGGCCGACGGCCGAGGAGATCGAGGCGGCCGAGGAGGTCGTCGCGGCCTCGGAGGTGGCGGCGGGGGCGCTGGCGCTGCCGGACGGGAGGTTCGTGGACGCGGCGGTGGTCGCGTCCGCCCGCCGGACGATCGCGCTCGCCGGGCGGGCCTGAGACTGCGGGCCCGCCCGGCGAGCGGGAGGTGTGCGGGGGTGCGCCCGAGAGGGCGCGGCCGGTCAGCTCTTCTCGGCTGCTCCGGCGCTCTCGGCGGTGGCGCCCTTGCCGGGCTCGTCCTTCGTGAGCGGGTCCTTCTTCGCCCCGGCGTCCTGCTCGTCGGCGTCCGCCTCCGGGGAGCCGTCCTCGTCGGGGCCGTCCCCGTCCTCGTCGGAGCCCTTCGCGGGGGCGGCGTCGCGGTCGGGCTCGACGATCTCCTCGCGGCCCGGACGGATCCTCGCGGAGATCACGATGTAGACGACGGCGAGGACGAAGACGATGATCGCGGTCCACACGTTCAGACGGAGACCGAGGACGTGGTGGGCCTCGTCGACCCGCATGTACTCGATCCAGCCGCGTCCCGCGCAGTAGGCGGCGACGTACAGCGCGAACGCCCGTCCGTGGCCGAGCCGGAAGCGGCGGTCGGCCCAGATGACCAGGAGCGCGACGCCGATGCACCACAGCGACTCGTACAGGAAGGTCGGGTGGTACGTCCCGGCGACCCGGTTCGGGCCCTCGCTGATCTCCAGCGCCCAGGGGAGGTCGGTGGGCTTGCCGTACAGCTCCTGGTTGAACCAGTTGCCCCAGCGGCCGATGGCCTGGGCGATGGCGATGCCCGGGGCCAGCGCGTCGGCCCAGGCGGGCAGCGGGATGCCCCGGCGGCGGCAGGCGATCCAGGCGCCGACGGCGCCGAACGCGATGGCGCCCCAGATGCCGAGGCCGCCCTCCCAGATCTTGAAGGCGTCGACCCAGTCCTCACCGTCGCTGAAGTACAGCTGGTAGTCGGTGATCACGTGGTAGAGCCGACCGCCGACGAGGCCGAAGGGCACCGCCCAGACGGCGACGTCGGCCACGGTGCCGGCTTTGCCGCCCCGGGCTACCCAGCGCTTGTTGCCGAACCAGACGGCGACGAAGACACCGATGATGATGCAGAACGCGTAGCCGCGGAGCGGGATCGGGCCGAGCTCGATCACGCCGGTCGACGGACTGGGGATGAAGGCAAGATTCATGGCGAGGTCGACGCTACCCTGCCGGGCGGTGGGTACGGCAAGCCACCCGGCAACGTCTGGGTAACGAGGACCACCTCACGGGCGGGTGCGGGACGCGGTCAGGAAGCGGGACCCGACGACGGGTCGGCCGGGGCGGACGGGGCGGACGGGGCGGACGGGGCGGCGGTGCCCGGCTTCTTGCCCTTGTTGGCGGCGGCGACCCACTTCTTCAGATTCTCCGGGGAGATCTGCTCGTCGCCCTTGCTCGGGAAGACGGACTCCCCGTTGAGCAGCACCGTCGGCGTGCCCTGGAAGCCGCCCTCGCGGAACGCCGTGTCGGACTTCTTCACCCAGCTGTCGTGCTCGCCGTCCTCCACGCAGCCGCGGAAGTCCGGCGTGTCGAGCCCCTCGACGTCTCCGGCCAGCTCGATCAGCCGGCTGTTCTTGCCGAAGGCGTCGTCCGGCTCCGGAGGCTGGTTGGCGAAGAGCACGTCGTGGTACGGCGCGAACTTGCCGGCGTCCTGGGCGCAGGCGGCGGCGTTGGCGGCGCGCAGCGACCCGGTGCCGCCGAGGTTGCCGTCGATGATCGTGGCCAGGTGGTACTCCACCTTGACCTGGCCGTCGTCCGCCAGCTCCGTGATGGTGTCCTTGAAGGCGGTCTCGAACTGGGCGCAGACGGGGCAGCGGAAGTCCTCCCAGATCGTGAGGGTGGACGGGGCGTCGGCGGCGCCGACCGGCACCGTCAGCGCGTCCTCGCCGATCGCGCCGGACGGGGCGACCGCGGGGCCGGAGGCGGTGTCGCCGCCGTCGTCCTTGCCCGCGTTGGCCGCGATCAGGCCGACCACGGCGGCCAGGGCGAGCACCCCGACCACCGCCGAGGCAACGATCAGCGTCCGGCGGCGCTTCTCGCGCCCCTTCTCCCGCTCGCGCTGCTGGGCCAGGCGCTCGCGCGCGCTTCTGTTTCCCTCAGGGATCTTGTCGCTCACACCCGGGAAACGAACCGGGGAGGCGCCTCCGCGCCTCCCCGGTCCACAATCCACCCATTCGGGTGACAAAAGGGCTCAGCGCTTTCGAACGCCCTCGGCCAGTTCGCCCGCCAGGGAGCGGACGGCGGCGAGACCGGCGGCCTCGTCGGGGGCGTCCAGCATGGCCTTGACGAAGGCCGAGCCGACGATCACGCCGTCCGCGAACCCGGCGACCTCGGCGGCCTGCGCCGCGTTGGAGACGCCGAGGCCGACGCAGACCGGGAGGTCGGTGGTGGCGCGGGTGCGTTCCACCAGGTCCTGGGCCTGGGCGCCGACGGAGGCGCGGGTGCCGGTGACGCCCATCAGGGAGGCGGCGTAGACGAATCCGCTCCCGGCCGCCGTGATGGTGGCGAGGCGGGCGTCCTGGCTGCTGGGGGCGACGACGAACACGGTGGCGAGGCCGTGCTTGTCGGCGTGCTCGCGCCACAGCGCGGACTCCTGGACCGGCAGGTCGGGCAGGATGCACCCGGCGCCGCCCGCCTCGGCCAGTTCGGCGGTGAAGCGCTCGACGCCGTAGCGGTCGATGGGGTTCCAGTACGTCATGACCAGGATCGGGACGCCGGTGGCCTCGTGCGCCTCGCGGACCGTGCGCATCACGTCGGCGATCCTGACGCCGCCGCGCAGGGCGATGTCGTCGGCGGTCTGGATGACCGGCCCGTCCAGGACCGGGTCGCTGTGCGGGAGCCCGATCTCGACGATGTCCGCGCCGCCCGCGATGACGGCCTTGACCGCCTCGATGCCGCCGTCGACGGTCGGGAAGCCCGCCGGGAGGTAGGCGATGAGCGCCGCCCGGTCCGCGGCCCTGGTGGCGGCCAGGGTGGTGTTCAACAGCTCGATGTTGCCGCTCACTTGGCGTCCCCCTCGATCTCGGCGCGGTCGCTGTCGGCGTCCGCCTCGACGGCGGCGTCGGTGTCGTAGAGCCCGAAGTAGCGGGCGGCGGTGTCCATGTCCTTGTCGCCGCGGCCGGACAGGTTGACGAGGATCAGCCCGTCCCCGCCGAGCTCCTTGCCGAGGTCCAGGGCTCCGGCGAGGGCGTGGGCGCTCTCGATGGCCGGGATGATTCCCTCGGTGCGGGACAGCAGGCGCAGGGCCTGCATGGCCGCGTCGTCGGTGACCGCGCGGTACTCGCCGCGCCCGACGTCCTTGAGGTAGGCGTGCTCCGGGCCGATGCCGGGGTAGTCCAGTCCCGCCGAGATGGAGTACGGCTCGGTGATCTGGCCCTCGTCGTCCTGGAGGACGTAGGAGCGCGAGCCGTGCAGGATGCCGGGCTCCCCGGCGGTGAGGGTCGCCGCGTGCTCGCCGGTCTCCACCCCGTGCCCGGCCGGTTCGCAGCCCACCAGGCGGACCCCGGTGTCGGGGAGGAAGGCGTGGAAGAGGCCGATGGCGTTGGAGCCGCCGCCGACGCAGGCGACCGCCGCGTCCGGGAGGCGGCCCGCGCGTTCCAGGATCTGGCGGCGGGCCTCGACGCCGATGACGCGGTGGAAGTCGCGGACCATCGCCGGGAAGGGGTGCGGGCCCGCGACCGTGCCGAAGAGGTAGTGGGTGCGGTCCACGTTGGCGACCCAGTCGCGGAACGCCTCGTTGATGGCGTCCTTCAGGGTCCGCGAGCCGGACTTCACGGCGACGACCTCGGCGCCGAGCATCCGCATCCGGGCCACGTTCAGTGCCTGGCGCTGGGTGTCGATCTCGCCCATGTAGATGGTGCAGTCGAGGCCGAAGAGGGCGCAGGCGGTCGCGGTGGCGACGCCGTGCTGGCCGGCTCCGGTCTCGGCGATGACACGGGTCTTGCCCATGCGCTTGGTGAGGAGGGCCTGGCCCAGCACGTTGTTGATCTTGTGCGAGCCGGTGTGGTTCAGGTCCTCGCGCTTGAGGAAGATCCGGGCGCCGCCCGCGTGCTCGGCGAAGCGCGGGACCTCGGTCAGCGCGCTGGGCCGGCCCGTGTAGTCGACCATGAGCGCGTTGAGCTCGGCGGCGAAGGCGGGGTCGGCCTTGGCCTTGTCGTACTCGACGGCGACCTCGTCCACGGCGGCGACGAGCGCCTCCGGGATGAACTTGCCGCCGTACGCGCCGAAATAGCCCTCGGCGCTGGGGATCAGACCCTCGGGGTCCGGGATGAAGAATTCGGACGTCATGCGACGTGCTCCTTGGCATGGCAACGGATGGGTCGACCGTATGCGCGAAGCGGCGAGCGCCACCGGGACCGGCATGCGGTCGCGGCGGAGCGGTCGTACGTACGAGAAGGGGTGCTGCGGTACGTCGGCCGGGGCTCGCCTACTGCGCGGACCCCGGGCGCCATCGCATGCCGTTCACCTGGCCGGGCTCGTCGCCGATGACGTACCGGACACGCCGGCCGTGCACGCGCCGGGCGGGGGCGCGGCAGCCACGGGGGCGGCAGCCGCGCGCCAGCGGGGCGTGCGGGTCCCGGGCCGGAGCCCCGGCCGGGCGGAGGCCGGGCCGGGTGCGGGGCACGGGACGGTCGGTCATGGTCGTCGGTCCCCGGTCAGCCGCGGCCGTGGCGGAGCGCCGGGTGGGCGCCCGCGGCGACGAGGTCGGCGACGGCGGCGCGCGGGTCGCGGCCGGTGACCAGCGACTCGCCGACCAGGACGGCGTCGGCGCCCGCGTTGGCGTACGCGATCAGGTCGTGCGGGCCCCGGACGCCGGACTCGGCGACCTTGACGATGTGGTCGGGGATCTCGGGGGCGACGCGCTCGAAGGTGGAGCGGTCGACCTTGAGGTCCTTCAGGTTGCGCGCGTTGACACCGATGATCTTGGCTCCGGCGTCCACGGCGCGCTCCGCCTCCTCCTCGTCGTGCGCCTCCACGAGCGGGGTGAGCCCGATCGACTCGGCGCGCTCGATGAGGGAGACCAGGGCCTCCTGGTCGAGGGCGGCGACGATCAGCAGGGCGAGGTCGGCGCCGTAGGCGCGGGCCTCCCACAGCTGGTACGAGGTGACGATGAAGTCCTTGCGCAGGATCGGGGTGTCGACCTTGGCGCGGACGGCCTCCAGGTCGGCGAGCGAACCGCCGAAGCGGCGCTCCTCCGTGAGGACCGAGATGACGGACGCGCCGCCCGCCTCGTAGTCCGCGGCGAGCGCGGCCGGGTCGGCGATGGCGGCAAGGGCCCCCTTGGAGGGGGACGAGCGCTTGACCTCGCAGATGACGGTCACGCCCTCGCCGCGCAGGGCGGCGACTCCGTCCTTGGCCTGGGGAGCGCGGGCCGCGCGCTCCTTCAGCTCGTCGAGGCTGACGCGCGCCTGCCGCTCCGCGAGGTCGGCGCGAACGCCGTCGATGATCTCGTCGAGCACACTCACGCGAGCGGCCCCCTTCCGAACGGTTGACGGTGAACAGGATCAGCCGTACCGATGGTATCCGCAGGATGCCCCGGGGCTCGCATCCGGCCACGTCGCGTCCCACTTCCTGGTCATCCGCCCGGCCCGAGCCGGGAGCTCAGGGGGCCAGCGCCGAGCCGAACGGCAGATTCCGGACCACGGTGAAGGTCAGCAGGACGGCGCCCACGCCCCACCACCAGACGGGCGCGAGACCGATGCGCAGGGGCTGTCCGCGCCAGGCCCGGACCAGCCAGAGGACCCAGACCGCGGCGAAGAGGAAGTAGCCGACGGTGGCGATCGCGTTGGCTCCGAGCGCCGCGCCGAGGTCGCCGGTGATGAAGGCGTGGGCGCTGCGCAGTCCGCCGCAGCCGGGGCAGAGGACGCCGGTCAGCTTGAGCAGCGGGCAGACCGGGTAGTGGCCGGACTCGTTGGGGTCGACGGCCCCGACGTACGCGAAGGCTCCCGCGACGGCGGCGAGGATGCCGATGGGGGTGGCGAGCCGACGCGCCTTCCGGCCCGTCGGGCTGCCCGACCAGCCCGTCCGGGCCGGGGTGGCGGAGGCTCCGTCCTCCAACGCCGGGCGGGCCGGGGCGGGCCGGGCCATGTCGGGGGTCGGGCAGACGGTCAGCGGCATGTTCAGGGGGCCGACGCCCTGCTGTGGCTCCGTCTCCGGGTCCGGCGGCTGGGCGGCTGAGGGGGTAGGCGAGGCGTCCACCCGTTGATTGTCCCCCGCCGACGCGAAAAGGCGCAGCCCCGGGTGAGGGCTGCGCCTGTCGGCGTGTCGGTCGCCGGGACGGGCCGGCGTCCGGGTCAGTGGGAGATCTGCGCGCGCCCGGCGCGCTCCCTGGCCTCGATCAGCTCGGCCGACTCCTTCGGCATGCCGAGGCCGGCCACCTTCATGGCGAGGCCCACGAGACCGCCGGCGAAGATGACGGCGATCCCGGCCCAGAAGCCGAGCGGGTTGGCCGCGACCATGAAGACGCCTGCGACGCAGAAGCCGATGAAAGCGATGATGACACCGGTCCAGGCGGCCGGGGTGTGTCCGTGGCTCGTGCCCGCCATGAGTTGCTCCTCGTTGGTGTTGCGCCGTGGGTGGCGCTGTACGTGTGGCCGCCGCCCGGGGACGGCTCGGGTCCATTGTCCCGTACGGGGCAACGGGAGGTGAGCGTGGGGGTCACGCCTCGCGCGTCGGGTCCTCGCCGCGGTCCAGGGCCTTCCACAGGTCCTCGGGCCGGTCCGGGTCGGGGGCGGTGCGGGGCGCCTTGCCGGGGCGGGGGGTGCCGTCGCGCTCGTACTTTCCGGACATGGCGGGCCAGCGGCTGCCGTAGCGCAGCGCGAGGAGCCCGGCCAGCAGGATCAGCAGGCCGCCGGCGGCCGTGACGTAGGGCCAGGCGGTGTGGTCGATCGCGTGGATGGTGGCCGCCGCGTCGCCGGTCGTCCTGGCGGCCTCCTCGTCGAGGGCCGTGCTGTCGGACCCGCCGGCCCAGGCGCTGACCGTGGCTCCGAGACCGCTGAGGGCGAGGAGGGCGGCGACGATCCGGCGGCCGGCGCCGCGTACGGCGAAGACGGCGACGAGCGCGGCGAGTCCGACGACGGCCAGGGCGGCCGGGACTCCGGTGACGGCCTGGCCGTCGACGCTCAGCGGGAGGGCGCCGCCGCCGGTGGCCGCGTCGCCCTCGGCCCAGGTCTGCCCGGAGGCGAGGAGGACGACGGTCGCACCGGCCGCGCCGAGGAGCAGACCGGCCGCGAGACTGCGACGGCTCCCTGCGGAGTCGGGCGCGGCGCCGGACGCGGAGTCGGCGGTTCGGGCACGGGGCTGGGGTACGGGGACAGCACTCACGCCCTCCACTATCCCCTACCGCCCCGACGCCCGTGGAGCCGGTCGGCGGTCGGCGGTCGGCGGTCGGCGGTCGGCGGTCGGCGGTCGGCGGTCGGCGGTCGGCGGTCGGCGGTTCAGCGTTCGTGGAGCCGGTTGGCCGTGTGGACGGCGCGGAGCACGGCCGCCGCCTTGTTGCGGCACTCGGTGTCCTCGGCGACCGGGTCGGAGTCGGCGACGACCCCGGCTCCGGCCTGGACGTAGGCGGTGCCGTCGCGGAGCAGGGCGGTCCGGATGGCGATGGCGGTGTCGGAGTCCCCGGCGAAGTCGAGATAGCCGACGCAGCCCCCGTACAGTCCGCGGCGGCTCGGCTCCAGCTCCTCGATGATCTGCATGGCGCGGGGCTTGGGGGCGCCGGAGAGGGTGCCCGCGGGGAAGCAGGCGGTGAGCACGTCGAAGGCGGTGCGGTCCCCGGTGACGCGCCCGGTGACGGTGGAGACGATGTGCATCACGTGGGAGTAGCGCTCGATCGACATGAAGTCGACGACCTCGACGCTGCCGGGTTCGCAGACCCGCCCCAGGTCGTTGCGGCCGAGGTCGACGAGCATCAGGTGCTCGGCGCGCTCCTTGGGGTCGGCGAGGAGTTCGTCGGCGAGCGCCTGGTCCTCCTGCGGGGTGGCGCCCCGGTGCCGGGTCCCGGCGATCGGGTGGACCATGGCCCGGCCGTCCTCGACCTTGACCAGGGCCTCGGGGCTGGAGCCGACGACGTCGAAGCCGTCGAAGCGGAAGAGGTACATGTACGGGGACGGGTTGGTGGCCCGCAGGACCCGGTAGACGTCCAGGGCGCTCGCCGTGCACGGGGTCTCGAAGCGCTGGGAGGGGACGACCTGGAAGGCCTCGCCCGCCCTGATGCGCTCCTTGATGTCCACGACGGCGTCCCTGTAGGCCTCGCCGCCCCAGAGCGCGGTGTACGGCGGCAGCTCGGACGGGGGCAGGACGGCGGGGGCGCTGCGGACCGGGAGGCGCAGGTCCCGCTCCATCGCGTCGAGGCGGGCGACGGCGTCCGCGTACGCCTCGTCGACGCCGGTGTCGAGGTCGTTGTGGTTGATCGCGTTGGCGATCAGCAGGACGGTGCCGTCCCGGTGGTCGAGGACGGCGAGGTCCGAGGTGAGGAGCATGGTCAGCTCGGGCAGCTTCAGGTCGTCGCCGCCGTGCTCGCCGATCTTCTCCAGGCGGCGCACGACGTCGTAGCCGAGGTAGCCGACCATGCCGCCGGTGAACGGCGGCAGTCCCTCGTCGCCGACCAGGTCGCGCGGGGTGTGCAGGGTCTCGACGGTGGCGCGCAGCGCGTCCAGCGGGTCGCCGGCCACGGGGACGCCCACGGGCGGGGTGCCGAGCCAGTGGGCCTCGCCGTCGCGGGCGGTGAGGGTGGCGTCGCTGCGGACGCCGATGAAGGAGTAGCGCGACCAGGTCCGGCCGTTCTCGGCGGACTCCAGGAGGAAGGTGCCGGTGCGTTCGGCGGCGAGCTTGCGGTACAGGCCGACCGGGGTGTCGCCGTCCGCGAGGAGGCGGCGGCTGACGGGGACGACACGGCGGTCGACGGCCAGCTTGCGGAAGGTGTCGAGATCCATGGCCGGACCTTAGCTGTCGAGGAGGGGCAGGGCGTCGGCGTCGAAGCACGTGCGGTCGCCCGTGTGGCAGGCGGCGCCCGTCTGGTCGACCTTGACCAGGACGGTGTCGGCGTCGCAGTCCAGGGCGACGGACTTCACGTGCTGGACGTGACCGGAGGTGTCGCCCTTGACCCAGTACTCCTGGCGGCTGCGCGACCAGTAGGTGCAGCGGCCCGTGGTGAGGGTGCGGTGGAGCGCCTCGTCGTCCATCCAGCCGAGCATCAGCACCTCGCCGGTGTCGTACTGCTGCGCGATGGCCGGGACGAGGCCGTCGGCGCCGCGCTTGAGGCGGGCGGCGATGGCCGGGTCGAGGCTGCTGGCGGGCGGCGTGGCGCCGGGCGTGCTCGTCATGGGCCCATTGTGCCGTGGTCGCGGAGGCGTTCCGGGCGGACGTCCACTGGGCGGACCAGGGGTGACGGTCGTACGCTGGCGGACATGTCGACCCATGCGAAGCGTGAACGTCTTCTGCTCGCCGATCTGTTGGAAGCGGCAGGTCCCGAGGCCCCGACGCTGTGCGACGGCTGGAAGACCCGCGATCTGGCCGCCCATGTGGTGGTCCGCGAACGCCGCGCGGACGCGGCGGGCGGGCTGCTGGTGAGCGCGCTGAAGGCCCGGCTGGAGCGGGTGCAGGCGGAGTTCGCGGCGAAGCCGTACGAGGAACTGATCCAGCTGATCCGCACCGGTCCGCCCCGGTTCTCCCCGATGTCCCTCAAGCAGATCGACGAGGCGGCGAACACCGTCGAGTTCTTCGTCCACGCGGAGGACGTGCGCCGGGCCCAGCCCGACTGGTCGCGCCGCGAGCTGGACCCGGTCTTCTCCGACGTCCTGTGGTCCCGGACGGAGAAGACGGCCCGACTCCTGGGCCGCAGGTCCCCGGTGGGGCTGGTGCTGCGCCGCCCGGACGGCCAGACGGCGGTGGCCCACAAGGGGACCCCGGTGGTGACGGTGACCGGGGAGCCCGCCGAGCTGCTGCTGTACGCGTTCGGCCGGCAGGACGCGGCGGACGTCGAGGTGGAGGGCGATCGGACGGCGGTGGAGCGGCTCAGGGCGGCCGAGCTGGGCATGTAGGCCCCGGGGCTCGGGGGTGCCGGGGCATCCGGGGGTGCCGGGTCAGCGGGGCAGTTCGGCGCGGCGGAGTGCGGTGAAGGCGAGGCCCGCCGCGCCGCCGGTCGCGCACACGGCCGCGCTGACGGCGTAGACCGGCCCGGTGCCCCAGAGCGCGATGGCCGCCCCCGTGACGGGGTAGCTCAGCGGGATGAGCGCGTAGGTGAATAACGTCGATACGGAGGTGACCCGGCCCAGGTACGCCGGATCGGCGGTGGTCTGGACGAGGGCTCGGCACAGCGCGCTGGCCAGTCCGCCGACGAGGCCGACGAACGCGGCGGCCGCGGCGGCGAGGGCCACCGAGGGGACCTGGGCCAGGGCGGCGATGCCCGTCGCGCCGACGAGGGCGGTCAGGTTCATCACCAGCCCGGCGCGCGGCACCCGGCCCCGGACGGCGAGGAAGAGGGCGGCCCCGGCCGCACCGGAGCCGAATCCGGCGACGATCCAGCCCATGCCGGCCGCGCCCCAGCCGCGCTCTTCGGAGAGCAGGATCAGCCCGAGGTTGAGCGGTCCGACGAAGCCCAGATCGCTGAGGGCTATGACGATCATCAGCGGGCCGAGCACGGGGTGGCGGCGGATGTGCCGGAGCCCGCCGACGAGGTCCTGCCAGGCGTTCGGTTTCCCCGCGCCGTCCGCCGGCGCCTCCCGCGCCTCGGCCGTCCCGCCCGCCGGCGCGGGCAGCGGGCTGATCCGCAGGCTCAGGAGCAGCGGCAGGGACAGCGCGAACAGCACACCGGCGGCGGCGAAGGCGAGCGTGGGACCGCCCGTGGCCACGGCGACGCCGCCCAGCGGCGCGCCGACGATGGACGCCCCCCGTGCGGCGAGTCCGCGCAGGCCCTGGATCCGGGCGAGCTGGCCCGGAGGGCTGATCCGGGGCGGCAGGGCCCCGACGGCGGGCAGGAACAGGGCGTCGACCACGCCGAAGAGCAGGGCGACGACCACCAGGACCCCCACGGTGGGCGCGGTGAGGAGCAGGGTCGCTGCGAGTCCGAGGACGAGCAGCGCGCGGGCGGCGTCGCTGCCGATGACGACGCGGCGGGGCCCGAGCCGGTCGGCGAGCACTCCCCCGCCGAGCATCAGGAGGGCCCGGGGTATGGAGCCGGCGGCGAGGACCAGGCCGGTGCCGGAGGCGCTGCCGGTGCGGGCGGCGGCCCAGGCGAGGGCCATGAAGTAGATGCTGTCGCCGATCATCGACGCGGTGTACGCGCCGAGCCAGCGCAGCACGTTGGGGTCGCGGTGGGCGGGGCGTTCGGGGACTTCGGTCACCGGGGCGGCGGTCAAGACGGGGTCCTTCCGGGGCGGCGGATCTCAGGCGTGGAACGGGAATCCGTACAGGTGCAGGGCGACGTTCTCGCGGCCCTCGCTCTCGCCGGCCTCTTCGCGGGCCTGGCCCGCGTTCTCGTAGCGGCGCACGAGCTCGTGCATCTCGTTGCCGAGCTGGGCCAGTTCCTCGGCGGTGAGCCGGGCCAGGTACTCGGAGCGGAAGGCGGCGCCCCGCCACTCGGCCGACCAGCTCTGGAAGGCGTCGAGGAAGCTCCGGTACAGCTCGGTGTGCTGGTCGAAGGAGAGACGGCCCACGGCGGCGTAGGTGGCGCTCTTCTCGGGGGCGTCGTTGAAGTCCTCGTCCCGGAAGCTGAACCCCTGGGAGGAGGGCTGCCACCAGCGCTCACGGCCGTCGGCGCGGTCGCCCTCGGCCGGTTCGATCAGGCCGTGGTCGGCCAGCTTGCGCAGGTGGTAGCTGACCAGCGAGACGGCCTCGTCGACCTGTTCGGCCAGTTGGGAGGCGGTGGCCCGGCGGGCGATGAACAGGGCGCGGTAGAGCTTCATACGCAGCGGGTGGCCGAACGCCTTGAGCGTGGCGAGGTCGGAGACGCGACGGGTTTCCTTGCTTGGCATGACGATCACGGTAGATACACAGCTTTTCTTGCGCAATATTTATTGCGCAAGAAAAGCTGTGTATCTGCCTCTGGGCTCGGAGCCTTCCCTCACCCGCCGAGCAGCCGCCGCGCCGCCAGGGCGAGGGAGACCTCGACCGCGTCCCGGGGGCGGGTGAGGCAGCGGCCGGTGAGCTGTTCGAAGCGGCGGAGGCGGTTGAGGACGGTGTTGCGGTGGCAGTAGAGCCGCGCACCGGCCCGCTGCGCGGAGCCGTCCGCGTCCAGCCAGGCGGTGAGGGTCTCCACGATGACGTCCCGGTCGGCGGGGTCCAGCCGGTCCAGCGGGCCCAGGACCCGGTCGGCGAGCGCCCCGGCGAGCGCCGGGGAGGAGACGACCAGGGCGTCCGGAAGGTGCTCGTCGAGCAGGACGGTGCCCCCGGAGGCGGGGCAGGCGCGCAGCGCGGTCTCCGCGAGCCGCCGGGCGTCGCCGAGGGCGGCCAGACCCTCGACGGCGGAGCCGATCCCGGCCCGGACGCCGGCCGGTACGTCCAGCGCGGCGGCCAGCTCGTTCAGCTCGCCGGGCGAGCCCGACAGCGGCAGGATCGCGAACTCCGCGGCCGGGCCCGGGTGCCAGAGCTCCGGGGCGTCGGGCATCGTCAGCGGCGGGCGGGCGGGCGACCCCGGACCGCGCGGGGCGGCGGCCACCGCGAGCACGGCGTAGCGGCCCTGCTCCGGCAGGCCCAGCATCGCGGCCGCCTCGGCGAGGTCGGCGATCCGGGCGGTCCCGTCCAGCAGCGCGGCGACCATGAGCCGCTGCCGGTTCTCGCGCCTCCAGGACAGCCGCCGCTCGGCCTGCCGGTAGGCGTCCGCGACGATCCCGCAGTGCTCGTCGACGAAGTTCCACACGTCGGCGGCGACATGGACGAGCAGCCGTACGTCGTCGGGGTCGCGGCGGGCGGTCTCGTCCACGAGGTCCTGCCAGACCATCGCGCCGCCCATCCGGAAGGCGTGCAGGACGGCGTCGAGCGGCACACCCTGCTCGGCGCGTATCTCACCGATCCAGCGGGAGGTGCGGTGGGCGGACTCCCGGAACTCCCGGGGCTGGATCAGCGAGCCGACGTTGTGCCGCAGCGAGTGGTGGACCTCCTGCCACACCTCGGCCCGGCCGGAGTCGATGGCCGCCCGGTAGCCGGGCTCCTGGGCGTACAGGGCCTCGACCAGCCGGTCGGTGAGGGCCGGCAGCGAGGCGACGAGGACCCTGGCGGCCCGGTGCAGCACCTCGACGGCCTCGCGGTCCGCCAGGGACCGGAAGCGGTGCGGCAACGGGGTTGCCGGGGACGGGCCGTGCGGCGCCCCGATCCGCGAACGTACGACCTGTGGCATGGCGGCCTCCACCGGGAATCGGCCGGCCGCGCGAGCGGCGGGCCCGGCACCCGGCCCGGGCGGGGCGCGAGCGCGGCGACACGATCCTGACGCCCGCAGAATGGCATACCGCCCAGTCGGTACCTAGGGGTCTGCGCGGAACTCCTCATCACGGTCCGGCAACCTCCCGGCCGCGCAGGGGGTCAGGGGCCCAGCAGCCGGGCCAGTTCGGTGCGGGAGCGGACGCCGAGGGCGGCGAAGACGTTGCGGAGGTGGTGGTCGACCGTGCGGGGGCTGAGCGACAGGCGCACCGCCACCTCTCGGTTGGTGGCCCCCTCGGCGACGCAGCGGGCGATGCGCTGCTGCTGCGGGGTGAGCGCCGCCAGCGGTCCGCCCGCCGTGCTCCGCGAGGCCCCGACCGGCTCCCCCGCCGCCCGCAGCTCCCCGGCCGCCCGGTCCGCCCAGGCACGGGCCGAGCAGCGCTGGAAGGCGACCAGGGCGTCGCGCAGCGGGCCGCGGGCCTCGCGGGTGCGCCGGCGGCGGCGCAGCCACTGCCCGTACAGCAGTTGGGTGCGGGCCCGCTCGAAGGCGCCGCCCGCCCGGCCGTGGTGGGCCAGGGCCTCGGCGTAGCGGGCCTCGGCCTCGTCGGCGGGGGCCAGCAGGGCCCGGCAGCGGGCCAGTTGGGCGGGCGCGCCCGGGTCGGCGGTCCGGGCGGCCCAGGACGCGAACTCGTCCACGGCCGCCTGGAGTCCGTGGGACTCCTCGGGCTGCCGGCCACCCAGGACCACGGCCTCGACCCAGCAGGGGACGGCGAGCATCCGGGCGGCGAAGTGGCCCCGGCCCGGGCCGGTCCCGACGAGGGGGGCCAGCCGGGCGGCCGCCTCGCCGGGCCGCCCGGAGGCCAGGTCCGCGCGGGCCCGTGCCCAGGTGGCGAGGGTGACGGCCTGGGCCAGCCCGTGCGGCCCCGCCCCGGTCAGCGCGGCGTCGGCGTGCGCGGCGCACGCCTCCGCGGGGCCCTCCACGGAGGCGGCGAGGGCGAGCACGGCGTGCAGACGGGCGGAGCTGTTGGGCTGCGCCGTACGGCGGGCGGCGTGCAGCCCCTCCAGGGCGTGCGCCCGCGCACCGGCGTGCCGCCCGGCCCGCAGCTCGGCGTAGGCGAGGTGTTCGAGGGCCTGGGGCAGCAGCGCGTCGGGGCCCCCGGTCCGTACGGCGGCGAGCGCGCGGGCCCCCGCGCGGCAGGCGGCGGCGACGTCCCCGAGGACCAGGGCCGCGACCCCGGCCCGGAGCAGCGCGGCCGGGGCGCCGGGCTCCCCGGCGGGGTCGAGGCAGTGGCGGAGCAGGGCGTGGCCCTCGGCGGTGCGGCCCGCGAGCACGGCGCACATCCCGGCCCGGTAGTGCTCCAGGCCCGCCTCCAGCGGGGTGCGGGCGAGACGGTTCATGGCGTCGAGGTAGCCGAGCGCGTCCCCCGCCGCCCAGGCGGCCTCGGCCGCGCCGAGGAGGGCGTCGAGGGTCCGGCGGGGATCGTGCGGGCCGAGCAGCGCGGCGGCGGCGAGCAGCACTTCGTGGGCGTCGGCCGCGGGCCCGGAGCGCAGGGCCAGCATGCCGTGGACGTAGGAGGCGAGGCCCCGCGCCCGGTCGGCGGCCGGCCCCGCCGCGCCGGGGGCCCGGGGCCCGGTCCTGGCCAGCAGGGTCCGCGCCAGGGCCGGGTCGCCCGCGAGCCCCGCCTGCTCGGCCGCCGCGGCGAGGCGGGCCGCCCGCAGCGTGGGTTCGGTGGTGAGCAGGGCGGCGCGGGCCAGGGCGGCGGAGCGTTCGGCGTGCGGGAAGGGGGCGCCGGCGGCCTCTTCGAGCCGGGCGGCCAGCGCGGCGTCCGGCCCGGACGCGGCACAGGCCCACTGGACGAGGGCCGCGAGCGGGCCGGGCGGGGGCGATGCGGCCGGGGCCTCCGAAAGGGGCGGGGAGGAGGCGTCCGGGGAGGCCCGGTCCGCGGTCTCCGTCAGCAGGGTGGCGAGCAGTTCGTGGGCCGCGCGGCGGTGGGACCAGGGGGCGTGGTGGAGTACGGCGCGGGCGGCGAGGCGGTGGGCGAAGTGGACGCGGCTGCCCGCCCGTTGGAGGAGGCCCTCGGTGACCGTCGTGCCGAACAGGGCCCGGTCCAGGAAGTCCCGGGGCAGTCCGCGGCGGGTGCCCGCGCGCAGCAGGAGCAGGGCGTCCGCCCCGGCGCCCTCCGGTTCGTGCTCCTGGGCCGCGGCGGCGAGCAGGAGCAGGGTGCGGGTCCGGTCCGGGAGGCCGTCGAGCCGTTCGGCGTGGGCGGCGAGCACCGTTTCGCCGCCGGGCAGCGGATAGGGCAGCGGGGTGCGGCCGGCGAGCTGGTCCGAGGTGAGACGGCCCGTGAGCCCGGCGAGCAGGCGCGGGTTTCCGGCCGCCTCGCGGAGAAGCTCGGCGCGCACGACCGGGTCGAGTTCCCCCGTAACGACAGCCGTTCCCGGATCAGCCGTTCCGGGAGCAGCCCTACCGACGAGCGCGCCGGGGTCCGCACCGGGAGCCGGCCCGAGACCCTCACCGGGAGCCGCGCCCCCGGCCAGCCGGTCCAGGAGCGCCGAGGCCGCGCCCTCGTCCAGGGGTGCGAGGTGGAGCGTGGGCAGTCCGGCGAAGGCGGTGCCGTCGGCGGCCGAGAGGAGGACGGCGGTCCGGCTGCCCGGGCCCAGCCCGCGGGCCGCGCGGGCGAGGGCGGACCTGCACGCCGGGTCCCAGGTGTGCGCGTCGTCGGCGCAGACCAACAGGGGCGGTCCGGTGCCCGGTTCCCGCAGTCGGCGGGCCAGCGCCTCGGGGGTGATGACCGGGTACGGGGCGGCGGGCGAGGGGCCGGTGGTGAGGGACGGGCCGAGCGGGGCGACCGGCCCGCCACCCGGCACGGACCGTCCGGCGGAGGCGGCCGTGGCGTACAGCACGGGGCCCCGGTCGCGGTGTGCGTCGGCGGCGGCGCGCAGCAGCGCCGTACGGCCGAGGCCCGGCGGCGCGGCCAGCACGAGCACACCTCCGCCGCCCCGCCACGACAGCTCCAACAGGCTTGTCACCGTGGCGAGTTCATCGTCCCGGCCGTACAGCCGGAGCGGACTGCGCACGGTCGTCGATGGGTTCACACCGGCACCGTACGGTCGTGTCGTCGAGGGTGGAAGCGCCGCGTCCGGGTCCCCGCCGGGGACGGCCCGGTGCGGTGCGCGCTCCCAGCCGGAGCCCTGCCGCGCTGTGCCGGAGCACAGTGCGGCAGGGCCGGGGACGCCGGGACTACGCGGTGTGCGGGCAGTTGCCCCGGTACTCCGCGATGGTCAGGCCCGGCCGCGGGAGCGGGCAGAGGAACTGCTCGTAGCGGGTGTCGTTGTCGATGAACCGCTTCAGCCAGGAAATGCTGTACTTCGCGATCGTCGTGTCGGAGGTGTTCGGCGTGAAGTGCGTGGCGCCGCGCAGCTCCAGGTACGCCTTGTCCAGGGAGCCGGGCAGCGACTCGTAGAACGGCTCGGAGTGCGTGGCGACGGGGGCGACCGTGTCCCCGTCCGCCCCCACCACGAGGGTGGGCGTGCGCAGTTCGGGCCAGGTCTTGTCGGTGTTCCAGCCGGTCAGCGGGATCGCCGCCTTCAGCGAGGTGCGGCTCTTGGCGGCCTCCAGGCTGCCGCCGCCGCCCATCGAGTGCCCCATCACCCCGAGCCGGGAGGCGTCGACCCGGGTCCGCACCGAACTGCGCTGGGTCAGGTAGTCCAGAGCGGCGAGGAGCTGGCGGCCCCGGCTGTCGGGCTGGTCGAGGGTGGTGTTGGTGTCGATGGTGAAGACCACGAAGCCCTGGGACGCCAGGCGCGGGCCGAGCCAGGCGATGGAGGACTCGTAGGCGGTGAAGCCGGGCGAGATGACGACCGCGCCGAAGGTGCCGTCGGCGGTGGACGTCGGGTAGTGGATGGTGCCGCCGCCGAACCCGCTCACGGCCAGCGAGGAGACGGAGGTCTGCGAGGTGGCGTAGGAGCCGCGGCTCGCCTCGATGGAGGCGTTGGTGGGGGCCGGTCCGCGCTCGTAGGGGTTGTCGGCGGCCTGGGCGCCCGGGACCAGAGCGGTCATCAGGAGACCGGCGGTGGCCGCGACGGCGGTCAGGAGACCCGTGAGCGTACGGGGGCGGCCCGTGGACGTACGGGGGCGGCTCGGGTGCGGGGGGTGCTGGTGCGAGGGGAGGAGGTGCTGCTGCACGAGGGGGATCCTCTCGGTGGTGGCGGAACCACACCACGCGAGGCCCTCGAAGCCCGTCGTCCGGGGGCTCGGGGTGCGCCGCGTGGCCGCCGACGTCGTCCGTCGGCGTTCGCCACTCTCACGGTGCGCCCCCTGGACGCGCATCGGCGGTATCACCGGTCCCGGCAGACCGGTGATACCGCCTCGGGCTCCGTACGGGCTCAGCGGACCGGGTGGCCCGCTTCCCGCAGGGCGCCCTTGACCTCGGAGATCCGCAGGTCGCCGAAGTGGAAGACGGACGCGGCGAGCACCGCGTCGGCCCCCGCCCCGATCGCCGGGGCGAAGTCGGCGAGCCGGCCCGCGCCGCCGGAGGCGATGACGGGGACGGTGACGTGCTGGCGGACCGCCTCGATCATCTCCGTGTCGTAGCCGTCCTTCGTGCCGTCGGCGTCCATCGAGTTGAGCAGGATCTCGCCCGCGCCCAGCTCGGCGGCCCGGTGGGCCCACTCGACGGCGTCGATGCCGGTGCCCTTGCGGCCGCCGTGCGTGGTGACCTCGAACGTGCCCTCCGGGGTGCGGCGGGCGTCGACGGAGAGCACCAGGACCTGGCGTCCGAAGCGTTCGGCGATCTCACGGATGAGGCCGGGGCGGGCGATGGCGGCGGTGTTGACGCCGACCTTGTCGGCCCCGGCGCGCAGCAGCTTGTCGACGTCGTCCGGGGTGCGGACGCCGCCGCCGACGGTGAGCGGGATGAAGACCTGCTCGGCGGTGCGGCGGACCACGTCGTACGTCGTCTCGCGGTCGCCGCTGGAGGCGGTGATGTCGAGGAAGGTCAGCTCGTCGGCGCCCTCGGCGTCGTACAGCTTGGCCATCTCGACCGGGTCGCCCGCGTCGCGCAGATTCTGGAAGTTGACGCCCTTGACGACCCGGCCGTTGTCGACGTCCAGGCAGGGGATGACCCGTACGGCGAGGCTCACTTCGCGCCTCCCCGGTAGGCCTCGACCTCGACCTCGACGACCAGGCTCGGGTCCACGAAACCGGACACGATGATCATCGAGGCGGCGGGGCGCACGGCGTCGAACAGCTCCTTGTGGGCGCGGCCGATGTCCTCCACGTCCCGGGCGTGCGTGATGTACATCCGGGTGCGGACGACGTCCTCGCGGGTGAGGCCCACCTGCTCCAGCGCCGCGAACGCGACGTCGAAGGAGGTGATGGCCTGCTCGTACGGGGAGCCCGCGGAGATCTGGCCGTTGATCACGGAGGTGCAGCCGGCCACCAGGACGAGCCCGCCCGGCAGCTCGACCGCGCGCGAGTAGCCGAACTTCTCCTCCCAGGGGGCGCCGGTGGAGATCCGGCGTACGGCGGAAGCGGCGGTGGGCTCGGGAGCCTCGGTCATGCGGCGACCGCCTTGAGGGCCTCTTCCAGCGTGAACGCCTTCGCGTACAGCGCCTTGCCGACGATCGCGCCCTCGACGCCCTCGGGGACGAGGAGGGAGATCGCGCGGAGGTCGTCGAGGGAGGAGACCCCGCCGGAGGCGACGACCGGGCGGTCGGTGGCCGCGCAGACGTCCCGCAGCAGGCCCAGGTTGGGGCCCTCCAGGGTGCCGTCCTTGGCGATGTCGGTGACGACGTAGCGGGCGCAGCCCTCGGCGTCGAGGCGGGCGAGGGTCTCGTAGAGGTCGCCGCCGTCGCGGGTCCAGCCGCGGCCGCGCAGGGTGGTGCCGCGGACGTCGAGGCCGACGGCGATCTTGTCGCCGTGCTCGGCGATGACCTTGGCTACCCACTCCGGGGTCTCCAGGGCGGCGGTGCCGAGGTTGACCCGGCGGCAGCCGGTGGCGAGGGCGGCGGCGAGCGAGGCGTCGTCGCGGATGCCGCCGGACAGCTCGACCTTGATGTCCATCGCCCCGGCGACCTCGGCGATCAGGGCGCGGTTGTCGCCGGTGCCGAAGGCGGCGTCCAGGTCGACGAGGTGCAGCCACTCGGCGCCGGCGCGCTGCCAGGCGAGGGCCGCCTCCAGCGGGGAGCCGTAGGAGGTCTCGGAGCCGGACTCGCCGTGCACGAGGCGGACGGCCTGGCCGTCGCGGACGTCGACGGCGGGGAGCAGTTCAAGCTTCGGCATTACAGCGTCTCGATCCAGTTGGTCAGCAGCTGGGCGCCGGCATCGCCGGACTTCTCGGGGTGGAACTGGGTGGCCCACAGCGCGCCGTTCTCCACGGCGGCCACGAACCGTTCGCCGTGCGTGGCCCAGGTGACCCTGGGGGCACGGATCTTGGCGTTGGTCACTTCGAGGGACCAGTCGTGCGCCGCGTAGGAGTGCACGAAGTAGTACCTGGCGTCGGCGTCCAGGTCCGCGAAGAGCCGGGAGTCCTCGGGGGCCTCGACGGTGTTCCATCCCATGTGCGGGACGACGTCGGCCTTCAGCGGCCCGACCGTGCCGGGCCATTCGTCCAGGCCCTCGGTCTCCACGCCGTGCTCGATGCCGCGCTCGAACAGGATCTGCATGCCGACGCAGATGCCCATGACGGGACGGCCGCCGGAGAGCCTGCGGCCGACGATCCAGTCGCCGCGGGCCCGCTTCAGCCCGTCCATGCAGGCGGAGAACGCGCCGACGCCGGGGACGAGCAGCCCGTCGGCGTTCATCGCGCGGTCGTAGTCGCGGGTGATCTCGACGTCCGCTCCGACATGGGCGAGGGCGCGCTCGGCGGAACGGACGTTGCCGAAGCCGTAGTCGAAGACGACGACCTTCTTCTTGTTCTCAGTCATGACGTGTCTGTCCTCAGTCCCACAGTCCCTGGATCCGCAGGATGCCCGCCACCAGGCACATCACGGAGCCGATCGACAGCAGCACGATGACGCCCTTGGGCATCCCCTGCTTCGCGAAGGAGTAGACGCCGCCGGCCAGGAAGAGGCCGACGACGATCAGGATGGTGTTGAGGCCGGTCACAGCGCGCCCTTCGTGGAGGGCAGGATGCCGGCGGCGCGCGGGTCGTGCTCGCAGGCGTAGCGCAGGGCGCGGGCGAGGGCCTTGAACTGGCACTCGACGATGTGGTGGGCGTTGCGCCCGTACGGCACGTGGACGTGCAGGGCGATCTGCGCCTGGGCGACGAAGGACTCCAGGATGTGCCGGGTCATCGTCGTGTCGTACGCGCCGATCATCGGCGCCATCTTCTCGGGCTCGGTGTGCACGAGGTAGGGGCGGCCGGAGAGGTCGACGGTGACCTGGGCGAGCGACTCGTCCAGCGGAACGGTGCAGTTGCCGAAGCGGTAGATGCCGACCTTGTCGCCGAGGGCCTGCTTGAAGGCGGCGCCGAGCGCGAGCGCGGTGTCCTCGATGGTGTGGTGGCTGTCGATGTGCAGGTCGCCCTCGGTCTTGACCGTGAGGTCGAAGAGGCCGTGGCGGCCGAGCTGGTCGAGCATGTGGTCGTAGAAGCCGACCCCGGTGGCGACATCGACCTTGCCGGTGCCGTCGAGGTTGACCTCGACGAGCACGGACGTTTCCTTCGTGGTGCGTTCCACGCGGCCTACGCGGGGGCTCATGCGTCGTGCTCCTTCTTCAGTTCGCGTACCGCATCGAGGAACGCGTCGTTCTCTGCCGGGGTGCCCGCGGAGACCCGCAGCCATCCCGGTACGCCGTTGTCCCGGACCAGGACGCCCCGGTCGAGGATCTGCTGCCAGACGGCGTGGCTGTCGTCGAAGCGGCCGAACTGGACGAAGTTGGCGTCCGAGTCGGTGACCTCGTAGCCGGTGGCGCGCAGCTCGGCCACCAGCCGGTCGCGCTCGCTCTTGAGCTGCGCGACGTACCCGAGCAGCGTATCGGTGTGCTCCAGGGCGGCGAGCGCGGTGGCCTGGGTGACGGAGGAGAGGTGGTACGGCAGCCGCACCAGCTGGACCGCGTCGACCACGGCCGGGTCGGCGGCGAGGTAGCCGAGGCGGAGTCCGGCCGCGCCGAACGCCTTGGACATGGTCCGGGAGAGGACCAGGTTGCGGCGGCCCTCGATCAGCGGGAGCAGCGAGGGGTGGTGGCTGAACTCGCCGTACGCCTCGTCGACGACGACCATCGAGGGTCCGGCGGCCTGGGCGGCGTCGTACAGGGCGAGGACGGTCTCCGCGTCGACGGCCGTGCCGGTGGGGTTGTTGGGCGAGGTGATGAAGACGACCTCGGGCCGGTGCTCGGCGATGGCGGCGCGGGCGGCGTCCACGTCGATGGTGAAGTCGTCGTTGCGCGGGCCGGAGATCCAGCCGGTGCCGGTGCCCCGGGAGATCAGGGCGTGCATGGAGTACGAGGGTTCGAAGCCGATCGCGGTGCGGCCGGGCCCGCCGAAGGTCTGGAGGAGCTGCTGGAGCACCTCGTTGGAGCCGTTGGCGGCCCAGACGTTGGCCCTGCTCACCGGGTGTCCCGCCGTGCGGGACAGGTAGCGGGCCAGCTCGGTGCGGAGCTCCACGGCGTCCCGGTCGGGGTAGCGGTTGAGGCCGCGGGCGGCCTCGCGGACCCGCTCGGCGATCCGGTCGACCAGGGCTTCGGGGAGCGGGTACGGATTCTCGTTGGTGTTGAGGCGTACGGGGACGTCGAGCTGGGGTGCTCCGTACGGGGACTGGCCGCGCAGTTCGTCGCGGATGGGGAGCTCGTCCCAGGGGTTGCGGGGGGCGGTGCTGTCGTACGTCACTGCTGCGGAACCTTCCAGCCGAACCTGGCCTTCAACGCCGCGCCGTGGGCGGGGAGGTCCTCCGCCTCGGCGAGGGTCACGACGTGGTGGGTGACCTCGGCGAGCGCGTCGCGGCTGTAGTCGACGATGTGGATGCCGCGCAGGAAGGACTGCACGGACAGGCCCGAGGAGTGGCAGGCGCACCCGCCGGTGGGCAGGACGTGGTTGGAGCCGGCGCAGTAGTCGCCGAGCGAGACCGGCGACCAGGGGCCGACGAAGATCGCTCCGGCGTTGCGGACCCGGTCGGCGACGGCGGCCGCGTCGGCGGTCTGGATCTCCAGGTGCTCGGCGCCGTACGCGTCGACGACCTTGAGGCCGTCCGCGACGGAGGAGACCAGGACGATTCGGGACTGGCGGCCGGCGAGGGCGGGCTCGATGCGGTCGGCGATGTGCTTGGTGGCCGCGATCTGCGGGGCCAGCTCCGCCTCGGTGGCGGCGGCCAGCTCCTCGGAGTCGGTGACGAGGACGGCGGCGGCCATCGGGTCGTGCTCGGCCTGGCTGATCAGGTCGGCGGCCACGTGCACCGGGTCGGCGGTGGCGTCGGCGAGGATCGCGATCTCGGTGGGCCCGGCCTCGGCGTCGATGCCGATGCGGCCCTTGAGGAGGCGCTTGGCGGCGGTCACGTAGACGTTGCCCGGGCCGGTGACCAGGTTGACCGGGAGGCAGTCCTCGGTGCCGTAGGCGAACATCGCGACGGCCTGGGAGCCGCCGGCGGCGTACACCTCGTCGACGCCGAGCAGGGCGCAGGCGGCGAGGATCGTGGGGTGCGGCAGTCCGCCGAAGTCCTTCTGCGGCGGGGAGGCGACGGCGACGCCCTCGACGCCCGCTTCCTGGGCGGGGACGACGTTCATCACGACGGAGGAGGGGTAGACCGAGCGGCCGCCGGGGACGTAGAGCCCGACGCGCTCGACGGGCACCCACTTCTCGGTGACGGTGCCGCCGGGGACGACCTGGGTGGTGTGCGTGGTGCGGCGCTGCTCGCGGTGGACGAGGCGGGCGCGGCGGATCGACTCCTGGAGCGCCGCCCGGACGGCGGGGTCCAGCTCCGCCAGGGCGCGGGAGATGGCGTCGGCGGGCACCCGGACCGACTCGATCCGGACACCGTCCAGTTTCTCGCCCCAGTCGATCACTGCCGCGGAGCCACGATGGCGTACGTCCTCGCAGATGGGCCGCACCGTCTCCAGGGCGGCTTCCACGTCGAACTCGGCACGGGGCAGCAGGTCGCGCAGGGCGGCGCCCTCGGGGAGGACGTCACCGCGCAGATCGATTCGAGAGATCACACGGCAATTCTCTCAGACCGGTCCGAGCGGCCGGTCGCCCGTATCACTGGCTGATACCGGTCGTCCGTACCACTGGCCGATACGCGTCTCGGCCATGTCCGACTGTCACTGCTGACCGCTAGCTTTCACGACGTCACACAGAGGGAAGAACAGCACTACAGCATGTGTGCACGGAGGGAGCGGCCGTGACCGAGCCGCACGAAGGCGACATCCCGGACGGCCTCAGCGCAGCGGAGCTGGGCATGTGGCAGTCCTTCCGCAACGGGACCACCTACGACTTACGCAGCTACGACCCGGCGCACAACGATCCGTTCGCCCCGCAGGTGTGGGGGCCCGAGCGGAGCGTCGGCGCGCGCACGGTGGCACGGCTGCTGCTGAGCGGCCCACCGGCCCGGCCCGGCCGGGTGGCGGCGCTGAAGCTCCGCGGGGTGCGGATCACCGGAAAGCTGGACCTGGCGGGCGGCCGGGTGGCTCCGTACGTGGAGCTGACCGGCTGCCGCTTCGAGCAGGAGGTGGTGCTCCCCGAGTGCCACTTCACGACCCTGCGGCTGGTGGGGTGCGCGCTGCCCCGGCTGGAGGCCGCCCGGCTGCACACGGAGGGCGATCTGCATCTGCCGCGCTGCCGGATCGACCGGGGCATCCGGCTGACCGACGCCCAGATCGGCACGGATCTGCTGATCAACCAGCTCAGCGTCGGCCCGGACCGGCACGGCCGGGCCATCGTCGGGGACGGCATGGCGGTCGCCCAGGACCTCCAGGCCGAGATGATCGAGACGCTCGGCGAGCTGAGCCTGCGCGGGGCGAAGGTGGGCGGTTCGCTGAGCCTGCGCGGCAGCCGGCTGCGCGCCGCGGAGGACCGTCGCGCGCTGAACGCCCCGCAGCTGACGGTGGAGCGCACGCTCTACATGACCGAGGCGTGGGTGAGCGTCGACACGGGGAACCAGGGCACCACTCCCCCGTACGGCGTGGTCTACGCCCCGACCCCGGCGCGCGGCACCCGCTCGCAGATCTTCGAGTGCCGGGGCGGGGTGCGCCTCGACGACGGGCGGTTCGGGGACGCGGTGGACCTGCACAAGGCCCGGTTCACCATGACCCGGCAGGAGGAGCTGTCGCTGCGCCGGATCGTGACGCCGGAGCTGCGGTTCAACGCGGAGCGGCCGGAGGAGGGCCGCGTCGTCCTGAACGGCGCGAAGGTGGTGACCCTGATCGACCTGTCGACGAGCTGGCCGGGCCCCGGGGGCCTGGCGATGGGCGGCTTCGTCTACGAGAACCTCGTCCCCTACGGCCACTTCCCGCTCTCCCGGCGGCTGGAGTGGGTGCAGGCCGCGACCCCGGAGTACGTCCCCGAGCCGTACGAGCGGCTGGCCACGGTGATGCGCAGCTGCGGCGAGGACGCGGACGCGCGCGAGGTGCTGCTGGCCAAGCAGCGCCGCCGCCGCGAGACGCTGCCGCCCGCCGCGAAGGCGTGGGGCTACCTCCAGGACTGGACGGTGGCGTACGGCTACCGGCCGGGGCGGGCCGCGGTGTGGATGGCGGTGCTGTGGGCGGCGGGCACGGCGGCGTTCGCGCAGCACGTCCCGCCCTCCATCAAGGGCGAGGAGCATCCGCAGTGGAACCCCGCCCTGTACGCGCTGGACCTGCTGATCCCGGTGATCAACCTCGGTCAGGACGGCTACTGGCGGATGGAGGACGCCTGGCAGTGGACCGCGGCCGGTCTGGTGCTGGTGGGGTGGGTTCTGGCCACCACCGTGGCGGCGGGGGCGTCGAGGATGCTGCGCAGGGGCTGACCTCGGAGGGGCACTCGTGCGGCGGTGGGCGGCCGGGGCCAGGGTCCGGCCGCCCGCACCGCGTGACCGGAGGGCCGGACGAGCGTCACGGGAGGGTGCGATCAAGCCAGCGAAGGACATTTCCTTTGCCCTTTCTTGACCCGGTCCGATACAACCCATCCACTCGGCACAGAAGCTTCACAGCACGCCTCTGGCGCGGCCCCCACCAGCGCTTTTCAATGGTCTGCACCATGGCATTCCTTCGCGCTCTGCTCAGTACCGCGCGCATGATCCGGCACAGCCCTCCGCTGTCCGCCGGACCGTCCGCGGATGACACGGTGCTGCTCGACGCCCCCGACGAGCGGCTCTCTCCCGCGCTGGTCGCCGCTGCCCTGGGCGACTACGAACCCGCCGCCAAGCTGCTCGCCACGACGCGGGACGCCGCCGACTGGGAGAACCGGGACCGCTATCTCGGCCGGCTCGTCGCCTTCGCCCGCGGCCGGGACGGCTGGCTCGCCGACTGGCTGGCCGCCGCCCCGCGCGACCCGGACGCGCTGCTGGTCAAGGCCGAGCTGTCGGTCCACCGGGCCTGGGAGTCGCCCGCCCGCGCGGAACGGCTCCGCGAGGTCGGCCCGCTGATCACCGCCGCCGCCGACGCGGACCCGCGCGACCCCGTGCCGTGGCGGCTCGCCCTGGACCACGCCCGCGGCACCCACGCCACGCACACCGCCTTCGAGGCGCTGTGGGAGCAGGCCGTACGGCGCTCCGCGCACCACTACGGCTGCCACGTGGCGGCCCTGCGCTACCTCTCCGCCGCCTGGTACGGCTCGCACCGCGAGTGCTTCGACTTCGCCGAGCGGGCCGCCGAGGACGCGCTGCCCGACTCCCTGGTGCAGGCCCTCCCCGTCCGGGCCGCCTTCGCCCTGCTCCTGGACTCCCAGGCGGCGGGCCGCACCACCTCCGTGCTGGAGGAGCGGATCGACGCGGCGGCCGACCTGGCGATCAGGCTCTCCGCCGTCTACCGGCCCGGCGATCCCTGGCCGGCCGAGGTCCGCAACCTCCTCGCGTACGTCCTGCTCGCCCGAGGGCGCTGGGCGGAGGCGCTGCACCAGTTCAACCTGATCGGCCTGCACGCGACGTCGTTCCCGTGGGCCTCGGTGTCCGAGGACGCGCTCGGCCGTTTCCTGGACGCGCGGGACGACGCACGGCTCCACGCGGCCTCCCTGACCCCGTTGCGCAACCGGGCCGACCACGGCCGCCCCCGAGGCCATTACGCTTGAGCGTTGTGACCACCGCCCGCCTTCCCCTTTTCCCGCTCAACGCGGTGCTGTTCCCCGGCCTGGTGCTGCCGCTCAACGTCTTCGAAGAGCGATATCGCGCCATGATGCGGGAGCTGCTGAAGAGCGACGAGGACGAACCTCGCCGCTTCGTCGTGGTCGCGATCCGCGACGGCCGCGAGACCGCCCCGACGGCCACCGGCATGCCGGACACCGTCGCGGCCGCCCCTCCCCCCGAGCGCGCCCCGGCGGAGGGCTTCGGCCCCGATCCGATCCAGACCTTCCACCGGGTCGGCTGCGTCGCCGACGCGGCGACGATCCGCGAGCGCGCCGACGGCAGCTTCGAGATCCTGGCCACCGGCACCACCCGGGTCAGGCTGCTGTCCGTCGAGGCGAGCGGCCCGTATCTGACGGCCGAGGTCGAGGAGCTGTCCGAGGAACCGCCGGGCGAGGACGACGGGGACGAGGCGGGAGCACTCGCCGAGGGCGTCCTGCGGGCCTTCCGCGCCTACCAGAAGCGGCTGGCCGGGGCGAGCGAACGGTCGCTGGCGACCGGCGCCGACCTCCCCGACGACCCGTCCGTGATCTCCTACCTGGTCGCCGCGGCCACGGTCCTGGACGTCCCCACCAAGCAGCGTCTGCTCCAGGCCCCGGACACCGCGACCCGGCTGCGCGAGGAGCTGGCGCTGCTGCGCAAGGAGACCGCGGTCATCCGGCACCTGCCCTCGTTGCCCGCGACCGACCTGACCCGGGCCCCCACCCACCCCAACTGACCGAGGACCCCTCACGGTGGCGAAGAAGCCGAAGAAGCAGTCGGGCGGCACCCCCGCCACGGTCGCCCTGACCGCGGCGGGCACCGCCTTCACGGTCCACGCCTACGACCACGATCCCTCCTCCCCCTCCTACGGGGAGGAGGCCGCCGAGGCCCTCGGCGTCTCCCCGGACCGTGTCTTCAAGACCCTGGTGGCGGACGTGGACGGCGCTCTGACGGTCGCGGTGGTCCCGGTGGCCGGCTCCCTGGACCTCAAGGCCCTGGCCTCCGCGGTGGGCGGCAAACGGGCCGCGATGGCGGACCCGGCCGCGGCGGAACGCACCACGGGCTACGTACGCGGCGGCATCTCCCCCCTGGGCCAGCGCAAGCGCCTGCGCACGGTGCTGGACGCGTCGGCGCGCGCCCACGCCACGATCTGCGTGTCGGCGGGCCGCCGCGGCCTGGAGGTCGAGCTGGCGGCGACGGACCTGGCGGAGCTGACGGGTGCGGTGTTCGCGGAGATCGCGCGGGCGTAGTCCAGCCCCCTCCGCCCCTTGAGAAGCGGGGCCGGGGGAAAATTCAGCCCCTCCGGCGCTTGAGGAGCGGGGCCCGGGGCAGCGCCCCGGCTTCGGGAAGAGTGGGTCTCCCCTGGTCGAACGAAGCTGAGAGCTTGGGGATGGGCAGGGGAACGAGCCCGCCGCAGGCGACCTAGGGCCTGTTTCGAAAGTCCCGCCTGCTCGGCGACGCCTGGCACGCACGCTCGCCGCGTTGTCGGGATCACCCCGATACATCCAGTATCGGGGCGACCCTCCGCCTTGCGATCGCACGCACCAGACGCCGCCGAGCCCGCCCTCCGGGCGGACGGCGCTACTTTCGAAACACGCCCTAGCCCGGCCCGGCACCACCCGCAGGCGACGACGGCGACGCCCCGGACCCCGGCCCCGCCAGGGGCCCCTGCACAGGCCCGTAGTACTCCGCGTACCCCGACCAGTCCGGCTCCACGTCCCGCGGCCCGAACGCCGCCGTGAGCAGCAGATGGATCCCCATCGCCACGAACGGCCACGCCAGCATCGCCACCCACACCGAGTGCAGCTCCAGCGGCGCGTCGAACGTCACGCCCTGGCCGGCCTCCCGGGCCCGCGCCACCACATCGGAGGACGGTCCCAGCCAGACGCCGACCCGCCACGCCACCAGCGAGGCGAGCAGCGCGCCCAGCGCCAGCCCCACGACCACCAGGACTCCCCCGCGGCGCAGCCGCCAGAAGACGGCGGCGGCCGAGAGCGCGCCGAAGCCGATGGCCAGCAGGACGAACGTCCCGTCCGCACCGATCGCCTCCTCGCCCTCGCTGTTCTTGAGGAAGACGGCCGTGTCGTCGGAGACCAGCGGAACGCGCGGAGCGAGCCACAGCCACAACAGCCCGAGCACGATGCCCGCGAGCGCGACCAGGACGAGGACGGCGGCGGCCTGGCGGAGTTCCGTGGCCGTGTCCGGGTCGTCCGGATCGCCCGCCGAAGGCGCGGCGAGGTGGGAGCCCGAGGGCGGGGCCTGCCACGGGTCGTGGGGGCCGGGCTGGTGGGGCGGCGTCAGAGGTGCGGTCACCGTGCCATCGTGCCAGGCCCCCCGGTGAGGCGCCTCACCGGATGCGCACCCGGCCGCCTTGGCGCCGCTAGCGTACGGCGGCCCGCCGGTACGCCCACGTCGCCACGGCCAGCGAGAGAACCCCCACCGCCGCGCAGATCGCGAGGAAGAAGGCGATGAGCCCCCAGTCCGGGCGGGCGTCGAAGGACCGGGCCAGTGCCTCGACCCCGTACGTCGAGGGCAGCAGGTCGCGCGCCCACCCCACCGGCTCCGGCAGCCGGTCGGCCGGCAGCACCCCGAGCAGCAGGGCGGCGGACATCCCCAGCTGGCCCAGCAGGGTCGCCAGCTCCGGGCGCGGGGCGAGCAGCCCGAGGGCCGCGCCGAGACCGGCCAGGGCCGCGCCGGAGAGCGGGACGACGGCCACCAGGACCCACAGATGGGTCATCGGCAGCTGGAACAGGACGCTCCCGGTGATCGCGGTGAAGACCGTGCCGGGCACGGTGAACGAGGCGTACGCGGCGGCCGCTCCGAGCACCACCGCGGCGGGCGGCACGGGCAGGGTGGCGTAGTGGTCGAGCCCGCCGCCCGCCCGCAACTGCCCGAAGTACTGGGCGAGCAGGTTGAGCGCGACGAACGCGACGACCAGGACACTGGACCCCGCGACCACCGCGCGGGCCTCCGCGCCGCCGTCCACGACGCCCCGCATCAGGACCATGATCCCGACGGACTGGAAGGTCGCCACGAAGAGCAGCGGGATCCGGGCGACCCGCGCCCGGGAGAGCTGGGCCCGGTAGACGGCGGCCAGCGAGGGGAACAGCCGGGCGCGCGGCGCGAGGGGAGCCGCGACGGTGCGGGCGGGGCCCGTGGCGGCGGAGCCGGACGCGGGCCGGACGGGCGACGGCGCGGTCCGGGCCGGAATGATGCTCGTCACCTGCGGCCGCTCCCCTGAGACACGTCCAACCCGCTCAACACGTCCAACACGTCCAACCTGCCGCGCACGTCTCCCGCGTTCACCGCGTTCACGCTCCCCACGCCTCTCGCCTCTCTCACGCCTCTCACGCCTTCACCAGCCCCTTGGTCGCATTGACCGCGTCTCCCCCGAGCGCGAGATAGACATCCTCCAGGCTGGGCGTGGCCAGGGTGAAATCGTCGAGCGCGGCGAAGGCCGCGCCGCCGGTCACCGCGGCGACCGCGGCCCGCGCCTCGTCCGGCCCCAGACGCAGCACCCAGCGCCGCCCGGACTCCTGGGCGGAAGGCAGGAGGGCTGCCACCTCGGGGACGTCCAGCGGGGCCCGTTCGCGCCACACCAGCTCGACGCGCACCTCCCCGGCGACCTGCTCCTTGAGCCCGGCGGGGGTGTCGCAGGCGATGACCCGGCCGCGTTCGAGGACGGCGACCCGGTCGAGGACGGTCTCGGCCTCGATCACGTTGTGGGTGACCAGCAGGACCGTGGCCCCGCGCTCCGCCCGGCGGCGGTCGACGGCGGCCCAGACGGCGCGGCGGGCGACCGGGTCCATTCCGGTGGTCGGCTCGTCGAGGACGAGGACGGGCCGGTCGCCGACCAGGGTGGCGGCGAAGCAGGCGAGCCGGCGCTGACCGCCGGAGAGCTTCTTCAGCGGCCGCCCGGCGATCGCGGTGAGGCCCAGCTCCTCCAGGACCGCGTCGCGCTCGGCGCGCGCGTCCCGGACGGCGAGACCGCGCAGCCGTCCGGTGGTCTCGGCGGCGAGCGAGACGGTCAGTTCGTCGAGGGCGGTGGATTCCTGCCCGAGGTAGCCGATCAGCCGGGAGGCCCGCTCGGGGTGGCGTACGAGGTCGTGGCCCAGCACCTCGACGCTGCCGGAGTCGGGCCGCATCAGCCCGGTGAGCTGGCGGACCAGCGTGGACTTGCCGGCGCCGTTGGGGCCGAGCAGTCCGAAGATCTCACCGCGTTCGACGTCGAGACTGATGCCGTCCGTGGCGCGGACCTCGGGAGTCGCCGGGGCGCCCCGGCGGCCCCGGACGGCGGGATAGGTCTTGACCAGATCACGCACCGCGCACACGGTGCCGGTGTCCCTCTGCGCCTGTGCTGTGCCCGTACTCACGAGGTACGAGGGTACGGGGTCACATGCCCCGGTTCGCGTCCGGGGCCACCCCGCGTCGCCGGGCGGCGCGGCCGGCTACTCCCCCGCCGGCACGTGCTCGGCCGCGGCACGCACGTCGATCTCCCGCCAGAAGCCGGCCCGGATCGCGTAGCGGTCGTGCTCGTCGATCTGGTCGTCCTTGTGGGCGAGGAGCCCGAAGCGGGCCGCGTACCGCAGCAGTTCGCCGTCGATCCGGTGCGGGATGCGCGGGTACATGGTGGAGAGCTTCTGCAGGTGGACGGTTTCCGGCAGGCGCTCCATCCAGCGGCGGGCGAAGACCTGGCCCACCTCGAAGGGGTCGCCGCCGACGGTGGTGATGTCCTCCTCCCGGTCCGCCCAGCGCTGTTCGGCGCTGGTGACCTGGGCGAGGGTCGGCAGCGACGCGGTCTCCGCCGGCTCGCCGAGGGGGCCGCCGCGCTCCACCCAGCCCCTGTCGGAGGACCAGCGCAGCGTGGCGCTCGCGGGCTGGGGCGGGTGCTGGCGGTCCGGGTGCGTGGCGTGGGCGCGCAGGGCGGCCAGGTCCTTGGGGGTGGGGACGCCCTTGTGACCGGGGGCCGACGGGGTGCCGGACGAGGGGGCCGCGGCGTCCTCGTCGGGGGCGGCGGTGCCACCCCGGGCCGCTGCGGCCTGGGCCTCGGAGGCCCGTTCGGCGGAGGCGGCGAGGGCGGCCTCCGGCAGCGGTGCGGAGAGGATCGCGGCGATCTCGGGGCGCGGGACGGGCGGCGGGGCGCAGGTGCCGCCGAGGTCCTTGGCGCGTACGGCCTTGGTGATCCAGGCCCGGTCGAGGACCCGCCGTTCGTCGGCCTCGGCCACGAGGTCCTCGGACTGGTTGTAGTCGCCGTCGGCGGCCTGCACGGCCCAGAGGTGGACGGCGACCCCGTGTTCCTTGGCGGACATCAGACCGGGCAGCAGATCGCCGTCGCCGGTCACCAGGACCACGTCCGAGCAGGCCCGGTTCCTGGCCAGTTCGGTCAGCTCGGCGTGCATGGCGGCGTCGACGCCCTTCTGCGCCCAGCGTCCGTCGCTGCGGGTCAGGGCGCCGAGCCGGACGGTCACGCGGGGCATCACGCGGAGCCGGCGGTGCTCGGGCTGGGGCACCCGGTCGGGGGCGCCGTCGAACCAGTAGATGCGCAGCAGGGGCTGTTGGGTGTCCGCCTCGGCGCGCTCGCGCAGCCCCTGGATGAGGGCCGCGTGGTCGACGGTGATGCGGGAACGGGCGGGCTCTCCGGCCAGCAGACTCGCGGCTGCGCCCAGCAAGTAGCCGGCGTCCACCAGGACGACGCAACGGTCCACGCGTTCCACCCTCTTCCGAATTCGGGAACGGTTCAGCGGCCCGCTCCTCGATGACCGGGTCCGCTTACCCAGGGTTTCCTTCGAGTCTGCCCGACCGCACAGGGGTTAACGGCCGGAACTGGATCATCGGCGTGGCGGATCCGGAAAGGAAGAGCGGAGGAAGAGGAAAGAAAGGGAGCGAGGACGGGAGAAGCTACGGCGAAAGGACGGTGGAGGCCGGGGAAAGGCCGGGGGAAAGGGCGGCGCGGACCCCGTAACGGGGCCTCGCCGCGGAAACCGCTACGCACGGTAATGATCCAACATGCGGCCTTTGCGGCGCCATGTGAATCTGACAACGGTCCTGGCCCCCCAGGATTCCCCACAGGAGGCATTCACCATGGCCAAGAACAAGAACCGCAAGCAGGGCAGCCAGCACGACCGCGCGTCCGCGTCGGAGCGTAGCGCGGAGGAGGCCAAGTCGACGGCGTACGAGTCGCAGAACCAGCCGCAGGCGCAGGCCCAGGGCAGCCCGTCCGACGTGGCCCGCAAGCATCAGCGGCGCTTCGGCCACAACTGACCCGTCGGCCGCTCGCGGTAGAGACTGGCGTTGGAGACAGCGAGAGGGGCGTCCCGCGTGTGCGGGACGCCCCTCCTGCCGTTCTCGTCGCCGGTGGCGCCCGCTCAGCCGGCCAGGCAGGCCGGGCCGAGCAGCACCTTCAGGTCGCCGAAGAGGGCCGAGTCGGCCTTGACGCGGTGCCGGTCGAGCCGGAGCACCGTGGTCTTGCGGGGGCCCTGGAGCTTGATGCGCACCTCGGTGTCGCCCCGGTGGTGGCTGAGCACCTCGCCGAGCCGGGTGACCATGGGCGGGGTGATCTTCACCGTGGGGATGGTGAGGATGACGGGCGCGTTGGTCCCGGCGTTGGAGATGTCGGGGACCTGCATCTCCATGGCGACCAGCCGCGGCACGTCCTCGCGCTTGTCGAGCCGTCCCTTGACGAAGACGACGGTGTCCTCGACGAGCTGGGTGGAGACCAGCTGGTAGGTGGCGGGGAAGAACATGCACTCGATGGAGCCCGCCAGGTCCTCCACGGTCGCGATGGCCCAGGCGTTGCCCTGCTTGGTCATCTTGCGCTGGAGGCCGGAGATGATGCCGCCGACGGTGACGATGGCGCCGTCGCCGTAGTCCCCGCTCATGAGCTGGGAGATCGAGGAGTCGGCCTTGTCGGACAGCACGTGCTCCAGGCCGAACAGCGGGTGGTCGGAGACGTACAGGCCGAGCATCTCCCGTTCCTGGGCGAGCAGGTAGGCCTTCTCCCACTCGATGTCGGAGAACTCCACGTCGAGCCCGAATCCCGGCTCGCCGCTCTCCTCCTCGCCGCCTCCGAAGAGGTCGAACTGCCCCTCGGCCTCCTTGCGCTTGACCTGCACCACGTTGTCGATCATCGGTTCGTGGTGGGCGACGAGGCCCTTGCGGGTGTGGCCCATCTCGTCGAACGCGCCGGCCTTGATGAGCGATTCCACGGTGCGCTTGTTGCAGACGACCGCCTCGACCTTGTCCAGGAAGTCGGGGAAGGTGCTGTACTTCCCCTTCGCCTTGCGCGACCGGATGATCGAGTCGACGACGTTCTGGCCGACGTTGCGGATGGCGGTCAGGCCGAAGAGGATCACGTCGTCGCCCTGGGCGGCGAAGTTGGACAGCGACTCGTTGACGTTGGGCGGGAGCACCTTGATGCCCATGCGGCGGCACTCGTTGAGGTAGACCGCGGACTTGTCCTTGTCGTCCTTGACCGAGGTCAGCAGGGCGGCCATGTACTCGGCGGGGTAGTTCGCCTTGAGGTAGGCGGTCCAGTAGGTGACCAGACCGTACGCCGAGGAGTGCGCCTTGTTGAACGCGTATCCGGCGAACGGCACCAGGACGTCCCACAGCGCCTTGATCGCCGCGTCGGAGAAGCCCTTCTCCTTGGCTCCCGCCTCGAAGAGGACGAAGTTCTTCGCCAGTTCCTCGGGCTTCTTCTTGCCCATCACGCGGCGCAGGATGTCGGCCTCGCCCAGGGAGTACCCGGCGACGATCTGGGCGGCCTTCTGGACCTGCTCCTGGTAGACGATCAGGCCGTAGGTGAGGCCGAGGACCTCCTTGAGGGGCTCCTCCAGCTCCGGGTGGATCGGGGTGATCTCCTGGCGGCCGTTCTTGCGCTCCGCGTAGTTCGTGTGCGAGTTCATGCCCATCGGGCCCGGCCGGTAGAGGGCCGAGACGGCGGAGATGTCCTCGAAGTTGTCGGGCTGCATCTGGCGCAGCAGGGAGCGCATCGGCCCGCCGTCGAACTGGAAGACGCCGAGCGTGTCGCCGCGGCAGAGCAGCTCGTAGGTCTTGGGGTCGTCCAGCGGCAGGGCGAGCATCTCCAGGTCGATGCCCTTGTTGGACTTCACCATCTTGATGGCGTCGTCCATGATCGTCAGGTTGCGCAGGCCCAGGAAGTCCATCTTGAGCAGGCCGAGCGACTCACACTGCGGGTAGTCCCACTGCGTGATGGTGACGCCGTCGGTGTGCCGGACCCAGACGGGGGCGTGGTCGACGATCGGCTCGCTGGACATGATGACGCCGGCGGCGTGCACGCCCATCTGCCGGACCAGGCCCTCGACGCCCTTGGCGGTGTCGATGACCTTCTTGACGTCCGGTTCGCTCTCGTACATCCCCCGGATCTCGCCCGCCTCGCTGTAGCGCGGGTGCTTGGGGTCGGTGATGCCGTTGAGGTCGATGCCCTTGCCGAGGACGTCGGCGGGCATGGCCTTGGTGAGCCGGTCGCCCATCGCGTACGGGTAGCCCAGCACGCGGGCGGAGTCCTTGATGGCGTTCTTGGCCTTGATCTTGCCGTAGGTGCCGATCATGGCGACCTTGTCGGCCCCGTACTTCTCGGTCACGTACCGGATCACCTCGACGCGCCGACGCTCGTCGAAGTCGATGTCGACGTCGGGCATGGAGACGCGCTCGGGGTTGAGGAACCGCTCGAAGATCAGCCCGTGCTCGATCGGGTCGAGGTCGGTGATGCCCATCGCGTACGCCACGATCGAACCGGCGGCGGAGCCGCGGCCGGGGCCCACCGCGATGCCGTTGTTCTTGGCCCACATGATGAAGTCGGCGACGACCAGGAAGTACCCCGGGAACCCCATCTGGATGATGATGTCCATCTCGTACTCGACCTGCTTCTGCCGGTCGTCGGGGACGCCGTTCGGGAAGCGGCGGCCCATGCCGACCCGGACCTCCTCCTGGAACCAGGTGATCTCCGTGAAGCCGTCCGGGATCTCGAACTTCGGCATGAGGTTCTTCGCCTCGAACATGCCGGTGGTGTCGATCTGCTGGGCGACCAGGAGCGTGTTGGCGCAGCCCTGCTGCCAGGCGTCGGAGGAGTCGACGGCGTACATCTCGTCCGTCGTCTTGAGGTAGTAGCCCGTGCCGTCGAAGCGGAAGCGGTCGGGGTCCGAGAGGTTCTTGCCGGTCTGGATGCAGAGCAGGGCGTCGTGGGCGGTGGCCTCGTTGGCGTACGTGTAGTGGGAGTCGTTCGTCACGAGCGGCGGGATGTCGAGCTTCTTGCCGATCTCCAGCAGCCCGTCGCGGACCCGGCGCTCGATCTCGATGCCGTGGTCCATCAGCTCCAGGAAGTACTTGTCCGCCCCGAAGATGTCCTTGTAGTCGGAGGCCGCCTGGACGGCCTCGTCGAACTGGCCGAGCCGCAGCCGGGTCTGCACCTCGCCGGAGGGGCAGCCGGTGGACGCGATGAGGCCCTCGGACCACTGGGAGATGGTCTCCTTGTCCATCCGGGGCCACTTCTGGAGCCAGCCCTCGGCGTACGCGTCGGAGGAGAGCCGGAAGAGGTTGTGCAGCCCGGTCTTGTTGGAGGCCCAGATCGTCTTGTGGGTGTAACCACCGGATCCGGACACATCGTCGCGCTTCTGGTGCGGCTGTCCCCACTGCACCTTGCGCTTGTGTTTGCGTGACTCCGGGGCGACATAGGCCTCGATGCCGATGATCGGCGTGACGCCCGCCTTCGTCGCCGAGTGGAAGAAGTCGTAGGCCCCGTGGAGGTTGCCGTGGTCGGTCATCGCGATGTGCGACATGCCCATCTCGTTGCAGGCCTCGAACATGTCCTTGAGCCGCGCCGCACCGTCCAGCAGCGAGTACTGGGTGTGAACGTGCAGGTGCGTGAAGGGCGGCTTGGTCACGGCGTCGGGCCTCCGGGAAGTCGGGCGATGACGGACGGGGGGACAGCGTGGAAGTCTACGACGTGACGGACTCGAACGACGGGCACTCCCGGCTTCCGCCGAGCGTTGGAGAGGGCGGGACACCTGTCCGTTTTGTCATGCACTCGGTCAGGGCTCGACGGGGTTGCCCCACGGTCCGGCCGGACACGCCAGCTACAGCAGGAGGCAGCAAGAAATGTCGGAAACGCAGACCGGCGCAGCGCAGCGCGGGGAGCAGATTCTCGCCGTTTTCGACACCGCCTTCGGGGAGCTGCTGGCCGCCGATCCGGCGGCTTTCCGGGTCAAGTTCCGCAAGATGGCGGGCTCGGCCTTCGCCTTCTACCGCGGCACGGCCTGCCTGTTCTACGGCGACCTGGAGCGGGAGCGGCACGGCGGCCCGTTCGTGGACGAGCGGACCGGCCGGGTGTGGATCCACGGCGATCTCCACGCGGAGAACTTCGGCACCTACATGGACGCCAACGGCCGCCTCGTCTTCAACGTCAACGACTTCGACGAGGCGTACGTGGGCCCCTTCACCTGGGACCTGAAGCGCTTCGCCGCCTCCGTGGCGCTGATCGGCTACGCGAAGGCGCTGGCCGACGCGCAGATCAGCGAGCTGGTGACGATCTTCGCCGACTCCTACCGCGAGCGGATCCGCGCGCTGGCGACGGGCGCGAAGAACGACGAGGTGCCGCCGTTCACGCTGGACACCGCGGACGGCCCGCTGCTGGGCGCGCTGCGCGCCGCCCGGTCGCGCACGCGTTTCTCGCTGCTGGACTCGATGACGGTGATCCGGGACTTCGAGCGCCGGTTCGCGGACGGCGGCGGGTCGATCGACCTGGACGCCGCGACGCGCTACAAGGTGCTGGCCGCGTTCGACGGCTATCTGGAGACGCTGCCGGAGTCGAGCCTGACCCGTCCCGACTCCTACCGGGTCAAGGACGTGGTGGGCCGCCGGGGCATCGGCATCGGGTCCGCCGGGCTCCCCTCGTACAACATCCTGCTGGAGGGCAACAGCGACGCCCTGGAGAACGATGTGGTGATCTACCTCAAGCAGGCGCAGACCCCGGCGGTCTCCCGGCACATCACGGACGCCGCCGTGCGGGAGTACTTCCAGCACGAGGGGCACCGCACGGTGATCTCGCAGCGCGCGCTCCAGGCGCACGCGGACCCGTGGCTGGGCTGGACCGAGCTGGACGGTTCGGGTCAGCTGGTCGCCGAGGTCTCGCCGTACGCGGTCGACCTGGACTGGTCCGACATCGACGAGGTGGACGAGATCGCGGCGGTCGTCGCGGATCTGGGCCGGGCGACGGCCACGATGCACGCGGCCGCCGACGACGAGAGCGGGCACTCGCTGGTGCCGTTCTCCACCGAGCGGGCGATCGACGCGGCCATCGCGGCCGACGAGGAGAGCTTCGCGCCGATGCTGGTCGACTTCGCGCACAGCTACGGGGCGAGAGCCCGCGCGGACCACCAGATCTTCGTGGACCTCTTCCGCAACGGCCGGATCCCGGGTCTGTAGGGGCGTCGGAGTCCCCGGAGGCCGCCCGGGGACTCTCAGCCTCTTTTAAGGTCCGCATACCTCGGCGCATGACACACTTTCCGGCGATGGACATTTCAGGGACGCAGCTCAGGGTCGCGCGCGCGGCGGTCTTCACCGCGCTCGTCGTCACCCTGTCCACGGCATCCCATGTGCTGCTCTCCCGGGTCCCGCTGCCGCTGACCGCGGTCGTGCTGCTCGCCGCCGCGGTCTTCGCGGTGGCGTACGCGCTGGCCGGCCGGGAGCGCGGCTTCGGGGCGATCGCGGGCCTGCTGGTCCCGCTGGAGCTGGCCGCCGACACGCTCTTCACCACGGGCCAGCACCTCTGTTACGGGGCGGCCGGCGGCCCGGTCGCGGGCACGCTGCGCGCGGTGGGCTTCGACGTCCTGTGCGGCGGCGGCGAGGTCGGCGCGGGCGGGGCCCGGATCGCCGGCGTCGGCGCGGTGGGCACCCCGCTGGCCGAGGTGGCCGGTGCGGGCGACCGTGCGGCGGCCCTGCTGGCGCAGCCGGGACCGGCCGTGCCCTGGCTGCTGCTCGTCGCCCACGTGGCGGTCGGGCTGCTCGCCGCGGCCTGGCTGCGGCGCGGCGAGGCGGCCCTGGCCGGGCTGCTGCGCGCGGCGGCCCTGCTGGCGTTCCGGCCGCTGCTGGTCGCGGTCGCCGTGGTGCGCGCGGGCGTCCGGGCCGCGGCCCGCCGCCCCCGGCCCGCCGGGCGTCCGCACCCGCCGCTCAGCGCCCGCTTCCTCGTGCACTGCGTGGGACGCAGGGGCCCGCCGCTCGTGACGTACGCCGCTGCCTGAGGGCACGGCGACACGACGACGGCAGGACCGCCCACTCCCCACACACGTACCCACGGAGAATGACCATGAGCAAGCGCAACACCCAGGCGAACAAGGCAGCGGCCCGCGATCGGCTGCGCGCCGAGCGCGAGGCCCAGGCCAAGAAGGACAAGACCCGCAAGCAGCTCGTCGTGGCGGTCTCGGTCGTCGCGGCCCTCGCCGTGGTCGGCGGCATCAGCTACGGCGTGATGCAGCTGAACAAGCCGGACGCCTGGGAGGCGGCCTCGGACGCGAAGAACGTCACCGCGCCGAAGAACACCTCGGGCGACGACGGCACCACCGTGGTGATCGGCGAGTCGAGCGCGAAGAAGACCCTGGAGCTGTACGAGGACTCGCGCTGCCCGGTCTGCGCCACGTTCGAGCAGGGCGTCGGCGAGACCGTCTCGAAGGACGTCGAGGCCGGCAAGTACAAGGTCAGGTACGTCGGCGCGACCTTCATCGACAACACCGACAACGGCGAGGGCTCCAAGAACGCCCTGAGCGCTCTCGGCGCGGCGCTGGACGTGAGCCCCGAGGCGTTCATGGAGTACAAGGCCGCGCTGTACTCGGCGGAGTTCCACCCCGAGGAGAGCGACGACAAGTTCGCCAAGGACAGCTATCTCATCGAGGTCGCGGACTCGGTCGACGCGCTGAAGGGGAACAAGGACTTCCAGAAGGACGTCGAGGACGGCACGTACGACGCCTGGGCCATGAAGATGTCCAAGTCGTTCGACGAGAGCGGTGTGCAGGGCACACCGACGCTGAAGATGGGCGACAAGAAGGTCACGGCCGAGGGCAGCGAGAACGCCCCGATGACGGCCGACGAGTTCACGAAGGCCATCGACAAGGCGCTCAAGGCGTAACGCCTCCGCCTTCCGCGGCACCCGGCGCACCGGGCGGGCCGACCGCCCGGGGCGCCGGGTGTCGCGCGTTCTACAGGGTGGCCAGGAAGCCGAGCGCGACCTTCCAGGTCTGCTCGGCGGCCGCCTGGTCGTAGTCGTGCAGATCGGGGTCGGTGAACAGGTGCCCGGCCCCGGGGTAGCGGTAGACCTCGACGTCCGCGCCGGTGCGCTGCATCTGGAGGTACCAGCTGTTCAGCCAGTCGTGGGACTCGAAGGGGTCCGGGTCCGCGACGTGCAGCTGCACGGGCAGCTCGTCCACCGAGGCGTTCTCGGCGATGTCCGAGGTGCCGTGGAACAGCAGCAGCCCGCGGGCCTTCGCGTCGCCGAGCGCCAGGGTCTGCGCGGTCGCCGCCCCGAGGGAGAAGCCGGCGTAGACGAGCCCCTGGTCGGAGTAGGGCGCGGCGGCCAGCACGGCGCGCCTCAGCAGCTCCTCCTTGCCGACCTCCTCTTTGTGGGCCATGCCCTCTTCCACCGTGTCAAAGGTGTGCCCCTCGAACAGATCGGGCACGCGCACCTCGTGGCCGGCGTCCCTGAGGCGCGCGGCCGCGGCGTGCACGGCGGGCCTGAGCCCGTACGTCGAGTGGAAAAGCATGATGTTCATGAGGCCCATGGTGCCATTCGTGCGCTGAGGGCCGCCCTACAGCTTGGAGGACGAGGGAATGGAGAGCGTGCTGCGCCCGCTGATCGTCATCGGCGGTTCCGTGGTGATCACCCTGCTGGTCGGCTGGCTGGTCGACCGGCTGCTGCGGCGGGCCGACAGCCGTCACCACGAGACCCCGCTGTGGGGGCTGCTGCGGCGCTGTCGGCCTCCCTTGCAGGTGGTGCTCATCACGGCGCTGCTGCGCAGCAGCTACCGCCAGATGGGCGTCGACTGGATTCGTGACCACCGCGCCGGGATCGGCCAGGTGCTGACCCTGGTGCTGATCGGCGCGTCCGCCTGGCTGGTGGTGCGGATCGCGGCGACGGTCGTGGAGGCCAGCTACGCGCGGTACGCGACGGCCGGCCGCGACCCGGCCCGGGTCCGCCGGGTCCGTACGCAGGTCACGCTGATCCAGCGGGTGGTCATCGCGGTGGTGGCGGTGGTCGCCGTCGCGGCGATGCTGCTGACGTTCCCGCCGATGCGGGCGGTCGGCACGTCGATGCTCGCCTCGGCCGGTCTGCTCGGCATCGTCGCGGGTGTCGCCGCCCAGTCGACGCTCGGCAATCTCTTCGCCGGGTTCCAGATCGCGTTCGGTGACATGGTGCGGCTCGGCGACACCGTGGTGGTGGACGGCGAGTGGGGCACGATCGACGAGATCACCCTGACGTTCCTGGCGGTACGGACCTGGGACGACCGGCGGATCACGATGCCGGTCTCCTACTTCACCAGCCAGCCGTTCGAGAACTGGTCGCGCGGCGGGGTGCAGATGACCGGCACGGTCTACTTCCACCTCGACCACTCCGCTCCCGTCGCGGCGATGCGGACGAAGCTGCGGGAGCTCCTCGGGGACATCGCCGCCTGGGACGGCCGGGACTGGTCGCTGGCGGTCACCGACACCACGCCGACCACGATCGAGGTGCGCGCGGTGGTCACGGCGAAGGACGCGGACGACATCTGGACGGCGCGCTGCGCGGTGCGCGAGCAGCTGATCGGCTGGCTGCGCGACCACCACCCGTACGCGCTCCCGCGGGTCGCCACCTCCCCCGCCGCACTGCCGCCGGGCGAGCAGTGGACGGAGCTGACGGGCGCGGGGCCCCGGACGGGCCTCGACAAGGCGATGGCCCTCGACGGGGACGACTCCAAGGCCCCGCGCACGGGCCGGGGCTGAGGCCGCCCGCGAGGATCTTCAGCGCAGCGAGCGGAAGTCCAGGTAGCGCAGCACCCGGTCCACGACCTCCGGGTCGGAGCCGGGCTCGCTGCGCGCGGAGAGCACCTCGTGGCGGGCGGCCGACATCATCTCGCGCTGGACCCGGCCGATCGCCTTGAAGCGCTCCGCGCGCTGGGCGTAGGCCTCGCGCCGCTCCTCGTCGACCATGTCCGGGCTGATGCGGGCGCCGATGTCGTACGCGGCGCGCTGGAGCCGCTCCATGACCTCCTCGGGGAACTCCTCGACCTCCTGGATCTCCTTGAGGCGGTACTTGGCGGCCTTGGCGGCCCGTACGGCGAGGTCCCGCTCCAGTGCCTCCTCGGCCTCGGTGTCGGCCCGGACCCTCAGCTTGCGCACCAGCCAGGGCAGGGTGAGCCCCTGGAAGACCAGGGTGGCCATGATCACGGCGAAGGCGATGAAGATGATCTCGTCACGGCCGGGGAAGGGCCGCCCGTCGTCGGTCTCCAGCGGGATCGCCAGCGCCAGGGCGACCGAGGCCACCCCGCGCATCCCGGCCCACCACATCACGACGGTCTCCCGCCAGCTGGTGGGGATCTCCTCGCTGACGTCGCGGCGGGTGTGGAGCCGCTTGGCCAGCCAGGTAGCCGGCAGCAGGTACAGCAGCCGTACGCCGACGACGACGGCGACGATCGCGAGCCCCCAGCCGACCATCTCCAGGGCGTGCCCGTCGGCGGTGCCGAACACGCTGTGCAGCTCCAGACCGATCAGCCCGAAGGCCACTCCGGTGACCAGGGTGTCGACGATGTCCCAGAACGTGACTCCGGTGAGCCGGCCCAGCACGTCGTCGGCGTCGGCGGTGTGCTCGGCGAGGAACAGCGCGACGGTCAGGACGGCCAGCACGCCGGAGCCCATCAGCTCCTCCGCGAGGACGTAGGCGACGAACGGCACCAGCAGGGTCAGCCCGACCTGGAGGGTGGCGTCGCCCAGCAGGTTCATCAGCTTGATGGTGAGCCAGCCGATCGCGAGGCCGACGGCGACCGCGACGACGGCGGAGAGGACCAGCATCCCGAAGGCCTCGGGGAGCGAGAAGGTGCCGCTGACGGCGGCGGCGATGGCCACGTGGTAGAGCACGATGGCGGTCACGTCGTTGAAGAGCCCCTCGCCCTCCAGGATCGACACCAGTCGGCGCGGCAGTCCCACGGAGCCCGCCACGGCCGTCGCCGCGACCGGGTCGGGCGGGGCGACGAGCGCGCCGAGGGCGACGGCGGCGGCGATGGGCAGCCCCGGCACGATCGAGTTCGCGACCGCGGCGACGGCGGCCGTGGTGACGAAGACGAGGGCCACGGCCAGCAGGAAGATCGGGCGTCTGTTGGCGGCGAACTGCCGCCAGGAGGTGCGCTGCACGGTGGCGTAGAGCAGCGGCGGAAGCAGTGCGGGGAGGATGATCTCCGGCGGGATGTCGACGTTCGGCACGAACGGCATGAACGCCATCGCGATGCCGATGAGGGTCATCAGGACCGGCGCCGGCAGCCCCAGCCGGTCGCCGAGCGGCACCGTGACCACGGCTCCGAGCAGCAGCAGGAGCAGCAGGGACATCTGTTCCACGAGGCGCCTTCCGGAGCATGGGGTTCCGGCACACCACGAGCGGCCGAACAGGGCTCCCACCCTGCCACGCGGGGTGCGCGATTCGGCCGATACCCCCCGCTACCGGCACTCAGGCCGGTCGGATCTCCCGCCGCATGGCCCGGTGCGGCATGCCCGCGTCGGGGAACTCGGGGCCGTACGCGACATATCCGAGCCGCTCGTAGAAGCCGAGGGCGTGCGTCTGGGCGTGCAGGTCGACGGCGGCCAGGCCCAGCGCCCGCGCCTCGTCCTCGATGGCCCGCACGAGGGCCGCGCCGACCCCGAGGCCGCGCGCCTGGCGGCTGACGGCGAGGCGGCCCAGCGAGCCGACGGCCGGGTCGCCGCCGGTCTTCCCGGCCGCGTCCGCGCCGTGCAGCAGCCGGCCCGTGCCGAGCGCGACACCGTCCGCCGCGACGGCCAGGACATGCACCGCGGTCGCGTCGTGGGCGTCGTACTCCAGCTCCTCGGGCACGTTCTGCTCGCCGACGAAGACCTCCTTGCGCACCTGGAAGCAGGCCTGGAGGTCGCTCTCCTCGACGGCCCTGCGGGTGCTGTACGGGGAGGGGGCCGAGGTCACTGGCTCTCCGCGGAGATGGTGTCGAGGGCGTGCTGGAGGTCGGCCGGGTAGGTGCTGGAGAACTCCACCCAGCCGCCGTCGCTCGGGTGCTCGAAGCCCAGGCGCACGGCGTGCAGCCACTGGCGGGTCAGCCCGAGGCGCTTGGCCAGCGTCGGGTCCGCGCCGTAGGTGAGGTCGCCGACGCAGGGGTGGCGGTGGGCGGACATGTGGACCCGGATCTGGTGGGTGCGGCCGGTCTCCAGCTTGATGTCGAGGAGGCTGGCGGCGCGGTAGGCCTCGATCAGGTCGTAGTGGGTCACCGACGGCTTGCCCTCGGCGGTGACCGCCCACTTGTAGTCGTGGTTGGGGTGGCGTCCGATGGGGGCGTCGATGGTGCCGCTCATCGGGTCCGGGTGGCCCTGGACGAGCGCGTGGTACTTCTTGTCGACGACCCGGTCGCGGAACTGGGCCTTGAGCAGGGTGTACGCGCGCTCGGACTTGGCGACGACCATCAGGCCGGAGGTGCCGACGTCGAGGCGGTGGACGATGCCCTGGCGCTCGGCGGCGCCGGACGTCGAGATCCGGTAGCCGGCGGCGGCGAGGCCGCCGATGACGGTGGTCCCGGTCCAGCCGGGGCTGGGGTGGGCGGCGACGCCGACCGGCTTCATGATGACGACGATGTCGTCGTCGTCGTGGACGATCTCCATGCCCTCGACGGGCTCGGCGACGATCTGGACGGGAGCGGGCGCCCCCGGCATCTCGACTTCCAGCCAGGCGCCCCCGTGGACCCGCTCGGACTTCCCGGCCACCGAACCGTCCACCTGGACCTTCCCGGCTGCGGCCAGCTCGGCGGCCTTGGTGCGGGAGAAACCGAACATCCGGGAGATGGCGGCGTCGACGCGCTCGCCTTCCAGGCCGTCCGGTACGGGCAGGGTGCGGATCTCGGGGTGCGTACTCACCTGTCGAGTATGCCTTGCGCGGAACGCTCTCCGCGCAGCCCGGTCAGTCCTTGTGCACGGTCCCGTCGGGGTCCAGGCCCTTGAAGGAGAGGATCACGATGAGGATGCCGCCGCAGACGATGGCGGAGTCGGCGAGGTTGAAGACGGCGAAGTGCTTGGGGGCGATGAAGTCCACCACCGCGCCCTCGAACACCCCGGGGGCCCGGAAGAGCCGGTCGGTGAGGTTGCCGAGCGCACCGCCCAGGAGGAGACCCAGGGCGATGGCCCACGGCAGGCTGTAGAGCTTGCGGGCCAGCCGGATGATCACCACGATCACTCCGGAGGCGATGATGGTGAAGATCACCGTGAACGCCTCGCCGAACCCGAACGCGGCGCCCGCGTTCCGGATCGCCCGGAACTGGAGCCAGTCGCCGATGATGTCGATCGGCGGCTGGTGCTCCAGCTTCGCGACCACGATCATCTTGGTGGCCAGGTCCAGCAGATAGGCCACGACGGCCACGCTCAGGAGAACGAGGACCTTCCGCTTGCCCCGGCCCGCGTTCACGGCCGCGTCGGCTGCCGCGCTGCCGCCTTCGTCCGCGCCCTCGGCCTCGGGATTGTCCGGCGTACCGATGATGCGCTCCGCCTCTGCCACGTGAGTCCCTCAACCTAGGTGCCTGCCTGAGGATGAGGGTACGACACACCTGTGCGGATCAGCCGCGCCGCTCCTGCTTCTGTTTGTCCTCGACGCACAGGGTGGCCCGGGGAAAGGCCTGCATCCGCGCCTTGCCGATCGGTTTACCGCAGACCTCGCAGAGCCCGTAGGTCCCCGCCTCCAGCCGGGCGAGCGCCCGCTCGGTCTGCTCCAGCATCTCCTGGGCGTTGGCGGCCAGCGACAGCTCGTGCTCGCGGGTGATGTTCTTGGTGCCGGTGTCGGCCTCGTCGTCGCCCGCGCCGTCCCCGGAGTCCCGCATGAGCCCGGCGAGCGCGGCCCCGGAGGCCTCCAGCTCGCTGCGGAGCCGCAGCGTCTCGCTCGTCAGCAGGGTGCGCGCCTCGGTGACCTCCTCGGGCGTCCAGGGGTCCTCCCCGGGCCGGACGGCCAGCTCGTCGGGGGCGGCGGCGCGGGCCGGCGGCACGGGCGCCGTGGCCTGTGCGCCTGCTGCGTGACGACTCGCGCTCTTCTTGGCTACCACCGTGTGGGCTCCCGTCTGCTCGGCGGCCGGGGCCGCCTCCGTGGCCGCGACCGCGGCCGTTCTCGACGCCTTCTTGGCCGCGCTCTTCCTGGCGGTGCTCTTCTTCGCGGCGGGCTTCTCGCCGGTCGCCGTCTTCTTGGCCGCGGTCTTCTTCGACGCGGTCTTCTTCGCCGTGGTCCTCTTCGCAGCCGTCTTCCTGGCCGCCGCTTTCTCGGGAGCGGCCCTCTTGGGAGCGGCTTTCCCGGAAGCGGTCTCCTCCTCCGTGCTCTTCGCGGGCGCGGCCCCCTGTCCGACCGGTGGCTCGTGGGTGCCGTCGTGCTCGGCCGCGGTCTCTTCCGCCGTCTTCTTCGCCACCATGGCCGCGGCCCCTTCACATATTGTGATCTTGCTCGCGAATCGTGCTGGGACGATAAATCGACTCCAGCCCCGCGGCAACGGGGCACGCCGCCTTCGCGCCCTCCCCGTGTCCGGTCGTGGCGTGCCTGCCTCCGTTGTTCCCAGCTCCCCGTCCGGTAATCCGGCCTCGGGCAGCGCCGGGAAGTCCTTCTACCCCGTCCCGCCACTCGGGTCACGCCCGCGCGCCGCCGATAACCGGTCGGCCGTCGCCCGTACGGGCCCGTACACTGGGCCCAGCGAGAGGCTTGGATGGGACGAGTAGCGCCGTACGCAGCCAGCAGCGACCCGGGGACGGTGGGAGCCCGGGGGCGAGCGCGTCGTGAAGATCACCCCGGAGTCGCCGGAAGAACGCTTTGAACCGTGGGCCCCGCCCGTCGGCGCAAGGTCACTAGACCCGGCATCGCGACCCCAATGAGGGGGCCACGGGCCTGTGCCCGGGGCCAAGGAGGGTGGTACCGCGGGAGCCGAGACGCTCTCGTCCCTCCGACGGAAGTGGAAGACGTCCGCCGGAGGAAGCCGCACATGACATCGCCGCAGTACCGCCAGGTACCCGCCCAGGTCGACCTGCCCGCGCTCGAACACGCCGTGCTCGACTTCTGGCGCGAGAGCAAGGTCTTCGCCAAGAGCCTCGACCAGTCCGAGGGCCGCCCCGAGTGGGTCTTCTACGAGGGCCCGCCCACCGCCAACGGCATGCCGGGCGCCCATCACATCGAGGCCCGCGTCTTCAAGGACGTCTTCCCCCGCTTCCGCACCATGCAGGGCTACCACGTCGGCCGCAAGGCCGGCTGGGACTGCCACGGCCTGCCGGTCGAGCTCGCGGTCGAGAAGGAGCTGGGCTTCAACGGCAAGAAGGACATCGAGGCGTTCGGCATCGCCGAGTTCAACGCCAAGTGCCGCGAGTCGGTGACCCGGCACACCGACGCCTTCGCCGAGCTGACGACCCGCATGGGTTACTGGGTCGATCTGGACGACGCGTACCGCACGATGGACCCGGAGTACGTGGACTCCGTGTGGTGGTCGCTCAAGGAGATCTTCAACAAGGACCTGCTGGTCCAGGACCACCGTGTCGCCCCCTGGTGCCCGCGTTGCGGCACCGGCCTGTCCGACCACGAGCTGGCCCAGGGCTACGAGACGGTCGTCGACCCCTCGGTCTTCGTCCGCTTCCCGCTCACCTCCGGCCCGCTGGCCGGCGAGGCGGCCCTCCTGGTCTGGACGACCACCCCCTGGACGCTGGTCTCCAACACGGCGGTCGCCGCCCACCCCGGGGTCCGCTACGTCGTGGCGACCGACGGCGAGGAGAAGCTCGTCGTCGCCGAGCCGCTCCTGGAGAAGGCCCTGGGCGAGGGCTGGGAGGCCACCGGCCAGTCGTTCACCGGCGCGGAGATGGAGCGCTGGAGCTACGAGCGCCCGTTCGCCCTGGTCGACTTCCCGGCCGAGGCGCACTACGTCGTCAACGCCGAGTACGTCACGACCGAGGACGGTACGGGTCTGGTCCACCAGTCCCCCGCGTTCGGCGCCGACGACCTCGCGGTCTGCCGTGCGTACGGCCTGCCGGTGGTCAACCCGGTCCGCCCGGACGGCACGTTCGAGGAAGACCTCCCCCTCGTGGGCGGCGTCTTCTTCAAGAAGGCCGACGAGGCGCTCACCGCGGACCTGGACGCGCGCGGCAAGCTCTTCCGCCACGTCCCCTACGAGCACAGCTACCCGCACTGCTGGCGCTGCCACACGGCGCTGCTCTACTACGCGCAGCCGTCCTGGTACATCAGGACGACGGCGATCAAGGACCGGCTCCTTGAGGAGAACGAGAAGACCAACTGGTTCCCGGACTCGGTCAAGAACGGCCGCTTCGGCGACTGGCTGAACAACAACGTCGACTGGGCGCTCTCCCGTAACCGCTACTGGGGCACGCCGCTGCCGATCTGGCGCTGCGAGGACGACCACCTCACCTGCGTGGGCTCACGCGCCGAACTGACGGAACTCACGGGCGCCGACCAGTCGGCCCTCGACCCGCACCGCCCGTTCATCGACGAGATCAGCTTCACCTGCACGCGGGAGAACTGCCAACTGGAGGCGTACCGCGTCCCGGAGGTCATCGACGCCTGGTACGACTCGGGTTCGATGCCGTTCGCGCAGTGGGGCTACCCGTACAAGAACAAGGAGGTCTTCGAGAGCCGCTACCCGGCGCAGTTCATCTCGGAGGCCATCGACCAGACCCGCGGCTGGTTCTACACGCTGATGGCGGTCGGCACCCTGGTCTTCGACAAGTCGAGTTACGAGAACGTCGTCTGCCTGGGCCACATCCTCGCCGAGGACGGCCGCAAGATGTCCAAGCACCTGGGCAACATCCTCCAGCCGATCCCGCTGATGGACCAGCACGGGGCGGACGCGGTGCGGTGGTTCATGGCGGCGGGCGGCTCCCCGTGGGCGGCACGGCGCGTGGGCCACGGCACGATCCAGGAGGTCGTCCGCAAGACACTCCTCACCTACTGGAACACGGTCGCCTTCCAGGCCCTGTACGCGCGCACGTCGGGCTGGGCCCCCTCGGAGGCCGACCCGGCCCCGGCGGACCGCACGGTCCTGGACCGCTGGCTGCTCAGCGAACTGAACGCGCTGGTCGACCAGATGACCGTCGCGATGGAGGGGTACGACACCCAGCGCGCCGGCAAGCTGCTCTCGGCGTTCGTGGACGACCTCTCCAACTGGTACGTACGCCGCTCGCGCCGCCGCTTCTGGCAGGGCGACAAGGCGGCGCTGCGCACGCTGCACGAGGTCGTCGAGACGGTGACCCGGCTGATGGCCCCGCTGACCCCGTTCATCACGGAGCGGGTCTGGCAGGACCTGGTGGCGCCGGTCACGCCCGACGCCCCGGAGTCGGTCCACCTGTCCTCCTGGCCGAAGGCGGACCTGTCGGTGATCGACCCGACGCTCTCCACGCAGATGGCGCTGGTGCGCCGCCTGGTGGAGCTGGGCCGGGCCACGCGCGCCGAGTCGGGAGTGAAGACCCGTCAGCCGCTGTCGCGTGCGCTGGTGGCGGCGACGGGCTTCACCGACCTCTCCCCCGAACTGCGCGCGCAGATCACGGAGGAGCTGAACGTCACGTCGCTGGCCTCGCTCTCGGAGGTGGGCGGCTCCCTGGTCGACACGACGGCGAAGGCCAACTTCCGCGCCCTGGGCAAGCGGTTCGGCAAGGGCGTCCAGGCGGTGGCCAAGGCGGTGGCGAACACGGACGCGGCCGCCCTCTCCCTGGCACTCCGCGAGGGCACGGCGGCGGTGGAGGTCGACGGCGAGCGGATCACCCTCTCCCCCGACGAGGTCATCATCACGGAGACCCCGCGCGAGGGCTGGTCGGTCGCCTCGGACTCGGGCGCGACCGTCGCCCTGGACCTGGAGATCACCCCGGAACTGCGCCGCGCGGGCCTGGCCCGTGACGCGATCCGCCTGATCCAGGAGGCCCGCAAGAACAGCGGCCTGGACGTCGCGGACCGCATCGCCGTCCGTTGGACCTCGACGTCCCCGGCGACGGTGGAGGCCCTCACCGAGCACACCCCGCTGATCTCCGAGGAGGTGCTCGCCCCGGACTACGCGGAGGGTGAGGCGGACGAGACCTACGGCGAGGTGTTCGCGGACGAGGGCCTGGAGCTGAGGTTCCGCCTGCGCAAGCGGTAGCGGTAGCCCGCAGGACCCAGGGCCCGGCCGACGCAACACGTCGGCCGGGCCCTTCGCTGTCCCCCTCAGGGGCTCCGCCCCCGAACCCCCGCGCCTGAGAAGTGGGCCGGGCCCACTCAAGCCCCTCCGGCGATTGAGGAGCGGGGTCCGGGGCAGCGCCCCGGTCTCGGGAAGAGTGGGGCCTCCCCTGCTCGAACGAAGTCGAGAGCTTGGGGATGGGTAGGGGAACAGCCCGCCGCAGGCGCCCCACCCGCACCCGGCCCGGCAAGGGCGGCCGAGCCCACGCCAAAGGGCCGGGCCCCGGGGAATCCCGGGGCCCGGCCCTCTGCCTGCCGACGGCTACGCGCTCAGCGAGCGCGAACCGCTCAGTTGTCGTCCTCGTCGATCAGGAACCCGCGCATCGGCGAAGGCGCCTGCTGCATCGGCTGCGGCGCCTGCGGCCGAACCGGTGCCATCGGCTGCGTCATCGCGGGCGACATCTGCTGCTGGCCACCGTAGGACGGCGCGCCGCCCATCGTGGACGGGCCGCCACCCATCTGCTGGCCGCCGTGGCCACCGTGGTTGGAGCCGCCCATGGAGTGACCCATCGCACCCGCGCCGGCCGGGGCCAGCGAGGGGGACGGCGGCAGCGAAGCGGCTGCCGGAGTCCGCGGCGGGGCGAGCGAGTCGTCCGCCTGGGTCTCCAGCTGACGCAGCTGGCTCTCCAGGTAGGACTTCAGCCGCGTGCGGTACTCGCGCTCGAAGCCACGCAGGTCCTCGACCTTGCGCTCCAGCGTCGCGCGGGCCGACTCCAGCGAGCCCATCGCCACGCGGTGCTTCTCCTGCGCGTCCCGCTCCAGGGCGTCGGCCTTGGCACGCGCGTCGCGCTCCAGGCCCTCGGCACGGCTGCGCGCCTCGCCGACGATCTTGTTGGCCTCGGAACGGGCTTCCGCGATCGCCTGGTCGGCGGTCTGCTGTGCGAGCGAGAGGACACGGGCGGCGCTGTCGCCGCCGGGGCCCTGCCCCTGCTGCTGCATCTGCGGCGGCTGCATCTGCTGCATCTGCTGCTGCTGCTGGGGGTGCTGACCCATGGGGCCGCCCATCGGGCCACCCATGGGACCGCCCTGCATCGGGCCGGGGCCGTGCGGGCCCTGCGGACCGGGGCCGTGGCCGCCCTGGGGGCCGTGGCCACTGGGACCTGCGGGCAGCTGCGGCGCGCCACCGGGCAGCTGGGGCGGACCCATCTGCGGGGGCTGCTGCTGCTGCGGCGGTCCTGATATGGCGGCGGGAACGGGAGCACCCGGGCGATCCTGCTGCTCCGGAGGCTTGCGCATACCCTGCTGCTGCTGTTGCTGCTGCTGGTTCTGCGCGGCGGCACGCGTCGCGGCGGCCAGCTTGGCGCGCAGGTCCTCGTTCTCACGGAGCAGACGGGTCAGCTCCGATTCGACCTCGTCGAGAAAGGCATCGACCTCGTCCTCGTCATAGCCTTCTCGGAGGCGGACGGTCGTGAACTGCTTGTTCCGCACGTCCTCGGGGGTCAACGGCATCTCTTCTTCACCTCTACGTAGTCGTCGGCAGTCGGCAAGACCGTATCGCTCACAACCTGACCACAACGCTGATCAGGATGTAGACGATGATCATCAGAACGAAGAAGGACAGGTCGAGTGCCACGCCCCCGAGACGCAGCGGCGGAATGAACCGCCGCAGAAGCTTGAGCGGTGGATCGGTGACAGTGTAGGTGGCCTCAAGTACGACCACCATCGCCTTGCCGGGTTGCCATGAACGTGCGAACTGGAAGACATAGTCCATGACCAGCCGGAAGATCAGCACGATGAGGAAACACATCAGCGCGATATAGACCACATCCAGTGCGACGCCCATGTCCCGCTGTTCCCTCTCCCCTGGCTCTCGTCAGCTCCGGCCTCGTGGCCGGCACCGGCCTCTCGGCCGGGTTGTTCCCGGTGTCGTGTTCTCAGCTCTGGTTGAAGAATCCGCCCTCTGCGATGCGGGCCTTGTCCTCCGCCGTGACATCGACGTTAGCAGGCGACAACAGGAACACCTTCTGCGTCACGCGTTCAATGCTGCCATGGAGACCGAAGACGAGTCCCGCGGCAAAGTCGACAAGTCGCTTCGCGTCCGTGTCGTCCATCTCCGTGAGATTCATGATCACCGGAGTGCCCTCACGGAAGTGTTCCCCGATGGTACGGGCCTCGTTGTAGGTCCTGGGGTGCAGCGTGGTGATGCGGTACGGCTCCCGCTCGGACACGACCTTGGGCATGATCACCGGTGCGTTCTTCTCCATGTTCGGGCGTTCAGGTGTGATGGATGCCACGGGGGCGATCCGGGCGGGTCGCGGGCTTTCCGCGGGGAGCTGAACGGGCTCGCGCTGGGCGGGCGGTTGTACAACTCGTACCGGTTCGTCCCTTTCGCGCTCGCGTTCCCGCTCCACCTGGTGCGGGGGCTGATGCCGCCGCCGGTCGCGCTCGGGCTCCGGCTCAGGTTCGAATTCGTCATCGGGGTCGAACCCCGGACCGTCGTACCCATCGTCCTCCACGAGGCCGAGGTAGACCGCCATCTTGCGCATCGCGCCGGCCATGCTCCGAGTCCTCCGCTCTGTGGTGGATCGGCATTCGTCACCAAGTGCCCGCGATCCACGGTGGCCTACCCGCTGTGAGCGGTAATGACCATATTTTCTGCTGTGGTCCGACTTGCTTCGCGACGTTACCCGAGCCTGGGTCGGACTCCGAGTACCGCCGTACCGACGCGTACATGTGTCGCTCCGGCCGCCACCGCGTCCTCCAGGTCCCCGCTCATACCCGCGGAGACCATGTTCGCAGCCGGATGACCGGCGCGCAGGCGGGACGAGATTTCCATCAGCCGGTCGAACGCGGCCCGTTGCCGGCCCGCGTACTCCCCTGCCAGCGGCGCCACGGTCATCAGTCCGTCGAGCCGGAGTCCGGGAGCCGCGCCGATCGCGGCCGCCAACTCCTCGACCCCGTCCGGGGCGACGCCGCCGCGCTCACCGCGCTCGCCGCTCTCCGCGTCCAGGGCGACCTGGATCAGGCAGCCGAGTCCACGCTCCCCGCGCACCGCGGCGGCGGAGAGGGCGGTGACCAGCTTGGCGCGGTCCACCGACTGCACGACATCGGCATAACCGGTCACAGACCGAACCTTGTTCGTCTGCAATTGTCCGACAAAGTGCCATGTCAGCGAAAGATCCGCACAAGCGGTGGCTTTGGGGGCCGCGTCCTGGTCACGATTCTCCGCGACATGGCGCACACCGAGTTCATGCAGGATCCGCACATCGCTCGCGGGGTAGGTCTTGGTGACCACGATCAGGGTCACTTCCTCGCGCTTTCGACCGGCCGCGGCGCAGGAGGAGGCGATCCTTTCCTCCACCTGTGCCAGATTCGCGGCGAGTTCAGCCTTACGATCCGTCATGCCCTATCAGTCCAACCAGACATATGCGGCGAGCCGCCCGGTGGTGCGGTCGCGGCGGTACGAGAAGTGGTCGCCCGATTCCAGGGTGCAGTACGGCGAGGAGTGCCGGTCCGTCACCCCGAGGGCGGCGAGCTGGGCGTGGACTCCGCCGGTGACGTCGACCGCCGGCGTTCCCCAGCTGGTCTCGGACCAGGTGCCGGGGACGGCGTCGGCGACCTCGGCCCGCATCGCCTCCGGCACTTCGTAACACCGCCCGCAGACGGCCGGTCCGGTGTGCGCGGTGATCCGGGAGGGGTGTGCGCCGAGCGCGACCATGGCCTCGACCGCCGCCGGAACGACCCCGGCGACCAGTCCCGGCCGCCCGGCGTGCGCCGCCCCGACGATCCCGGCGGCCGGGTCGACGAGAAGAACGGGAGTGCAGTCGGCGGTGAGGACCGCGAGCGCCAGTCCGCGACGGGCGGTCACCACCGCGTCCACGGCCGGAATCTCCGCGTCCGCGCCCCAGGGTCCGTCCACCACGGCGACGTCCCGGCCGTGCACCTGGTTCATCCAGACGACGCGGGCCGGGTCGAGACCGAGGCGACGGGCCGCACGCTCCCGGTTCGCGCCGACGGCGGCGGGGTCGTCGCCGACCGCGCCGCCGAGGTTGAGCTCACCGTACGGAGCGGCGCTCACTCCGCCCCACCGGTCGGTGAAGGCGAAGTGAGCGCTGCCCGTGACGGGTACCGCCCGGTGCTGAGCTATCACTTCAAGAAGTCCGGAACGTCCAGCTCTTCGGCCTGGGTGTCCTGGTAGGGACGGGCCGGCGGGACGTGCGGCGGAGAGACCGGCCCGAGCGCGCTCTCCTGCGAAGCCGACGCGGGGGCGGGCTCGGCCGGGGCCGGGCTCTCCTCGCGCGGAGGCACGGAACCGAGTCCGCCCGTCGGGCGCGTGGACTCGGCGGAGGGCCTGGCCGGAGCGGCCTGCTCCTCGCGCTTGTTGCTGCTCGCGCCGAGGACGTTCTCCCGGCGGGCCGGCGGCTGTCCGCCGTCGAAGCCCGCCGCGATCACGGTGACCCGCACCTCGTCGCCCAGGGCGTCGTCGATGACGGCGCCGAAGATGATGTTGGCCTCGGGGTGCGCCGCCTCGCTCACCAGTTGGGCGGCCTCGTTGATCTCGAAGAGACCGAGGTCGCTGCCGCCGGAGATGGAGAGGAGGACGCCGCGGGCGCCGTCGATGGAGGCTTCCAGGAGGGGCGAGGAGATCGCCATCTCCGCGGCCGCCACCGCGCGGTCGTCGCCGCGCGCCGAGCCGATGCCCATGAGCGCCGATCCGGCCTCGGACATGACCGACTTGACGTCGGCGAAGTCGAGGTTGATCAGACCCGGGGTGGTGATGAGGTCGGTGATGCCCTGGACACCCGAGAGCAGCACCTGGTCGGCCGACTTGAACGCGTCGAGCACGCTGACCTGGCGGTCCGAGATGGACAGCAGTCGGTCGTTGGGAATGACGATGAGGGTGTCGACCTCTTCGCGGAGTTCGGCGATGCCGTCCTCCGCCTGGTTTGCGCGTCGCCGGCCCTCGAAGGTGAACGGGCGGGTGACCACGCCGATCGTCAGGGCGCCGAGCGAGCGCGCGATGTTGGCGACGACGGGTGCGCCGCCGGTGCCGGTGCCGCCGCCCTCTCCTGCGGTGACGAAGACCATGTCGGCCCCCTTGAGGACCTCCTCGATCTCCTCACGGTGGTCCTCTGCCGCCTTACGACCGACGGCCGGGTTCGCCCCGGCGCCGAGGCCCCGGGTGAGTTCGCGGCCGACGTCGAGCTTGACGTCGGCGTCGCTCATCAACAGGGCTTGTGCGTCCGTGTTGATCGCGATGAACTCGACGCCCTTGAGGCCGACCTCGATCATTCGGTTGATGGCATTGACACCACCGCCGCCGACACCGATGACCTTGATGACTGCGAGGTAGTTCTGCGGTGCTGCCACGTCGAAGGCCTCTCGCCTCGAGTTACGTGTCGTCGCTCTGCGGTAGCCCCGCGGCGACGACTGATGTCGATGGGGACGGTCCGAACGCCGACCCAAACCCTAACGTTGAAGTTTAGGGTTACCAGTGTGTCTGCTTCCTGGACTCTTCCGAACAGGACACTAAGTCGACAAGTGGCGCACGTTCAACGAACACGCCGAACCTCCCGTTTTTCTTTTCACCCTATGTGATCACCCGTAGCGCTGACCAACCAGGGTGCTGGCCAGCACAAATACCCGTCAACTCGCCGATACCGCCGGGGCGGTGGGAGCACTTACGTCGAACTGTGCCGCTTTGGGCGCGGCTTTCATCAGGGCGACGAGGACGTTGGCCTTCACCGGCCCGTCCTCGCCGCTCCCCCAGGTCACCACACGATCCCGGGTGAGCCGCAGGGAGATCGCGTCGTACGAGGTGACCCGTACGACCTCGGTGTCCTCGGCCACCCCCGCCGGAAGGTCTCCGGCGACCCGGACCGCTTCCCGCAACAGACCGTCACCGCCGAAGCGGCGAAGGCTCGCGGACGGTTCGGGAGTCAGCTCCAGCAGGGGCACGCCCTTCGGCGCCCTGTCCACGGTGGCGAAGCGCACGCCCTTCGCATCCACTTCCACGAACGCGCCGCCTTTTTCGACCAGCAGGACCGGCTTCCGTTCGGTCACCTTAAGGCCGATGCCGTCCGGCCAGGACCGAACGACATCAACCGTGTCGATACGAGGCAACTTCTGGCGCAATCGGCGCTCCATGGCGTCGGTGTCCACGGAGACCAGCGGGGCGCCGATCGGTGTGGCGGCAACCGCTTCCACTTCTTCGCGGGTCAGGACCTCGACGCCCCTCGTGCTGACCTTCTCGACGCGGAGCCAGGAGGAGCCGTAGAGCACCCAGATCACGAACGCGGCGAGCAGGGCGGTCGCGACGCCGATGAGGATCAGCAGGGTGCGGCGGCCGATCCGGGGCCCCTCGGGGCCGATGTGCGGCGGACGGGCGGAGGTGTCCGCCCGTCCGGGTGCGCCGCGCTGGGCGGTCGTCGGTCCGGCCACGCTCGCTCCTTCGCCGGACCCGGGGCTCCCGCCCCGGGTCCGCACCGCATCGCGCCGGACGCCTAGCGGCGCGCGGCAATCGCTTCGTACACCATGCCGACGAGCAGGTCGTCGGCGTCGCGCCGGCCGAACTCGGCGGCGGCCCGGGACATTTCGTACAGCCGGTGGGGGTCCGACAGTACCGGCAGGACGTTGCCCTGCACCCACTCCGGGGTGAGCGCCGCGTCGTCCACCAGCAGGCCGCCGCCGGCGTTGACCACCGGCTGGGCGTTGAGCCGCTGTTCGCCGTTGCCGATGGGCAGCGGGACGTAGGCGGCGGGGAGCCCGACGGCGGAGAGTTCGGCGACGGTCATCGCGCCCGCGCGGCAGAGCATCATGTCGGCCGCGGCGTACGCGAGGTCCATCCGGTCCACGTACGGTACCGGGATGTAGGGCGGCATCCCGGGCATGTTGTCGATCCGCGGCAATTCGTTCTTCGGGCCGACCACATGGAGGATCTGGATCCCGGAGCGCTGGAGCAGCGGCGCGACCCGCTGGACCACCTCGTTGAGGTGGCGCGCGCCCTGCGAGCCGCCGGAGACCAGCAGCGTGGGCAGGTTGGGATCGAGGCCGAAGGAGGCGCGGGCCTCCGGGCGGACCCGGGCGCGGTCCAGGGTGGCGATGGTGCGGCGCAGCGGGATGCCGATGTAGCGGGCGCCGCGCAGCTTGCTGTCGGGGGTGGAGACGGCGACCCCGTGGGCGTACCGCGAACCGATCTTGTTGGCCAGGCCCGGGCGGGCGTTGGCCTCGTGGACCACGATCGGCACGCCGGCCCGTTTGGCGGCCAGGTAGCCGGGCAGCGCGACGTAACCGCCGAAGCCGACCACGCAGTCCGCCTTGGTGCGCTCCAGGATCTGCTCGGCGGCCTTGATCGTGCCGCGCAGCCGGCCCGGGACGGTGATCAGTTCGGGCGTGGGCTTACGGGGCAGTGGCACGGCGGGGATGAGCGCGAGCTCGTACCCCCGCTCGGGCACGAGCCTGGTCTCCAGTCCGCGTTCCGTGCCGAGGGCAGTGATCCCCACGGTCGGGTCCTGCCTGCGCAGGGCGTCTGCGAGGGCAAGCGCGGGCTCGATGTGTCCGGCGGTCCCCCCGCCGGCGAGTACGACATGCACCGAAATTCACCGCTCTCCGGACGGACGCTTCTTGACGCGCCGTCTCATCGTCTTCCATCTCACCCCGGGCTTCCGCATGGCCAGGGCCGCCTTGGCGGCTGGGTCCTCCCGTGCGAAGGCGATCATCAGCCCGACCGCGAACATCGTCGGCAGCAGGGCCGAACCCCCGTAGGAGAACAGCGGGAGCGGGACCCCGGCGATCGGCAACAGGCCGAGCACCGCACCGATGTTGATCACGGCCTGGGCCGTGATCCACGTGGTCACGCCTCCCGCGGCAAACCTCACGAAGGGGTCCTCCGTGCGTCCGGCCACGCGGATACCCGCATAGCCTAGGGCCGCGAACAGGGCGAGCACGGACAGCGTCCCCGCCAGACCCAGCTCCTCGCCGGTGATGGCGAAGATGAAGTCGGTGTGAGGTTCCGGGAGTTGACCCCATTTTTCCACACTCGCACCCAGCCCGGAACCGAACCATCCGCCGGACGCCAGAGCATAGATCCCGTGTGCGGCCTGCCAGCAGCCGCCCTCCGGATCGGGCTCGCTCACGCCCATGCAGGCGAGCCGGGACATCCGGTTGGGGCTGGTCCTGATCAGCAGGAACGCGATGACCGCGGCGAAGCCGAGCACCCCGGCGAACAGCCGGGTGGGGGCGCCGGCCAGCCAGAGCAGGCCGAACAGGATCGCCGTGAGAATGATCGCGGTCCCCATGTCGCCGCCGAGCATGATCAGCCCGAGCAGCATGAAGGCGACCGGCACGAGCGGCACGAGCATGTGCTTCCACTGCGTCAGCAACCGCTTGTCCTGCTTGCGGGCCAGCAGGTCCGCCCCCCACAGGATGAGGGCCAGCTTGCCGAACTCGCTGGGCTGGAGCTGGAACGGGCCGCCCAGGTAGAGCCAGTTCTGGTTGCCGTTGACCGACATCCCTATCCCCGGCACCTGGACCAGGACCATCAGGAAGACGGTGACCATCAGTATCGGGTAGGCCAGCGCCCGGTGGAGCTTCACGGGCATCCGGGCCGCGAGCAGCATCAGCGCACCGCCGATGACGGCGGCGAGGAACTGCTTTCCGAAGAAGTACGTCGCGGGCTTGCTGATGTCCAGCGCCTTGATCATCGAGGCGGAGTAGACCATCACCAGGCCCAGCACGGTGATCAGGAGGCTGGAGCCGAGGATCACGTAGTAGGCCGTCAGGGGCCGGTCCCAGGCCCGTCGTGCCCGCTCGTAGGTGCGGCGAGGTCCGCCGCCGCGCCCGGTGCGCGGTCCCGTGCCGCCGCGTCCGGCCCCGCGGGGTGTCTCCGGACGCCGGGACCCGGTGGCGAGGCGCCCGCGCAGGGCGAGCCCGTCCGGCAGCGATACTCCGGAGGGCGCGGGCGACGCGGTGAGGGGGCGGGGAACCGAGGTCCGTGCGCGGTCCCGCCGTACGGCGAATCTCTCGTCGGCCGGCATTGTCGCTGTCCCCTCCACTGCTCGGGCCAGGGGCCCGTGACCCCGGGTGCGGAGGCCCGGTCGGTCAGGCGCTCTCGTCGGCGCGTGCGCGGACCGCGTCCGCGAACGCCTCGCCCCGCTTGTTGTAGTTGGTGAACATGTCCATCGAGGCACAGGCCGGGGCCAGCAGTACCGTATCCCCCGGCCGGGCGAGCCCGGCCGCCCGCGCGACCGCTTCGGACATCGCTCCAGTGTCGGTCCGGTCGAGGTCGACCACCGGGACTTCGGGGGCGTGTCGCGTCAGGGCTTCGTGGATCAGCGCCCGGTCGGCGCCGATCAGCACGACCCCGCGCAGCCGCTTCGCCGCACCGGTGACCAGCTCGTCGAACGTGGCGCCCTTCGCCAGTCCGCCCGCGATCCAGACGATGGAGTCGTAGGCGGCGAGGGACGCCTCGGTGGCGTGGGTGTTGGTGGCCTTGGAGTCGTCCACGTAGGCGACCTCGCCGACGTCCGCGACGTGTTCGATGCGGTGGGCGTCCGGCCGGAAGGCACGCAGCCCGTCGCGGACCGCGGCCGGTTCCACGCCGAAGGCGCGGGCGAGGGCCGCGGCGGCGAGGGCGTTGGCGATGTTGTGCGGGGCCGGCGGGTTGACGTCGGTGACCTCGGCCAGTTCCTGGGCCTGCTTCTGGCGGTTGGCGACGAACGCCCGGTCGACGAGGATGCCGTCGACCACGCCGAGCTGCGAGGGGCCGGGGGCGCCGAGGGTGAAGCCGATGGCCCGGCAGCCCTCCTCGACGTCGGCCTCGCGCACCAGGTCCTCGGTGGCCGGGTCGGCCGCGTTGTAGACGCAGGCGACCGTGTTGCCCTCGTAGACGCGGCCCTTGTCGGCGGCGTACGCCGCCATCGAGCCGTGCCAGTCGAGGTGGTCCGGGGCCAGGTTGAGGACGGCGGCGGAGTGGGCGCGCAGGGAGGGCGCCCAGTGCAGCTGGTAGCTGGAGAGTTCGACGGCGAGGACGTCGTACTCGGTCTCGCCGAGCACCGCGTCCAGCAGCGATACGCCGATGTTGCCGACGGCCGCGGTGCGCAGGCCCGCCGCCTCAAGGATCGAGGCCAGCATCCGTACGGTCGTGGTCTTGCCGTTGGTGCCGGTGACCGCGAGCCAGGGCGCGGGCGCACGCCCGTCGTCACCGCGCAGGCGCCAGGCCAGTTCGACGTCGCCCCAGACCGGGACGCCCGCCTCGGCGGCAGCCAGGAAGAGCGGCTTGTCCGGCTGCCAGCCGGGGGCGGTGACGACGAGCTCCGTGGACGGCGGCAGGGTGGCGCCGTCGCCGAGGCGCACGGTGATGCCGAGCGCCTCCAGTTCGGCCGCCTGCGCGCGGGCGCGCTCGTCGTCGCCGTCGTTGACGACGGTGACGAGCGCGCCGCGCTCGTGCAGGGCGCGGGCCGCGGGGATCCCGCTGACGCCGAGCCCGGCGACGGTGACGTGCTTGCCCTGCCAGTCCACGGTGCTGCTCACTTCTTGGCTGCCCATCCCGCGTAGAAGAGGCCGAGGCCGACGATCACGCACATGCCCTGGATGATCCAGAAGCGGACCACGACAAGGACTTCGGACCACCCCTTGAGTTCGAAGTGGTGCTGGAGCGGCGCCATCCGGAAGACCCGCTTGCCGGTCATCTTGAACGAGCCGACCTGGATGACCACGGACATGGTGATCATCACGAAGAGGCCGCCGAGGATGGCGAGCAGGAACTCGGTGCGGGACAGGATCGCGAGGCCCGCGAGGGCCCCGCCGAGGGCGAGCGAGCCGGTGTCGCCCATGAAGATCTTGGCGGGCGAGGTGTTCCACCACAGGAAGCCGAAGCAGGCGCCCATCAGGGCGGCGGCGACGACGGCGAGGTCGAGCGGGTCGCGTACCTCGTAACAGGCGCTCGGGTTGGTCAGGTTGTCCGCGTTGGCGCAGGACTCCTGGAACTGCCAGAGGCCGATGAAGGTGTAGGCGCCGAAGACCATCACGGAGGCGCCGGTGGCCAGCCCGTCGAGGCCGTCGGTGAGGTTCACTCCGTTGGACATGGCGAGGATCATGAACAGCGCCCAGACGCAGAACAGCACCGGGCCGATCGACCAGCCGAAGTCCTCGACGAACGAGAGCCGGGTGGAGGCCGGGGTGTAGTCCATGGAGTTGGGGAACTGGAGCGAGAGCACCGCGAAGGCGATGCCGACGATCAGCTGTCCCGCCATCTTCGCCTTGGCCCGCAGACCGAGCGAACGCTGCTTGACGATCTTGATGTAGTCGTCGAGGAACCCGACGAGGCCCATGCCCGCCATCAGGAACAGCACGAGGACGCCGGAGTAGCGGATGTCCTCACCCGTGATGACCTTCGCGAGGAGGTACGCGATGATCGTCGCCATGATGAAGGCGATGCCGCCCATCGTGGGCGTGCCCTTCTTGCTGCCGTGCGTGCGCGGGCCGTCGTCCCGGATGAACTGCCCGTATCCCTTGCGGGCCAGCAGCTTGATCAGCAGCGGGGTACCGACCAGGGTCAGGAAGAGCCCGATGGCCCCCGCGAAGAGGATCTGCCTCATCGGCCGGCGACCTCGCCCTCGGTCGAGTTCTCCAGCAGTGCCTGGGCGACCTTCTCCAGGCCGACCGACCGGGACGCCTTCACCAGCACGACGTCTCCCGGGCGCAGTTCACTGCGCAACAGGTCGACGGCCGCCTGTGCGTCGGACACGTGCACCGACTCCTCACCCCACGAACCCTCGTTATATGCGCCCAGTTGCAGCCAGGAGGCTTCTCTCCCCCCGACAGCGACGAGCTTGCTGACGTTGAGCCGGACGGCGAGCCGTCCGACCGCGTCGTGCTCGGCGAGCGACGCGTCACCGAGCTCGGCCATCTGACCGAGCACCGCCCAGGTGCGCCCCCCGTCGGCCCCTCGGGCCTGGCCCATGGCAGCCAGCGCACGCAGTGCGGCTCTCATGGATTCGGGGTTCGCGTTGTAGGCGTCGTTGACGACGGTCACACCGTCCGGACGCTCGGTGACCTCCATGCGCCAGCGGGAGAGGGTGCCCGCCTCCGAGAGCGCCTCGGCGATCTCGGTCACGGACATGCCCAACTCATGGGCGACGGCGGCCGCGGCGAGCGCGTTCGACACGTGGTGCTCACCGTACAGGCGCATGGTCACGTCGCTGCACCCGGTGGGTGTGTGGAGCTCGAAGGCGGGCCGCCCGTCGGCGGTCATCCTGACCTTCTCGCCCCGTACGTCCGCTTCCGGGGCTTCTCCGAAGAGCAGCACGCGGGCCTTGGTGCGCGAGGCCATGGCGCGGACGAGCGGGTCGTCCGCGTTGAGCACGGCGCAGCCGTCCTCGGGCAGGACCTCGACCAGCTCGCCCTTGGCCTGGGCGATGGCCTCCCGGCTGCCGAACTCGCCGAGGTGCGCGGAGCCGACGTTGAGGACGAGGCCGATGCGGGGCGGGGTGAGGTCGGCCAGGTAGCGGATGTGGCCGATGCCGCGGGCCCCCATCTCCAGGACCAGGTGCTCGGTCTCGGCGGTGGCGGTCAGGGCCGTGACCGGCAGGCCGATCTCGTTGTTGAGGGAGCCGGGCGTCCAGACGGTCGGGCCCTTGCGCTGGAGGAGCTGCGCGATCAGGTCCTTGGTGGACGTCTTGCCGGCGGATCCGGTGAGTCCGACGACGGTGGTGCCGAGGCGCTCCACGACGGCACGGGCGAGGGCTCCGAGCGCGCCGACGACGTCGTCCACGACGATCGCCGGAACGCCGACGGGGCGGGCCGCCAGCACGGCCGACGCACCCGCCTGCACGGCGCGCCGGGCGTAGTCGTGGCCGTCGACCCGTTCGCCGGCGAACGCGGCGAACAGGCTGCCGGGCGCGACCTCGCGGGAGTCGATGACGACGGGTCCGGTCACGGTGACTGCCGGATCCGGTATGTCGTGCGACTGCCCGCCGACGATTTCGGCGATCTCGGCGAGGGAAAGGGTGATCACTTGGTCATCCCTGACTGTTGTTCTCGAGGTGAGGGGCACGGTCCGCGGCGCCGGGGCGCGTCAGGGACCGCTCGATGGCTGCGTGCAGGACCTTGCGGTCGTCGAAGGCGCGTACCACCCCGTGGATGTCCTGGCCCTGTTCGTGCCCCTTGCCGGCGACGAGGACGGTGTCGCCCGCCTCCGCGCGGGCGACGGCGGCGGCGATGGCCGAGGCTCGGTCGGCGTCGACCAGCACGTCGCCGCGCTCGTGGACGGGTACGTCGGCGGCGCCGGAGAGCATCGCGGCGAGGATCGCGAGGGGGTCCTCGGAGCGGGGGTTGTCGGAGGTCAGCACGGCGGTGTCGGCGAGCCGGGCGGCCGCCGCGCCCATCGGGCCGCGCTTGGTGGTGTCGCGGTCGCCGCCGCAGCCGAGGACGATGTGCACCTTGCCCTCGGTGACCTTGCGCAGGGAGCGCAGGACGGACTCGACGGCGTCGGTCTTGTGCGCGTAGTCGACGACGGCGAGGTAGGGCTGTCCGGCGTCCACCCGCTCCAGCCGGCCGGGGACCCCGGGGACGGCCGCGATGCCGTCGGCGGCGGTCTGCGGGTCGACGCCCGCGACGGCCAGCGTGACGATCGCGGCGAGGGTGTTGGCGACGTTGAACGGGCCGGGCAGCGGGGCGCGGGCGGTGATCCGCTCGCCCTTGGGGCCGACGGCGGTGAAGGTGCTGTCCTGCGGTCCGACCTCGACGTCCTCGGCGTGCCAGTCGGCGTCCGGGTGGCCCTCGGCGGAGAAGCTGGTGACCGGCACCCCGGACTCGGTCAGGAGCCTGCGGCCGTACTCGTCGTCGAAGTTCACGACGCCGCGGTGGCTGCGTTCGGGGGTGAAGAGCTGGGCCTTGGCCTGGAAGTAGTCCTCCATGCCGGAGTGGAACTCCATGTGCTCCGGGCTGAGGTTGTTGAAGACGGCGACGTCGAAGACGCAGCCGTCGACCCGGCCGAGCACCAGGGCGTGGCTGGAGACCTCCATCGCGACGGCCTCGACGCCGCGTTCGCGCATGACGGCGAACAGGGCCTGGAGGTCGGTGGCTTCGGGGGTGGTGCGCTCGGACTTGATGCGCTCGTCGCCGATCCGCATCTCGACCGTGCCGATCAGCCCGGTGGAGCGTCCGGCGGCGCGCAGTCCGCCCTCGACGAGGTACGCGGTGGTGGTCTTGCCGGAGGTTCCGGTGATGCCGAGCTGGAGGAGGCCGATGCCGGGCCGCCCGTAGATGTCGGCGGCCAGCTCGCCCATGACGGCGCGCGGGTCCTCGGTGACCAGCACCGGCAGGCCGGTGGCCGCGGCGCGTTCGACGCCGGCGGGGTCGGTGAGGACGGCGGCGGCGCCGAGGCCCGCGGCCTGGGCCGCGAAGTCGGCGCCGTGGAAGCGGGCGCCGGGCAGGGCCGCGTACACGTCGCCCGGGCGCACGGCCCGCGAGTCGTGCGTGATTCCGGTGATCTCACCGGAGCCCGCTGTTTCGACGCCGAGCCGGTCTGCCAGCTCACCGAGAGGGGTGGGCCGGAGCCGGTCCGGTCGGGGCGCTCCCGGGTAGGTCACAGGCGCGTCCTTCTGAGAGGTTTGGGACTGATCAGCGTGGGGCACGGCGGTGAGCGTACCGGGCCGGTGCGGGCTCTCGCGAAGCGAGGGACCCTGGTTCCGGCGGTTCTCGTTCCGGTTCCCGGGGTCGGGGGTGATGGTTGTCACTGAGGGTTCCCTTGGAGGAGATGCTCGCGCATCCCCGTGTTCACTCGCCGGGTTTGAAGGACACCGGCAGCCGGGGCGGCTTGCTGCCGGACGGTGGGGTCTGGAGCGTCTTGAGCGCGAACTCCATGACCTGCTTGTAGATCGGGCCGCAGATCTGGCCGCCGAAGTAGCTGCCCTTGGTGGGGTTCTGGATCGCGCAGTAGACGGTGACCTGCGGATTGTCGGCGGGGGCGAAGCCGGCGAAGGAGGCGGTGTAGCCCTTGTAGACGCCGCGGACGGGGTCGACCCGGTTGGCGGTGCCGGTCTTGCCCGCGACCCGGTAGCCGGGGATGGCGGCCTTGGTGCCGGTCCCTTCCCGGTCGTCGACGACGGACTCCAGCATCGTCGCCAGGGTCTTGGCGGTCTTCTCGCTGACCACCCGGTTCTCCTCGGGGGCCTCGGCCGCCGTGAAGCGCCCGTCGGATCCCTTGGCGCCGCGGACGAGGGTGGGGGCGATCCGTACGCCGCCGTTGGCGATGGTGGAGTAGACCGAGGCGGCCTGGACGGCGTTGAGCGAGAGGCCCTGGCCGAAGGGGATCGTGTACTGCTGCGAGGTCGACCAGTCCTTGGGGTGGGCCAGCAGGCCCGGCGACTCGCCGGGGTAGCCGAGTCCGGTCTTGGAGCCGAGGCCGAACTTGCGCAGGTAGGAGTAGAGGACCCGGTTGGACTCGGCCTGGGTCCTGCCGAGCTGACCGGTCGCCAGGATGGTCCCGATGTTGCTGGACTTGGCGAGGACCCCGTTGAGCGTGAGGTACCAGGTGGGGTGGTCCACGTCGTCCTTGAAGAGCCGGTCGCCGCGGTGCAGCCGGTTGGGGACGGTGACGTGGGTGCCGGGCGTGGCGGCCTTCTCCTCCAGTACGGCGGCCATGGACATGACCTTGCTGGTGGAGCCGGGCTCGTACACGTCCTGGAGGGCGGCGTTGCCGAGGGAGGCGGAGGTCACCTGGGAGAGGTCGTTGGGGTCGTAGCCGGGGGAGTTGGCCATGGCCAGCAGCTCGCCGGTCCGCGTGTTCTGCACGATGACGTAGCCGCGGTCGGCCCGGGACTTCTCGACCTGGTCGCTGATGGCCTTCTGGGCGGCCCACTGGATGTCGCGGTCGATGGTCAGCTCGATGTCGGAGCCGGGGACGGCCGGGATCTCGCTGCCGCCCGCGGTGGGAACCCGACGGCCGCCGGCCTGGGCGTAGCGGATCTTGCCGTCCTCGCCCGCGAGTTCCTTGTTCAGCTGCGATTCGAGGCCGCCGCCGCCCTTGCCGTCGGCGCTGACGAATCCCAGTATTCCGGCGGCGAGGTCCCCGTTGGGGTAGACGCGCTTGGTGGTCGGCACCTGGAGGACGCCGGCCAGGACGTTGGCTCCCGGGCCGCCCTTCAGCTTGTCCTCGTACGCCTTCTCGGCGAAGACGGACTTGAGGTCCTTGATCTGCTTCCAGACCTGGGGGGTCTGCCGGTAGGCGAGGACGGTGTAGCGGGCGCCCGGCGCGGAGAGCTTCTCGACCAGCTCGTCGACGTCCTTGCCGAGGATCGGGGCGAGCAGGGCCGCGGCCTGCTGGGGCGCGTCGGGGGCCTTGCTGTCCTCGGGCGTGAACATCTTCGGGTCGGCCGTGATGTTGTGCGCGTCCACGCTGGTGGCGAGCGCGACGCCCTTGCGGTCGGTGATCTCGCCGCGCTCGGCGGCGACCGTGTACTCCAGGTAGCGGTTCTTCTCGGCCTTGGCCGCGTACGCGCTGGCGTCGACCGCCTGGACCTGGAGCAGGCGGGCCACGAAGGCGAGCATGACCAGCGTCAGCCCGAGGCTGACGAGCCGCAGCCGGGGGCGGGGGCTGCCGAGGCGCAGGGAGCGCTGTGCGCCTGGGCGCGCGCCGGTGCGCCCCGGGGCGGGACGGGGGCGGCGGGCCGGTGGGCGCGCGCCGGAGCGGCCGGAGCCTGATGCCCCGTTACGGGGGCGGGCCGGTCCGGGTACGCGGCGGCGCGGCGGTTCCTTGGGCGGCACTGCGTCACCTGCCGGGGCTCGTCGGGGGCGGGGAGCTCTCCGCCGCTGGGTCGGTCGCGGGGTCGGGCTCGGTCGCGGATACGGATCCGGAGGGCGAAGCGGAGCCGGAGGCGTCGGGGTCCGGGGCGGCGCTGGGGCTCGGCGTGGGGCTGGGGCTCGGCGGCGGGGCGGTGGCCTCGGTGGGGTTGCCGCGGACCGTGCCGTCGGGGTTCAGGAAGGCGGGGGCGCCGCCGGGGACCATGCCCAGCTCCCGGGCCCGGCGTTCCAGGGCGTCGGGCTGGGACCGGCTGTCGACGTCGCGCTGGAGTGCCTGCTGCTCGTCGGTGAGCTCGGTGGTGTCCCGCTTCAGCTCGCTGAGCCTGAACGATCCCTCGTTGAGCGCGGAGTTCAGCAGGAGCAGGGTGATGAGGCCGCCGCCCAGGAGCAGGACGACCAGCAGCACGAAGGGGGTGCGGGCCGCGGTGCTGGGCCCGGTGGACGGCATCAGCCGGGCGAGCCGTGCGGCCCGCCCCTTCAGCGGTGCGGCCGGTCTGCTCACCGCACGGCTCCCCTGTCGCCCGGCACCGGGCGGCCGCTTCGCGCCGGGCGACGCCGGGTGACGTTCATCGCTCCTCCGCGCGGATGCGCTGGGCGCCGCGCAGCCGGGCGGGTGCGGCGCGCCGGTTCTCGGCGACCTCCTCCTCGGTGGGCAGCTCGGCGCCCCGGGTGAGCTGCTTCAGCCGGGGCTGGTAGCGCTCGGGGACGACGGGCAGTCCGGGGGGCGCGGTGTTGGCGGCGCCGGCCGCGAAGACCTGCTTGACCAGCCGGTCCTCCAGCGAGTGGTAGGACAGCACGGCGATGCGGCCGCCGACGTCGAGGCACTGGACGGCGGCCGGAATGGCCCGCTCCAGGACGCTCAGCTCGCCGTTGACCTCGATGCGCAGGGCCTGGAAGGTCCGCTTCGCGGGGTTGCCTCCGGTGCGCTTGGCGGCCTGCGGCAGCGCGTCGCGGATCAGCTCGACGAGCCGGGCGCTGTTGCTGAACGGCTCCTTCTCGCGCTCGCGCACGACGGCGGAGACGATCCGCTTGGCCTGCTTCTCCTCGCCGTACGCGCGCAGGATCCGGACCAGTTCGCCGGGCGGGTAGGTGTTGAGCACCTCGGCGGCGCCCATGCCGGTGCTCTGGTCCATCCGCATGTCGAGCGGGGCGTCCTGGGCGTACGCGAATCCGCGGTCGGCCTCGTCCAGTTGCATGGAGGAGACGCCGAGGTCGAACAGGACGCCCTGGACCTTCGGGATCCCGAGCCGCGCGAGGACGTCGGGGAGTTCGTCGTAGACCGCGTGGACGAGGGTGGCGCGGTCGCCGTAGGGGGCGAGCCGTTCACCGGAGAGGCGGAGCGCCTCCTTGTCACGGTCCAGGGCGATCAGCCGGGCGGTGGGGAAGGAGGCGAGCAGCGCCTCGCTGTGACCGCCGAGGCCGAGGGTGCAGTCGACGACCACGGGCTCCGGGTGGGCCGGGTCCTGGAGAGCCGGGGCCAACAGGTCCAGACACCTCTGGAGCATCACGGGGACGTGTCGGGTCTGGCTCAAGGCGCCCTCTCAGGCTCTGTACCGCGCGGCCGGCACGTACGTCCTGGTCCCCGCCCGCTCTGAAGGGGAGGTCCGCCGGCGCCGGGGAAGAGGCGTCGGCCGACCGAGAGCGGGAGAGGGCCGGGTCGCACGTACGCCGCACATCACGGGGGAAATACGGAATATGCAGGAGGTGCAGGGGTGCGGTGGGGCAGTGGGCGGGGAAGGTGGTTGGTGACTTCGCGTTACTTTAGTCCACCCTGCCATTCGATCGATTCGCGATCAACGAACCGGGCAGCGAGTCGCGCCACCCGTCCGGATGCGGAGAACCCACCCGAACGGGTGCATCCCCGCGCGTCCTGTGGGTTAGCTCACAACAAGCCGAGTTGACGTTTTTTGTCCGCTCTCACAGCCCGCCCGGGCCAGGTGGGAAGGCTAACGTCGTATCCATGTCGACTTCTGCTCACTCCCCCGCCGAGTCCGTGACGTCCACCGCTGCGGCGGTCCGCGAGGGGGGCCAGGTCACCGACCGGCTCGTCGCGCTGAACGCCGGTTACGCGAAGGACTTCCGCGATCCGGGCATGGACGCGCGCCCCGTCCTCCAGGTCGCCGTGGTCGCCTGCATGGACGCCCGTCTCGACCTGCACGCGGCGCTCGGCCTGGAGCTCGGCGACTGCCACACCATCCGCAACGCCGGCGGCGTGGTCACCGAGGACGTGATCCGTTCGCTGACCATCAGCCAGCGGGCCCTCGGCACCCGCAGCGTGGTCCTCATCCACCACACCAACTGCGGCCTGGAGTCCCTCACCGAGGACTTCCGCCAGGACCTGGAGCGCGAGGTGGGCCAGCGTCCGGCGTGGGCCGTCGAGGCCTACACGGACGCCGACCAGGACGTGCGCCAGTCGATGCAGCGCGTGCGCACCTCGCCCTTCCTGCTGCACACCGACGACGTGCGCGGGTTCGTGTTCGACGTGACCACCGGCCTGCTGCGCGAGATCCACTCCGCTTCCTGAACGCACCCGACCTCGCTGCCCGGCCCTCCGCCGCACCTCACGCACGCATCACCGCGTCTCGCGGTGCCGAAATCACGACAGACGCTGACTTTTCACACCCACTTATCCACAGGCGAGTGACACGAAGCGGTAACGGCAACAAGAATGCGGGTGTGACATCCCCGGGCCTTCCGGCGGAGTGTCCGATTTTTCGGGGTGGGCCGCGCGGGTACGCGCGACGGCCCCTGCGCAAAAGGGCCGAGGAGGGCCGGGTGACGACCTATGACGATCGAGCGAGCCTCACGGATCTGACCACCACAGCAGAGCGGGTACGCAGGTCGGTGGAGGGTGTGATCGAGGGCAAGCCCGAGGTCGTACGGCTATCGCTGACGGTGCTCCTCGCCGAGGGGCACCTCCTCATCGAGGACGTCCCCGGCGTCGGCAAGACCATGCTGGCCAAGGCGCTGGCGCGGTCCATCGACTGCTCGGTGCGACGGATCCAGTTCACACCGGACCTGCTGCCCTCGGACATCACCGGTGTCTCGATCTTCGACCAGCAGCGGCGGGACTTCGAGTTCAAGCCGGGCGCGATCTTCGCCCAGATCGTGATCGGCGACGAGATCAACCGCGCCTCGCCGAAGACGCAGTCCGCGCTGCTGGAGTCGATGGAGGAGCGCCAGGTCACCATCGACGGGCACACCTATGAGCTGCCCGACCCCTTCATGGTGGTGGCCACCCAGAACCCGGTGGAGATGGAGGGCACCTACCCGCTGCCCGAGGCCCAGCGCGACCGCTTCATGGCCCGGGTCTCCATCGGCTACCCGAGCCCGGAGGCCGAGCTCCAGATGCTCGACGTGCACGGGGGCCTCTCCCCGCTGGACGACCTCCAGCCGGTCGCCCACGCCCACGACATCGTGAAGCTGATCGACGCCGTCCGTACGGTGCACGTCGCCGACGCCGTGCGGCGCTACGCCGTGGAACTCGTCGGGGCCACCCGGAGCCACCCCGACCTCAGACTCGGCGCCTCCCCGCGCGCGACGCTGCACCTGCTGCGCGCCGCGAAGGCGTCCGCCGCGCTCAGCGGGCGCGACTACGCCCTGCCGGACGACGTGCAGGCGCTGGCGACCCCGGTCCTCGCGCACCGGCTGCTGCCCACCGCCCAGGCCCAGCTGAACCGCCGCACGGCCGAGCAGGTGGTCCTGGAGATCATCCAGCGCACCCCCGTACCGACCTCGGCCGGCGGCACCGCGCCGCCCGCGCCGGTCGGACAGGAGCCGGGCCGCCCGCTGTACCACCAGCAGCAGCCCGGGGCACGGCGGCTGTGATGGCGGCCGGCGAGCCCGGCGCCGTGGAGGACGGCGACAGGAAGGGCGGCCTCCGGGCGGCCCTGGGCGGACTGACCACCCGGGGACGCTCGTTCCTGGCCGCCGGTCTCGCCGCCGCCGTCTGCGCCTACGTCCTGGGCCAGGGCGATCTGCTGCGGGTCGGGCTGCTGCTGGCCGTGCTGCCCCTGGTCTGCGTGACCGTGCTCTACCGCACCCGCTACCGGGTGACGGGCACCCGGCGGCTCTCGCCGTCGCGGGTGCCCGCGGGCGCGGAGGCCCGGGTGCACCTGCGGATGGAGAACGTCTCCCGGCTGCCCACCGGACTGCTGATGCTCCAGGACCGTGTTCCGTACGTCCTCGGCCCACGCCCCCGCTTCGTCCTGGACCGGGTGGAGGCGGCCGGCCGGCGCGAGGTGTCCTACCGGGTCCGCTCCGACCTGCGCGGCCGCTATCCGCTGGGCCCGTTGCAGCTGCGGCTGAGCGACCCGTTCGGGATGTGCGAGCTGACGCGCTCCTTCAGCGCGTACGACACCCTCGTCGTCATTCCGCGCACGGTGCCGCTGCCCGTGCTGCGACTGGCGGGCGAGGCCTCCGGATACGGCGACGGCCGGCAGCGGTCCCTCGCGCTGGCCGGTGAGGACGACATCATTCCGCGCGGCTACCGGCACGGCGACGACCTGCGCCGGGTCCACTGGCGCTCCACCGCCCGCCACGGCGAGCTGATGGTGCGCCGCGAGGAACAGCCGCAGCGGGCCAGGTGCACGGTCCTGCTGGACACCCGGGAGATCGGGTACCAGGGCGCCGGGCCCGACTCGGCGTTCGAGTGGGCGGTCTCGGGGGCGGCCTCCGCACTCGTGCACATGCTGGAGCGCGGCTTCGCCGTACGGCTGCTCACGGACGACGGGAACGCGGTGCCCGGCGAGGGATCGGGCGGTTTCGCGGGCTCGACCCAGGAGTCGGCGGACTCGGCGGGCCTGATGCTCGACACGCTCGCGGTGGTCGGCCATTCCGACGGCGGGGGCCTCTCGCGCGCCCATGACGTGCTGCGCGGCGGCAACGAGGGACTGCTCATCGCCTTCTTCGGCGATCTGGACGAGGAACAGGCCGCGGTCGCGGCCCGGATGCGCCAGCGGGCCGGGGCCGGGGTCGCCTTCGTCCTGGACAGCTCCGCCTGGGCAGGCGACGAGGACACGGCGCAGGTGGCCGAGGACCGGCTGCGGCGGCTGCGCGAGTCGGGCTGGGTCGCGGTGCCGGTGGAGCCGGGGGCCGAACTGCCCGCGCTGTGGCAGCTGGCGGGCGGGATGCGCACGGATTCGCCGTCGGCCACGGGCGGCGGCGCGACAGGTTTCACGGGGGGATGGTCATGAGCGGGCGGGCCAGGCTGGCGCTGTGCGCCTACGCGGCGACGCTGCTGGCGGCGGGGGCGCTGATCCCGTTGGTGGAGGGGGTCGGCTGGCTGGCGCAGGCGGCGGTGCTGCTCGGCGTCCAGAGCGGGGTGGGCGCCCTCGCGCGCCGGGTTCCGCTGGCGAGGACGCTGACCGTCGGCGTCCAGACACTGGTCACCCTGCTGCTGCTGACGCTGGTCTTCGTCCGGGACCACGCCCTGTTCGGCGTGCTGCCCGGGCCGGGGGCCCTCATGCGGCTCGGTGAGCTGCTGGTGGAGGGCGGGGAGGACGTCGGCACGTACGCCATCCCGGCGCCGATGACCGACGGCATCAAGCTGATGGTGGTCGGCGGGGTGGTCCTGATCGGCCTCGTGGTCGACGCCCTGGCGGTGACCTTCCGCAGCGCGGCCCCGGCCGGACTGCCCCTCCTCGCCCTGTATTCGGTCGCGGCCGGTCTCTCCGACGGCGGGGCGAGCTGGCTGTGGTTCCTACTGGCCGCCTCCGGCTATCTGCTGCTCCTGCTGGCGGAGGGCCGGGACCGGCTCTCCCAGTGGGGCCGCGTCTTCGGCGGCGCCTCACGGACTTCGGGAGGTCTGGCCGACGGACTGGCCGGGGTGAGCGGTGGCACCTCCCCCGTGCGGACCGGGCGGCGGATCGGCGTGCTGGCGCTCGGCATCGCCCTGGTGGCCCCCCTGACCCTGCCCGCCCTGGACAGCGGCCTGCTGGGCGGCGACGGTCCGGGGAACGGCAAGGGCAGCGGCGGCGGCACGATCTCCGCGGTGAATCCGCTGGTCTCGCTCCAGAACAACCTCAACCAGCCGGACAACCGGGAGGTGATGACGTACCGCAGCAACATCGAGGACCCGCAGAGCCTCTATCTCCGGATTCTGGCCCTGGACGAGTTCAACGGCAGCGAGTGGCGCTCCTCCACCCGACGGCTGACGGACGTTCCCGACCGCCTGCCGCAGCCCACGGGTCTCGGCAGGGACGTCTCCGTCACCGAGGTCCGGACGAACATCTCCGCCTCGCGCTCCTACCAGCAGACCTATCTGCCGCTCCCCTACCCGGCCAGCGAGGTCCGCGTCGGCGGCCGCTGGCGGTACGAGCCCGAGGGCCGCACCCTGGTCGGCGACGACGGGCAGACCACGCGCGGCGCGAGTTACGAGGTCGGCAGTCTGGTCGTCGAACCCACGGCGGACCAGCTCGCGGCCGCGGGCCCGCCGCCCCAGGAGCTGGTCCGCGAGTACACCCAGGTGCCCGGCTCCCTGCCGAAAGTGGTCGCCGACACCGCCGAGCAGGTCACCCAGGGCTCGTCCAACGCCTACGAGCAGGCCGTGAAGCTCCAGGACTGGTTCGCGTCCGACGGCGGCTTCACCTACGACACGACGGTCACCTCCGGGACGGGGTCGTCCGCCATCGCCCGGTTCCTCCGCGACAAGGAGGGCTTCTGCGTCCACTTCTCGTTCTCGATGGCCGCGATGGCCCGGACGCTGGGCATCCCGGCCCGGGTGGCGGTGGGCTTCACCCCGGGCACCATGAAGACGGACGGCGCGATCTCGGTCGGGCTGCGCGACGCGCACGCCTGGCCCGAGCTGTATTTCGAGGGGGTCGGGTGGACCCGGTTCGAGCCCACCCCCAGTCGGGGCAGCACTCCCTCGTGGACCCGGCCCGAGGTCCCCACGGACAGCGCGAGCGACGCGGCCCAGCCCTCCGCGGGCACCTCCGCCGAGCCGTCCGCGGCGCCCTCCGCCGAGGACAGCTGCCCGCCGCAGCTGCGCCAGGAAGGCGGGTGCGGTCCCTCGCAGGAGCCGGGTGCGGCCCTGCCGACCGACCGGGGCACCCCGCTCTGGAAGGTGCTGCTGGCGGTTCACGCGGCGGTCCTGGTGGTGGCGGCGCTGGTGCTGTCGCCGCTGCTGTGGCGGATCCGGACGCGGAATCGCCGGCTGGGCTCCGGAGGCCGGACGCCCGAGGCCGCCGCCGCCCGGACGCTGGCCGCCTGGCGGGAGATCACCGACACGGCCTGGGACCACGGCATCGCGCCCGACGAGTCGCTGACGCCCCGGAAGGCGGCGGCCAGGATCGTGCGGCTGGGCCGCCTCGACACCACCACCGCCGAGGCGGTGCACCGGATCGCCGGCTCGGTGGAGCAGGTGCTGTACGCCCCCGAGCCGCGTCCCGCGGCCGGACTGGCCGAGGACGCTCTGGCGGTACGGGCGGGTCTGCGGGCCGCGGCCGGCCGCGGCACCCGGCTGCGGGCGATGCTCCTTCCCCGATCGTCCGTCCGGGTGGTGTGGGCCCTCACGGAGCGCCGGACGGCGCTCGCGGAGCGGTGGGAGAACCGCCCGGGAGCGGGGCGCTGGACGGCCCGGCTGCGCCGTCTCACCCGCCAGCACGGCTGAGGCGGTCAGGGCGGCGACGCACGACAGAGCCTCCGGCCCCGACCCCGGGAAGGGGCGGGACCGGAGGCTTCTCGCTGTCGTGGTGCGGCGCTACGGCCGACGCTTCGGCCGAGCCGTGGTCGCCGTGGGGCAACGGCTGAGGGGCGGCCGCGGAAAACGCGGCCACCCCTCACCCATCGGTGTCACGTGCCATCGCCCGGCCCTGCGGAGAAGAGCCGGGCCCAGGCGTCTACTGGCCCTGTTCGTCGCGGCGGCGCTGCCACCGCTGCTCGATGCGGTTCATCATCGACCGGCGTTGTCTCGGTCGGCGGCTTGCGCCGCTGTCCCCGCCGCCCGCGGCGGCCGGCTGTTGTTCACCGGGCTTGGGCGCCTTGCGCCATCCGGTGACCGCGAGCACGGCGCAGCCGAGCATGACGAGGAACCCCACCACGCTGATCCAGATCTGCTGGGCGACCATTCCGGCCATGAGGAGCGCGATACCCACCAGGAAGCCAGCGACCGCCTGGTAGACCCTTTTCCGGGTGTACGTACGCAGTCCGCTTCCCTCGAGCGCTGTCGCGAACTTGGGATCTTCGGCGTACAGCGCTCGCTCCATCTGCTCGAGCATGCGCTGCTCGTGCTCCGAGAGCGGCACGGGATCCTCCTCGTCGTCGGCCGCGGGGGCGACCGGTATGCGGCCCTTCCAGGATAGGCAGGGATTCGCCCCCGTGAAACCCGCCCTCTAGCGCTCAGCCAGTCCGGACCGCTATGTCGGCTCGGCTGTTGAGGCGTAGATTCCCCGACGACCGATCCGTCATGCCGGATGGTGTCACCCGATCATACGGGGCGTACGCCCCGTACGGGGGTCCTGAGTCCCACTCCGTCCGCGCTTGCGTTGCTGATCAGCGGTGCTTCTCGCCCAGAACGTGGAGCTGGGTGGCGACGGAGTGGAACGCGGGCTGCTCGGCGACGGCCGCTTCGAGCTTGAGGAGCGCCTCCACGGCGCCGGGTTCGGTGTCCACCAGGACGCCCGGCACGAGGTCGGCGAAGACCCGCACGCCGTGCACCGCGGCGATCTCCAGACCGGCCGAGGAGACCAGGTCGGAGAGCTGCTCGGCGGTGAACCTGCGGGGCACCGGGTCGCCCTCGCCCCAGCGGCCGGCCGGGTCGGTGAGCGCCTGCCGGGCCTCCGTGAAGTGACCGGCGAGCGCGCGGGCCAGGACGGCTCCGCCCAGGCCGGCGGCCAGCAGGCTGAGCACGCCGGAGGGCCGCAGCGCCTCGACCGCGTTGCGCACGCCCGCGGCGGGCTCGTCGACGTACTCCAGGACGCCGTGGCAGAGCACCGCGTCGAAGCCGTCGCGCTCCACGACGTCGAACAGTCCGAGGATGTCGCCCTGGACGCCCCGGACCCGGTCGGCGACCCCGGCCTCGGCCGCGCGGCGCTCCAGCGCGAAGAGCGCGTTGGGGCTGGGGTCGACGACGGTGACCCGGTGGCCGAGCCGGGCCGCGGGCACGGCGAAGTTGCCGGTGCCGCCGCCGGTGTCCAGAACATCCAGGGCGTCCCTGCCGGTCGCCTTGACCTGACGGTCCAGAGCGTCCTTGAGGACCTCCCAGACCACGGCGGTACGGAGAGAGGCGCGGGGGCGCGGCTGGTCCGACACGGCAGATGACTCCTCGGCAACGTGCCGCCGGGGACGGCGGAGCGTGAACAGTGCGGGTGGTGAGGTGAGCGGTCACCACCCTATTGCCTCGCACCGCCGTCCCGGGGCCCGGCGTCGGCCCGGCGCCGTCGCCCGGCGGGCACCGGTCCGGCGCCGGGCCGGCGTCACCCGCCGCCCGACCGCTCCGGTCGTGGTTGCGGGAGCACCGGCTGGAGGGCCAGGAGCCGCTCCACCAGGCGCAGGAACATGGCCGCGTCGCGCAGCAGGTCGTCGGCGTCGCGTGCGCCGGCGGCTCCCGGCATGCCGGCCTCCGCACGGGCCCGGCGCACGGCGCCCGCGGCAAAGAGCGCGCTCCATTCGGTCAGTTCCGGCGCTATCTCCGGGAGGACCTCCCAGGTACTGCGGATACGTTCGCGGCGGCGCTTGTTCGTCTCGGGGCGGCCCCGGGCGGCCAGCACGGCCGCCGCGGTGCGCAGGGCGGCGAGGTGCGCGGTGGCGTACCGCTCGTTCGGCTCGTGGAGCACGGCGGCCTCGTCGAGGCCGGAGCGGGCCTTGGCGAGCAGTTCGAGAGCGGCGGGCGGGGCCGTGCTGCGGCGCAGCACGGGGTGGACGTCGGCGGCCGGACCGGTCAGTGAGGGGGCAGGGCTGCCTGCGCGGCGCCGCGGGGCGGCGGCTGCGGACGAGCTGGCCATGACGAACCTCCTGTCGTCGTGTGACGGCTCCGTGGCCGTCTGTGTCCATGGTGACGGGCCCCACTGACAATCGACCTCGATGCGCCTTTGACCTGCCGTTTTGCTTCAAGCGCGCGTTCGCACTACCTTTTTGCACTGACTGGTCAGTGTAAAAAGGGGAGGGTCTGTGGAGAGCCCGCACGGCGCGGCTGTCGCCGCCGAGGACTTCGGACTGGAGGGACCACGTGGCTGGGTCTTCCGGCACGTGACGTTCAGTGCCGAACCAGGGTCGCTGGTGGCCATCGAGGGACCGTCGGGATCGGGCCGCACCTGCCTGCTGCTCGCCCTGACGGGCCGGATGCGCACCACCGAGGGTCATGCGCGGACCGGCGGTCCGCGACTGCCCGGGCAGGCCGCAGCCGTCCGCGGGATCGCCGCCCTGGGTCCGGTCCCGGGGGTCAGTGAGCTGGACCCGGCCTTCACGGTCGCCGAGCACCTGAACGAACGCGCCCTCCTCCAGGGCCGCTACGGCGCCTCCCTGCGCGCCCTCCTGCGCCCGCGCGCCGAACGCCGGGCCGTGGCGGCGGCGCGGGTCGACAAGGCTCTTGAGGCCGCGGGCCTCGACCTCGCCACGCTGCCCAAGGCGGGGCGCACCTCCGTACGGGACCTGGAGCGTCTTGAGGCGCTGCGGCTGTCCGTGGCGCTGGCGCTGATCGGCGAGCCGCGGCTGCTGGCCGTCGACGACACCGATCTCAAGCTCCGGGACGCCGAACGCGACCGGGCCTGGGAGCTGCTGCGCTCCGTGGCCGACGCAGGGACGACCGTCCTCGCCGTGTGCAGCGAGGCCCCGAAGGACGCCCTGGTCGTGCGTACCGCGCCCGTCACCGAGGAGTCCGCCACCGAGGAGGAGACGGCCGATGCGTAGCCCGAAGCTCGCCGCGCTCGAGTTGAAGCGGTTCGGCCGGGGAAGGCTGCCGGCCGCCGCGCTGGTGGCCCTGCTGCTCCTGCCCCTGCTCTACGGCGCCCTGTACCTGTACTCCTTCTGGGACCCGTACGGGAAGCTCGACAGGCTGCCCGTCGCCCTGGTCAACGACGACAAGGGGGCGACCGACGACGGCAAGCGCGTCGCCGCCGGGGACGAGATCAGCGAGAAGCTGCTCGACTCCAAGGTGTTCGACTGGCACGAGGTCAGCTCCGCCGAGGCCGAGAAGGGCGTCGAGGAGGGCACGTACTACCTCTCGCTGACGATGCCGTCGGACTTCAGCAGGAAGATCGCGTCCAGTGGCGGGGACTCCCCCGAGACCGGCGCACTCCAGGTGCGGACGAACGACGCGAACAACTACATCGTCGGGCAGATCTCCAGGACGGTCTTCGGAGAGGTGCGCAACGCCGCCTCCACGAACGCCTCCCGGGGCTTCCTCGACCGCATCTTCATCAACTTCTCCGACCTGCACGACAAGACCGCCGAGGCGGCCAAGGGCGCCGACGACCTCAAGGGCGGCATCTCGAAGGCCAAGCAGGGTTCCAAGGACCTCGCGGACGGCCTCAAGGACTCCAAGGCGGGCAGCAAGAAGCTCTCCGACGGCATCGTCAAGCTGAACCAGGGATCGCGCGATCTCGCCACGGGCTCGGCCCAGGTCGCGGGCGGCACCCAGGTCCTGGCCGACAAGGTCAACGGGATCGCCGATGACGTACGCCCCTTCTTCCAGGACAACGGCAAGTCCATCCGCGACACGGCCCGCCTGGTCGCCGACACCTCCGGAGCCGTACGGCACAACCTCGACGTGCTGGTGAAGAGCGCGCCCACCGCCGCCGCCGGCGCCAGGGAGGCGGCCGACGAACTGACCGAGATCCACCGCACCCAATGCGAGGAGGCCGAGGAGCCCGACGCCGCGGTCTGCCCCCCGCTGGAGCGCGCGAAGGTCGCCGCCGTCGACGTCGCGAAGATATCCGCCGACGTGAACACCCTGGTCGCCAACCAGAACGGCGACCTGAAGAGGCTGAGCACCCAGCTGACCGCCTTCCAGAAGCAGGCCGACGACCTCGCGAAGCGCGCGCCGACGCTGGACGACGACCTGGCGACGGCCGTGGCCAAGGTCAATGAGCTGAACACCGGCGCCCGGAAGGTCGCCAAGGGGGCCCAGGCGCTGCACACCGGACTCGGCGGCGCGCAGACCGGCTCCAGCGATCTGGACACCGGTGTCGGCAAGCTGAAGACCGGCGCGGAGAATCTGGACGGCGGGCTCTTCCGGCTCGGCGACGGCTCGACCGAGCTGGCCCAGGGCCTCAACGACGGCGTCGACAAGATCCCGGACTACGACGAGAAGGACCGCGACGCGCGGACCGACGTCATGGCCGACCCCGTCCAGCTGGCCTCCAGGGCGCTGCACGAGGCCCCCAACTACGGCACCGGCTTCGCCCCGTACTTCATCCCGCTGTCCCTGTGGGTCGGCGCGATGGTGGCGTACATGCTGATCCAGCCGCTCAACAAGCGGGCGCTCGCCGCCGGGGCCTCCTCGTGGCGGATCGCGCTCGCCGGCTGGCTGCCGGTCGCCGCCATCGGCACGCTCCAGGCCGGCGCACTGATGGCCGTCCTGCACTGGGGCCTCGGCCTCCAGCTGACCCACGCCGCCGGAACGATCGGCTTCCTGGCGCTGGTGACCTGCTGCTTCGCCGCGATCGTGCAGTGGCTGAACGCCTGCTTCGGGGCGGCCGGGCGGATCCTGGTGCTGGTGGTGCTGATGCTCCAGCTGACCTCGGCCGGGGGCACGTACCCCGTCCAGACCAGCCCCGGCTTCTTCGGCGCGATCCATCCGTACCTCCCCATGACGTACGTCGTCGAGGGGCTGCGCAGGCTGATCACGGGCGGGCCCCTCGGCCCGGTGTGGCTGGGCTGCGCGGTGCTGGGGGCCTTCACCGTCGGCGCGCTGGCCCTGACCGCGTTCACCGCCCGCCGCAAGCAGGTGTGGAGCCTGAGCAGGCTGCACCCGGAGCTGAGCCTGTGAGCGCGCCCGTGAGCGCGGCGGGGCCTGGAAGAATCGGCCCCATGGAAAGCAGTGGCACCACGCGCCGCCAGGCCACCCGGCAGAAGCTCTACGAGGCGGCGGTGACGCTCATCGCCGAGAAGGGTTTCTCGGCGACCACCGTCGACGAGATCGCCGAGCGGGCCGGGGTCGCCAAGGGCACGGTCTATTACAACTTCAAGAGCAAGACCGAGCTGTTCGAGGAGTTGCTCCGGCACGGCGTGGGGCTGCTCACGGCCTCGCTGCGGGCCGCGGCCGAGGAGTCCGAGGAGCGCGGCGGCACCCGGGTCGAGGCGCTGGACGCGATGATCCGGGCCGGGCTCGCCTTCATCGACCGCTACCCGGCCTTCACCCAGCTGTACGTGGCCGAGCTGTGGCGCACCAACCGCGCCTGGCAGTCCACGCTGCTGGTGGTACGTCAGGAGGCCGTCGCGGTCGTCGAGGACGTCCTGCGGGAGGCCGTGGGCAGCGGTGAGCTGAGCGAGGAGATCGACATCCCGCTGACGGCGGCCGCGCTGGTCGGGATGGTGCTGGTGGCGGCGCTGGACTGGCAGGCGTTCCAGCCGGAGCGCTCGATCGACGAGGTCCACTCGGCGCTGTCCCTGCTGCTGCACGGGCGGGTCAGCGGGCACTGAGACCCGCCGGGTGCTCCGGGTCCGGGGACGTCCGGGTCCGGAAGCGTGGCGGGAAAGCCGAAGACGCCGGCCGGTGACGTTCGCATCCCCCGCGAACCTCACCGGACCGGCGTCTTCCGTGCTTCCGGAAACCCGTTCCCCGTGACCCCGTATGTCCCCCGTGGTCCCCGGGCCCCCGTCGTGCACCCCCGTTCCGTCGGGGGAGCCGCACCGTTCCGCCGCCCCGTGCCGGCGGTCCTGGCCCAGCGCCCCTTCCGTGGTCATCACTCTGCCGTCCCCGCAGGTGGGGGCCTATCCGCGTAGCTACTCATCTCCGTCCCTGAGTACGGATACTCAGGGCTTAGTGCCGAACCCCACCCGGGTCCCTCGCGGGGTCGTTACGATCGCCTGCGTGTCGGTAATCCCCCTGGTCTTCACCAGCGGCTGGGCGAGCGGGATCAACGCGTACGCGGTGGTCCTGCTGCTCGGCCTGTTCGGCGCGACCGGCGTCTCCGACGAGGTGCCCGCCGCCCTGCAGCGCACCGACGTCCTGATCGTGGCCGGTGTGCTGTTCCTCTGCGAGGCGGTGGCGGACAAGATCCCCTACGTCGACTCGGTCTGGGACACCGCGCACACCGTGATCCGGCCGGTGGCCGGGGCGGTGATCGCCGCGCTGCTGGCCGGGGAGAGCGGTTCGCTGCCGGAGCTGGCGGCCGGTGCGATCGGCGGGTCCACGGCGCTGGTGAGCCATCTGGTGAAGGCCGGCACGCGGATGGCCGTCAACACCTCCCCGGAGCCCTTCAGCAACATCGGGATGAGCATCGCCGAGGACCTCGGGGTCGCCGGAGTCATCACGTTCGCCCTGTTCAACCCGGTGGCGGCCGCCGTGATCGCGGCCGTGCTGCTGGTGCTGGGCATCGTCACCGTGCTCTTCCTGGCCTCGCGGATCCGCCGCTTCCTGCGCCGCCGGGCCCAGCTGCGCGAGGAGAAGCGCCTGACCGGGACGGGTGGTCCCTGGCCTGACGGCTGAGCTGTCCGCGCCGGTCGATAAAGTCACCGGCATGGCACGAATTGCGGTGATCGGCGCCGGGACGGGCGCGATGGCGGCGGCCGCCCGGCTCGCCGTGGCGGGCGAGACGGTGACGGTCTACGAGCGGTCCGCGAGCTACGGCGGCTCGGTCGGCCGCCATGAGCACGAGGGCTTCGTCTTCGACACCGGGCCCGGACTGCTGCACCTCCCCGCCGTCCAGCGGGACCTCTTCGTGAAGACCGGCAAGGAGTCGCTGGAGCAGTCCGTGACGCTGACGCAGGTCGATCCGGCGAGCCGCCATCTCTTCGCGGACGGCACGGCCGTGTCCCTGCCCAACGCCTCCCGGGCGGGAGTGGCCACCGCCCTGGACGACGCGCTCGGCACGGGCGCCGGGGCGCGCTGGAGCGACTTCATGGACCGGGCCCGGGACGCCTGGGACCGGTCGCGGCGGCCGCTCCTGGAGGAGCCCCTGCGGGCGGACCACGAGGTGCTGGGGCGCGATCCGTATCCGGCGGTGCGGCAGCGCCGTCTGCTGCGCGCCTCCCGGCAGGCGGGCACGGTCGCGGAGATCGGCGCGTGGGAGCTGGCCGACGCGCGGCTCGCCGCCCTGCTCGACGCGTACGCGCTGTCCCACGGCCTCGACCCGCGCACCGCCCCCGCGAGCGCCGCGCTGCTGCCGTACATGGAGCAGACCTTCGGCAGCTGGTACGTGATGGGCGGGATGCGCGAGCTGGCGCGGGCGGTGTACGAGCGGTGCGTGGCCCGCAGGGTGCGGTTCGTCTTCGGGGCCGAGGTGGTCCGGGTCGTCGAGAAGGACGGCCGGGCGGCGGGCGTGGAGCTGGCGGACGGTGAGATGGCCGAGGCCGACCGTGTGGTGCTCGGCGTCCGGCCGCGCCCGGGGCTGGTGCCGGGTCAACGGGCCTGGGGCGCGGGCGATGTGACGGTCCGGCCGGGCTCCGGTGCGGGTGCGGCGGGCCGGTTCACGGTGCTGCTGTCGCTGCGCGGGGCCCGGGAGGCGGACGCGGTGCACCGGACCGTGGTGCACGGCGCCGACGGGACGGCGGAGCAGGAGGCGGTGTTCGGGGGGCGGGTCGCCGGGCACCCCACGGTGTCGGTGCTGCGCCCCGACGATCCGGCGACCCGCCCGGACGCGGAGCACGAGGCGGTGACGCTCACCGCGACCGTGGCTCCGCAGGGGCCGGTCGACTGGCGCGACGCCGGGGTGCGGCGGCGGTTCGCCGATGTCCTGGTGGAGCGGGCGGCCGCGGCCGTTCCCGGGCTGCGGGAGCGGATCCTGCACACCGAGGTCCGCACGCCCGCGGAGACCGAGGCCGAAACGGGTGCCGAGGGCGGTGCCGTGCCGCCGCCCGCGCTGGCCGGGGCCGGCGGCGCGTATCTGCATCCGGGCAACCTCACGCGGCTGCCGGGGCTGTATCTCGCGGGCGGCTGGTCGCACCCGGGCGGCGGACTGGCGCACGCCGGGATGTCGGGGACGCTGGTGGCCGGGCTGGTCGTGGAGGGCGACGACTTCCGCGGCTCGCGCTGAGCGGAAGCAGGAGCGGAGCGGTCGCGGGCGCCGCTGCCGACGGGGCCCTCCCCCGGCAGCGGCGCGGCCTCAGTAGCGGTACTGCTCGTTCTGACCGGTGTCGTAGCCGTTCCCGTTGCCGTTGCCGTTCCCGTTGCCGTAGGGGGCGGGTGTCGCGGGCTGCTCCGGCGGCATCGGGGGGTACTGCTCGGCGTCGCGCTGCTGCGGCACCCAGACGCCGCCGGGCGGGGTGTCCGCGACGTAGCCCTCGGCGTAGGGGTCGGGGTAGCCCTGCTGCTGTCCGCCCTGGCTGTCGTAGCCGTCGCCGCCGCCCTGGCCGTAGTCGTCGTAACCGCCGTAGGAGGAGGCCCCGTTGGTGGTGCCGATGTACGGGTCGGAGTAGGCGGCGTAGCTCTGCGGGCCGGTGCCGTAGTCGTACGTCCCGGCGTAGGGGTCCTGGGCCGGGGGCTGTTCGTAGCCGGTGTAGGGGTCGTACGCGGCGTACTGCGGCTGGGCCGAGGGGTCGCCCTCGTGGCCGTGGTCCTGGCGGGGGCCGCCGTTCGCGTCATGGCCCGTGCTCCCGTACACGCCGTACTGGCCGGTGTCGTCGGGCAGGGGCTGCGGTTCGTAGACGGACTGTGCGGGCGGGGCGGCCGGGGGCTGGTCGAACCCGGGTCCGGCGACCTCCAGGTCCGAGACCTCCAGCGTGGGTTCCTTCACGGCGGCGCCCTCGCCGCCGCCCCTGCGGCGGCGGCTCTCGCCCGGGCTGCCGCCTATGGCCCAGCCGGTGGAGAAGCCGCGCCGGAAGGACAGCGTCACGAAGGTCTGGCCGGTGGCGAAGGCGAGCGTCCCGACGACGATGACCGGAACGGAGGCGAGCAGCACCCCGACCACCACGCCGAGGAAGCCGCCGAAGGCGAGGAGCCGCCAGCGCAGTCGTGCCTTGTACTGCAACAGCACCTCGCCGAGCAGCCACAGGGCCACCAGACCGAAAGCGATGTAGAGGACCGTCCAGCCCACGCCCGCCCCCTCCTTCGGCCGTAGCCGCTTCGGCGGCGGGTACGACCGGTCACGACTGCTTGTGCAGTCCGAGTTTTTCGTAGATCTCGAGCGTAGCCGTCGAGTTGTTGAGCGTGATGAAGTGCAGTCCGGGCACACCCTCGGACAGCAGCTTCGCGCAGAACTCCGTTGCGAACTCGATGCCAATGGAGCGTACAGCGGCTGGATCGTCCTTGGCCGCGAGGATGCGCTCTTTCAACGACGCGGGCACGGTCGCGTTGCTGAGCTGGGAGAACTTTTCCAATTGCTTCACGCTGGTGAGGGGCATGACCTCGGGGATCACCGGCGTTTCGCAACCCGCGGCGACCACGCGGTCACGCATCCGGAGATAGTCCTCCGGGCGGAAGAACATCTGGGTGATCGCGTAATCCGCGCCGGCCCGGCACTTGTCCACGAAATGGCCGATGTCCGTCTCCCAGTCGGACGACCGGGGGTGCATTTCGGGAAATGCCGCCACACCGACGCAGAAGTCGCCCGACTCCTTGATGAGGCGGACGAGGTCGGCGGCGTAGCGCACCCCCTGCGGGTGCTCGACCCACTCACCCATCGGGTCGCCCGGCGGGTCGCCGCGGACCGCGAGGATGTTCCTGATGCCCGCGTCGGCGTACTGGCCGACCATGTTGCGCAGCTCGGCGACGGAGTGGTTCACCGCGGTGAGGTGGGCGACCGGGGTGAGGGTGGAGTCGGCGGCGATCTGCTGGGTGGCCCGGACCGTCCCGGCGCGGGTGGAGCCACCGGCGCCGTACGTCACGGAGACGAAGCTCGGGCGGACCGCCTCGACGCGGCGGAGCGCGTTCCAGAGGTTCCGCTCGCCTTTTTCCGTCTTGGGCGCCCAGAACTCGAAGGAGTACGACGTCTTGCCGGTCGCTAGCAGGTCACGCACGGTACGCGCGTGATCCGTCCTGGTGGAGGGTGTGCCAAGGGCCATAAAGGGAGGTTAACCAGGGGGTGGACGCTCCCCCAACCAGAGCGGCCGACTTTGTCTCATTTTGCCGGACTGTTGTCCATCCCTCGGACGGTTGCCCGGGATGTCCCTCATCGGCGCGCGGCGCGTCAGAGCGCGCGGGCCCTGACGCGTCGGGCCAGGTCGGCGGTGGCGGCGGCGGGATCGTCGGCCTCCGTGATGGCCCGGACGACGACGACACGGCGGGCTCCGGCGTCCAGCACCTCGTCCAGATTGCCCACGTCGATCCCGCCGATCGCGAACCAGGGGCGCGACCCGCCGAGGGAGGCGGCGTAACGCACGAGGTCGAGGCCGGGAGCGTGGCGGCCGGGCTTGGTGGGGGTGGGCCAGCAGGGGCCGGTGCAGAAGTAGTCCACACCGTCCTGGGCGAGCGCCGCGTCGACCTCGGCCTCGGCGTGCGTGGAACGGCCGATCAGCCGGTCGGCGCCGATGACCGCCCGGGCGGCGGGGACCGGGAGGTCGCCCTGGCCGAGGTGGAGGACGTCGGCGCCGACGGCGTGGGCGACGTCGGCGCGGTCGTTCACCGCGAGGAGCTTGCCGTGCCTGCGGCAGGCGTCGGCGAACACGGCGAGGTGCTCCAGCTCCTCGGCGGCCTCCATGCCCTTGTCCCGGAGCTGGACGATGTCGACGCCGGAGGCGAGCACGGCGTCCAGAAAGGCGGGGAGGTCACCCTGGCGCTTGCGCGCGTCCGTGCACAGGTAGAGCCGGGCATCGGACAGCTGCTCGCGAGGCGTGGACATGGGTGGACTCCCCCGTGGTCGTGACGGTGCACGGGCCGCGCCGGGCCGCCCGTGCACCGCTTCCTGTCATGTCGGTCAGACGGCGAGCGCCTGGGCGCGGCGCTTCACCTCCGTACCGCGATTCTCGCTCAGGGCCTGCGCGGGGGTGCCGGGCAGGGTCGGGTCGGGAGTGAAGAGCCACTCCAGCATCTCTTCGTCGGAATAGCCGTCGTCCCTCAGGAGGGTCAGGGTGCCGGAGAGGCCCTTGACCACCTTGTCGCCGTCGATGAAGGCGGCGGGCACCTGGAGCGTCCGGTTCTCACCACGGCGTACGGCGATGAGCTGGCCTTCCTTGACCAGCTGCCGTACGCGCGTCACCTGGACATCGAGCATTTCCGCGATGTCGGGAAGGTGGAGCCAGGCGGGGACGAGAGCATCGGTCTTTGCGTCAATCTCGGTCACAGGGACAAGCGTGCCATCCAGGACCGACAGCCGGTAGCCGGGCCGCCCGTACGGGGGTCGTCGACAGGGAGCCCGGGCCTCTCACAGGGCGGCGGACTTCAGCGGCACGGCGGGGTCGGCCACCTTCTCCGGGTCGAGGACGGCCCCCGACTCGATGAGCCTGCGGCCCTGGGCGAGGTCCCGCGGGCGGCCCACGGCGAGCACGGCCACCAGCGCGCCGTCGCGCAGCCAGCACACCGACCAGGCGGCGTCCGCCCCGTCGCCGCGCCACACCAGGGTGTCGGCGTCCGCGTGGTGTCCGGCGTACTGCACGAAGCGGCCGAACTGCTCGGACCAGAAGTACGGGACGGGGTCGTAGACGGGGAGCGGCTCCCCGTCCTGGGCGGCCATGATCGCGGCGGCCGCGGTGCGCGGGCCCTGGAGGGCGTTGTCCCAGTGGTGGACCAGCAGGCGTGCCCCGTAGCGGGTGGAGGGGAAGGAGGCGCAGTCCCCGACCGCGTACACATCGGGCAGCGAGGTGCGCAGCGCGCTGTCGGCGGTGACCGAGCCGTCCGGGCCGAGCGCGACCCCGGAGCCGGCGAGCCAGCGGGTGGCGGGGCGGGCGCCGATGCCGACGACGACGGCCCCGGCGGGCAGGACCCGGCCGTCCGCGAGGACGACGGCCCCCTCCTCGACGCGGTCGACCCGGGCGCCGGTGAGGAGCTCGGCGCCGCTGTCGGCGTACCAGGCGGCCATCGGGGCGGCCACCTCGGCGGGCAGGGTGCCCGCCAGCGGGCGGGCGGCGGCCTCGACGACGGTGACGGTGCAGCCCGCGGCGCGGGCGGCGGTGGCGAACTCCGCGCCGATCCAGCCCGCCCCGACGACGACCACGTCGTGCTGCCGGTCCAGGACGGGCCGCAGCCGGGCGGCGTCGTCGAGGGTGCGCAGGAGGTGGACGCCGGGCACGCCCTCGGAGCCGGGCAGGGTCATGGGCTCCGCGCCGGACGCGAGGATCAGGACGTCGTAGGACACCGGCCCGTCGGCGGTGTCCAGCACATGGTCGGCGGCGCGCAGGGCGGTGACGTCCAGGCCGAGGCGCAGGGTGATGTCGAGTGCCTCGAAGTCGACGTCGAAGGCGGAGTCCTCGGCCTTGCCCAGCAGGACGGCCTTGGACAACGGCGGGCGGTCGTAGGGCTGGTGGGGTTCGGCGCCGATCAGGGTGACGGGTCCGGTGAAGCCCGCCTCGCGCAGGGCCACGGCGCTCTGCACGCCCGCCATGCCCGCTCCGACGACCACGACGTGCCGTGCCTGCCGCGCCGCCCGCTGTTCCGTCTGCTCGCTCACCCGTCCACCTTAATCACCTGACGCATCGTCAGGTAGGGGGGTGCGGGAAAGCGGCCCGGGAGGAAACCGGGAAAGCACCTCGGGGGGAGCTCAGGAGGGAAGCTGCTCCACCACGCTCGTGCCGCTGCCCTCCTGGGACTCCCAGGCCCACCGCTCCTCCAGCCGCACCCGGCCGTCGGCGAGGTCGACGACCGTGGAGAGGCAGTGCCCGGACGAGGTCGTTCCGTCCTGCTTGAGCTGCACGTAGCGGAAGTCCAGCGCGTCCCCGTCGCGGGTGCCGACGAGATGGCCGCGCACCACGTCGCCGCCCGCGTACTCGGCCCAGATCCGGCCGTCCGACTCGTGGTAGGTGAAGCGGGTGCTGGTGCCGACCTGGCCCGGGGCCTGGTCGGCGACGGGTGACAGGACGAGTCCGTCGAGCGAACGGGCCATGGCGGCTGCTCCTCTACTGGCCGGGGGCGGCTGGGTTTAGGGTGGCCAAGGTAGAACACTCGCGGGAGCCCGGACGCACCGGGCTGAGAGGGAGGCTGGACGGCCTCCGACCGTACGAACCTGCTCCGGGTCATGCCGGCGAAGGGAGGGGCTGGACACTCATGCGCGTCTCGGGGAAGACCTCCGGATCCGACGTCCTCGTCATCGGGGGCGGAATCATCGGCCTGGTCACGGCGTGGCGGGCCGCCCAGCGGGGGCTGCGCGTCACGGTCGCGGACCCGGAACCGGGCGGCGGCGCCGCCCAGGTCGCGGCGGGCATGCTGGCCGCCGTCACCGAACTGCACTACGGCGAGCAGATGCTGCTCGGGCTCAACCTCGCCTCCGCCGCCCGCTATCCCTCGTTCGTCGCCGAGCTGGAGGAGGCGAGCGGCCGGGACACCGGCTTCCGGACCTGCGGCACGCTCGCCGTCGCGATGGACTCCGACGACCGGGCGCATCTGCGCGAACTGCACGCCCTCCAGGAGCGTTCGGGCCTGGAGTCGGTCTGGCTGACCGGCCGTGAGTGCCGCCGCCTGGAGCCGATGCTGGCCCCGGGCGTCCGGGGCGGCCTCCGGGTCGACGGGGACCACCAGGTGGATCCCCGCCGCCTCGCCGCGGCGCTGCTCGCCGCGTGCGAGCGGGCCGGGGTCGGGTTCCGCCGGACGACCGCCGAGCGGCTCACCGTCGCCGGGGGCCGGGCCGCCGGGGCGCTGCTCGGCGACGGTACGGAGTTCGCGGCCGATCAGGTCGTACTCGCCGCGGGCAGTCTCAGCGGCAGGCTGGCCGGGCTCCCGCCGGAGCTCGTACCGCCGGTGCGCCCGGTCAAGGGCCAGGTTCTCCGGCTCACCGTGCCCCGGGCGTACGCCCCCTTCCTCAGCCGCACCGTGCGCGCCGTGGTCCGGGGCGGCCACCTCTACCTCGTGCCGCGCGAGAACGGCGAGCTGGTCGTCGGCGCCACCAGCGAGGAGATGGGCTGGGACACCACGGTCACCGCCGGTGGCGTGTACGAGCTGCTGCGCGACGCCCACGAGCTGGTGCCGGGCATCACCGAGCTGCCGCTCACCGAGACCCGGGCCGGTCTGCGTCCCGCGTCGCCCGACAACGCCCCGCTGCTCGGCCCGACCGCCCTGCCCGGGCTGCTGCTGGCCACCGGCCACCACCGCAACGGCGTCCTGCTGACGCCCGTCACCGGGGACGCGATGGCCGACGTCCTGACCACCGGCGAGCTGCCCGAGACGGCCCGCCCCTTCGCCCCCGGCCGTTTCGCGCCCGCCGCCGCCCCCGTACTCCAGGAGCAGCCCGTATGACCCAGCAGCCCGCCGTACCGGAATCCACCGCCACCGTGTCCGCGTCCGTCGTGTCCGTCTCCGCCACCGTCTCCGTCTCGGTGAACGGCGAAGTCCGCGCCGTTCCCGCCGGGACGGACCTGGACGCCCTCGTCGCCACGCTGACCCCGGCCCGCTCCGGAGTCGCCGCCGCCGTCAACGAGAGCGTCGTGCCGCGCGGCCAGTGGGCCGCGACGACACTCGGCGAGGGCGACCGCGTCGAGGTCCTGACCGCCGTACAGGGAGGCTGACCATGTCGGACGACGTCTTCGCCCTGGGGCCCGCCACGTACGGCTCCCGGCTGATCATGGGCACCGGCGGGGCCCCGAGCCTGGAGATGCTGGAGCGCTCGCTGATCGCCTCCGGCACCGAGCTGACCACGGTCGCGATGCGCCGGCTGGACCCGACCGTGCGGGGGTCGGTGCTCTCGGTGCTGGAGCGGCTCTCCATCCAGGTCCTGCCGAACACAGCCGGCTGCTTCACCGCGGGCGAGGCGGTGCTGACCGCCCGGCTGGCCAGGGAGGCGCTCGGCACCGACTGGGTGAAGCTGGAGGTGGTCGCCGACGAGCGGACCCTCCTGCCCGATCCGATCGAGCTGCTGGACGCGGCGGAGGTCCTGGTCGACGACGGGTTCACCGTGCTGCCCTACACCAACGACGATCCGGTCCTGGCCCGGAAGCTGGAGGACGTGGGGTGTGCGGCGATCATGCCGCTCGGCTCCCCCATCGGTTCCGGGCTCGGCATCCGCAACCCGCACAACTTCGAGCTGATCGTCGAACGGGCCGGGGTGCCGGTGATCCTCGACGCGGGGGCCGGGACCGCCTCGGACGCGGCGCAGGCGATGGAGCTGGGGTGCGCCGCCGTGATGCTCGCCTCGGCGGTGACCCGGGCCCAGGAGCCGGAGCTGATGGCCGGTGCGATGCGTCACGCGGTGGAGGGCGGGCGCCTGGCGTACCGGGCGGGCCGCATCCCGCGCCGCCACTTCGCCGAGGCCTCGTCGCCGGTGGACGGGCGGGCGGCACTCGACCCGGAGCGCCCGGCGTTCTGAGCGCCGCCAAGGGCTGTCCCGCAATCGCCCGCCGGGAATCGCGGGACAGCCTTAGGCGTTCGGGACCCGGCCCACGCCCGTCACCTGGGGCGTGTGCCTGTCACAGGTCGGTAAGGGAACGGCCCCGGGAGTGCCCCGGCCCGTCCGGGGTGTCGGCGGCGGCTCGTAGACTCTCGGGGTGGACACGACCCTCCAGGACCCTCTCGTCGGGCAGCTGCTCGACGGCCGGTATCGCATTGAGGCGCGCATCGCCGTCGGCGGGATGGCCACGGTCTACCGGGCCGTGGACACCCGCCTGGACCGGGTGCTCGCCCTCAAGGTGATGCACCCGGCGCTCGCCACCGACGTCTCGTTCGTCGAGCGCTTCATCCGTGAGGCCAAGTCGGTGGCCCGTCTGGCGCACCCCAATGTCGTCGCGGTCTTCGACCAGGGCGCCGAGGGCGCGTACGTCTATCTCGCGATGGAGTACGTGGCGGGCTGCACCCTGCGCGACGTGCTGCGCGAGCGCGGGGCCCTGCAGCCCCGGGCGGCGCTGGACATCCTGGAGCCGGTCCTCGCCGCGCTCGGCGCCGCGCACCGGGCCGGGTTCGTGCACCGCGACATGAAGCCGGAGAACGTCCTGATCGGGGACGACGGCCGGGTGAAGGTCGCCGACTTCGGCCTGGTCAGGGCGGTCGGCACGGCCACCGACACGACCGGCTCCCTGCTGGGCACCGTGTCGTACCTGGCCCCCGAGCAGATCGAGCACGGCAGCGCCGACACCCGCAGCGACGTGTACGCCTGCGGGGTCGTGCTCTACGAGATGCTGACGGGCGCCAAGCCGCACACCGGCGAGAACGCGGCCCAGGTCATCTACCGGCACCTCAACGCCGACGTCCCCGCCCCGTCCGCCGTCGTACCGGGGCTCCCGGTCGCGCTGGACAGCCTGGTGGCGAGCGCGACCGCCCGCAATCCCGAGGTGCGCCCGCACGACGCGGTGCTGCTCTTGGCCGAGTCCCGTGAGGCCCGTGCCACGCTGACCGACGCCGAGCTGGACGCCGTGCCGCCGGGGGCCCTGTCCGATGCCCACGACGGCGCGGACGACCGTACGAGCGTGATCCCGCGGGCCCTCCCGGCGGACGGCGACGGCGTGCACCGCACCAGCCGGCTGGAGATGCCGCCCGCGGGACCCGCCGCTCCCCGGCGCGGGACCGGCCGTCGCGGCCCGTTCGGCGGGCCGCACCGCAAGCTGATCATGGTGGTCACCGCCGTACTGCTGACGCTGGGCATCGGGACGGGCGTCTGGTACATCAACTCCGGGCAGTTCACCCAGGTCCCCTCGCTGCTGGGCCAGACCCAGCAGACCGCCGAGAAGCGGCTCTCCGACGAGGGGCTCGGGCTCAAGGGCGTGCAGCGGGTCTTCAGCGACACCGTCGAGCGGGGCTCGGTCGTGGGCAGCGACCCCGCCTCGGGCGACAGGATCCGGGGCAACGGCTCGGTGAAGCTCGTCGTCTCGCGGGGTCCGGAGATCGTGCGGGTCCCCGATGTGGTGGGCCGTTCCCTCGCGGACGCCCGGCGTTCCCTGAAGAAGGTGGGCCTGGTCCCCGGGATGGTGACCAGGGAGTTCAGCGAGGACGTGGCCCGCGGCGAGGTGATCCGCACGGATCCCCGCGCGGGCACCGACCGCAACCCGGACACGGCCGTGGCGCTCGTCGTCAGCAAGGGCGCCCCGATCGACGTCCCGGACGTCACCGGACTCTCCGCCGAGGAGGCCACCGCCGAACTGGCGGCCGAGGGGCTGAAGGCCGAGGTGCTGCCCGGCCGGATCCACTCCGCCGAGGCCGAGGGCGCCGTCGCCGAGCAGTCCCCCGGCGAGGGCGTCGAGGCCGCGAAGGGCGACACGATCGAGCTGACCGTCTCCAAGGGCCCCCGGATGCTGGACGTCCCGGACGTCACGGGCCGGGACGTCGAGGAGGCGCGGAGCACCCTGGAGGAGGCGGGCTTCGACGTGAAGGTCGACCGGCCGTTCCTCTCCTTCAGCGACACGATCGCGAGCCAGTCCGTGGACGGCGGCGAGCAGGCCCCCGAGGGGTCCACGATCACGATCAAGACCAAGGGGTTCTAGAACCAGATGCACGCTCCGCGCAATCCGGTGGGCGGACACGTCCCGGTGGCCGGCGGTCTGGCCAAGGTCGGGCTGGCGTACGCCCGGGAGCTGGCGGCGGAGACCGTGCAGGTCTTCGTGGCCAATCCGCGCGGCTGGGCCACACCCGCCGGGAACCCGGCGCAGGACGAGCTGTTCCGGGCCGCGTGCGCGGCTGAATCCATCCCGGCGTACGTCCACGCCCCGTATCTGATCAACTTCGGCTCGCACACCGGGGCGACGGTCGAGAGGTCCGTGGAGTCCCTGCGCCACTCACTGCGGCGGGCCCGCGAGATCGGCGCGCTGGGCGTGGTGGTGCACACCGGTTCGGCGACCGGCGGACGGCCGCGCGCCGAGGCGCTGGCCCAGGTGCGCGAGCACATGCGCCCGCTGCTGGACGAGCTGACCCACGACGACTCCCCGGATCTGCTGCTGGAGTCGACGGCCGGCCAGGGCTTCTCGCTCTGCTCGCGGACCTGGGACTTCGGTCCCTACTTCGAGGCGCTGGACTCCCACCCGAAGCTGGGCGTCTGCCTGGACACGTGCCACATCTACGCCGCCGGGCACGATCTGGCCGGCCCCTCGGGGATGCGGCAGACACTCGACCTGCTGGTGGACACGGTCGGGAAGGGCCGGCTCAAGCTGATCCACGCCAACGACTCCAAGGACGTGGTGGGCGCCCACAAGGACCGGCACGAGAACATCGGCGCCGGTCACATCGGGGTGGAGCCCTTCCGGGAGCTGCTCGCGCATCCGGCGACCGAAGGCGTGCCGCTGATCATCGAGACGCCGGGCGGCAAGGAGGGGCACGCGTCGGACGTGGCCCGGCTGAAGGAGCTGCGGAAGCCGCGTCAGAGCTCGGGGCCGTCCCCGGGCTCCTCCTGATAGGAGTAGCGCTGCTCGCCCCAGGGGTCGCCGATGTTGTGGTAGCCCCGCTCCTCCCAGAATCCGCGCCGGTCCGCCGTCATGTACTCGATGCCCCGGACCCATTTCGGGCCCTTCCAGGCATAGAGGTGCGGGACGACGAGGCGGAGCGGGAAGCCGTGCTCGGCGGTGAGGAGTTCGCCGTCCTTGTGGGTGGCGAAGAGGGTGCGCTCGGAGGCGAAGTCGGCGAGGCGCAGATTCGATGAGAAGCCGTATTCGGCCCAGACCATCACATGGGTGGCGTCGGGTGCGGGCGGCGCCAGTTCGAGGACCGTACGGGCGGGGATTCCGCCCCATTCGGCGCCGAGCATGCTGAACTTCGTCACGCAGTGCAGATCGGCGACGACCGAGGAGAACGGCAGCGCCGAGAACTCCTGGTGGTTCCAGCAGTGCTTGTCACCGTCGGCGGTGGCCCCGAAGACCCGGAACTCCCAGCGGTCGGGCTTGAACTTGGGAACGGGCCCGTAATGGGTGACCGGCCATCCGCGTTGCAGTCGCTGTCCCGGCGGAAGCTCGGGCTGCTCTGTCTCGCGGTTCTCCCGGCTTTCCGGCTGACCCATGCCTCCATGGTGACAGACAGGCAGGGGTGGTCATGACCAGGGAGTACCCCATCCGGGCAACTCGTACTAAGCGTGCACTTACTGGACGGCCGCCGGGCGCGGTGCGAGGATCTCGCCAACTCGCAGAATCGATCACCGGTTGGAAGGAGCCTTTGCCATGCAGGGCGACCCCGAGGTCCTTGAGTTTCTCAATGAGCAGCTGACCGCCGAATTGACTGCCATCAACCAGTACTTCCTGCACGCCAAGATGCAGGACAACTTCGGGTGGACGAAGCTCGCCAAATACACCCGGGCCGAGTCCTTCGACGAGATGAAGCACGCCGAGATCCTCACCGACCGGATCCTGTTCCTCGAAGGGCTGCCGAACTACCAGCGGCTCTTCCATGTGCGGGTGGGCCAGACGGTCACCGAGATGTTCCAGGCGGACCGCCAGGTCGAGGTGGAGGCGATCGACCGCCTCAAGCGCGGTATCGAGGTGATGCGCGGCAAGGGCGACATCACGTCCGCGAACATCTTCGAGTCGATCCTGGCGGACGAGGAGCACCACATCGACTATCTCGACACCCAGCTGGAGCTGGTCGAGAAGCTCGGTGAGCCGCTCTACATCGCCCAGCTGATCGAGCAGCCGGAGAGCTGAGGGCCGGAGAGCGGGCCGTCAGGCGGCTTCCGGGAGGTGCACGTCCCCGAACGCGCTCACGGCGGCGGGTTCCTGCCGCTGGTCGAGCAGCTCGCGGCGGGCGCAGTCGCCCCGGCCCAGCAGTGCCTGGATGCGGCGCACACATCCACCGCAGTCCGTCCCGGCCTTGCAGGCCGACGCGATCTGCCGGGGGGTGCAGGCTCCGGCGTCCGCATGCTTCTTGACCTGCGCTTCCGTGATGCCGAAGCAGGAGCAGACGTACATGCGGTTCACCTCCCTGCGGGTCGGTCACGGGTGCCGCCCCGATTTCCACGGTGAGGCTAACCTAACCTTACCCGTCGCTCAACCGGCGCAAAAGCCCGGATACGCCTGTGGGGCACGGATCACATGGATCCGTGCCCCACAGCCGCGTCCAGCGGGAACCGCTACTGGTCGCGGTACATCTCGGCGACGAGGAAGGCCAGGTCGAGGGACTGGCTGCGGTTGAGCCGGGGGTCGCAGGCCGTCTCGTAGCGCTGGTGCAGGTCGTCCACGAAGATCTCGTGGCCGCCGCCCACGCACTCGGTGACGTCGTCGCCGGTCAGCTCCACGTGGATGCCGCCCGGGTGGGTGCCGAGGCTCTTGTGGACCTCGAAGAAGCCCTTGACCTCGTCCAGGACGTCGTCGAAGCGGCGCGTCTTGTGGCCGGAGGCGGCCTCGAAGGTGTTGCCGTGCATCGGGTCGGTCACCCAGGCGACGGTCGCGCCCGAGGCGGTGACCTTCTCGACCAGCTCGGGGAGCTTGTCGCGGACCTTGTCGGCGCCCATCCGGACGACGAAGGTCAGCCGGCCCGGCTCGCGCTCGGGGTCGAGGCGGTCGATGTAGCCGAGCGCCTCGTCGACGGTGGTCGTCGGGCCGAGCTTGATGCCGATCGGGTTGCGGATCCGGGCGGCGAACTCGATGTGCGCGCCGTCCATCTGGCGGGTGCGCTCACCGATCCACACCATGTGCGCGGAGGTGTCGTACAGCTCGCCGGTGCGCGAGTCCGTACGGGTCAGCGCCGACTCGTAGTCCAGCAGCAGCGCCTCGTGCGAGGCGTAGAACTCGACCGCCTTGAACTCGGCCGGGTCGGTGCCGCACGCCTTCATGAAGTTCAGCGCGTTGTCGATCTCGCGGGCCAGCGCCTCGTAGCGCTGACCGGAGGGGGACGACTTCACGAAGTCCTGGTTCCAGGCGTGGACCTGGCGCAGGTCGGCGTAGCCGCCGGTGGTGAAGGCGCGCACCAGGTTCAGCGTGGAGGAGGACGCGTGGTACATCTGCTTCAGCCGGGCGGGGTCCGGGATCCGGGCCTCCTCGGTGAAGGCGAAGCCGTTCACCGAGTCGCCGCGGTAGGTCGGCAGGGTCACGCCGTCGCGGGTCTCGGTCGACTTGGAGCGCGGCTTGGAGTACTGGCCCGCGATGCGGCCGACCTTCACCACGGGCACGGAGGCCGCGTAGGTCAGGACGGCGCTCATCTGGAGCAGCGTCTTCAGCTTGGCCCGGATGTGGTCGGCGGACACGGCGTCGAAGGCCTCGGCGCAGTCGCCGCCCTGCAGCAGGAACGCCTCGCCCTTGGCGACGGCTCCCATGCGGGCGCGCAGCTGGTCGCACTCGCCGGCGAAGACGAGCGGCGGATACGACGCGAGGTCCGCGAGTACATCGCGCAGGGCCTCGGAGTCGGGGTACTCGGGCTGCTGCGCCGCGGGAAGGTCTCGCCAGGTGTTGCCACCGGCGACGGAGGTATTGGCGTTCACGGTCACGAGCACAACATTACGGGGTCGGAAGGAGCGTCCAGCCGTGCGCTCAACAGATGAGACACCCGCTCCGATGGCCGGACCGTTCCGCTAGGGTCGGGGCATGTCGACGCGACTGATCGAGACCTCGATCCAGAACTGGTGGTGGACCGCTCATCCGGCGGCCCGCTGATTCATCGCGCTGACACTTCGCGAAGGCCGCCCGAGGGGCGGCCTTTCTGCGTTGCGGAGCCGTTCCTCCCCCCTGTGAACCCGTACGGATGCCCGTACGGACCGCCCGGAAGGAACCCGCTCCCATGTCGCAGACCTCATCCCGCTCCGCCTCCGGTCTCATCCGCCGCCTGCTGGCCGAGGACGCCCCGCCGTTCGCCCTGCTGCGCCGGCGCACGCCCGGCCGTGACCACGATCACGTCGAACTGCTGATCGGCGGGGTGCGGGAGGTGGACCGGCTGGCCGACCTGCCGGTGGGCGCGGCGCCCGCGCTGGCCCTGGTGCCGTTCCGGCAGATCGCCGAGCGCGGATTCGACGTGCGCGACGACGGCACCCCGCTGAGCGTGCTGGTCGCCGAGGAGACGCACGAGCTGGAGCTCGCGGAGGTGCTGGCGGCGCTGCCCGCCCATGACGTGACGGTGGAGGACCGCGGCTTCGACGTGGAGGACGGGGAGTACGCGGACATCGTGCGGCGGGTGATCCGGGACGAGATCGGGCGGGGCGAGGGCGCGAACTTCGTGATCCGGCGGACGTTCCGGGGCGGGATCCCCGGGTTCGGGCGGGCGGACGCGCTGGCGCTGTTCCGGCGGCTGCTGGCGGGCGAGCGGGGCGCGTACTGGACGTTCGTCGTCCACACCGGAGCCAGGACGCTGGTGGGGGCGAGCCCGGAGGTGCATGTGCGGATGTCCGGCGGGACGGTCGTGATGAACCCGATCAGCGGGACCTACCGTTACCCGGCCGAGGGGCCCACCGCGGAAAGCCTGCTGGCCTTCCTCGGGGACCGCAAGGAGAGCGAGGAGCTGTCCATGGTGGTCGACGAGGAGCTGAAGATGATGTGCACCGTCGGCGACATGGGCGGGGTGGTGGTCGGCCCCCGGCTCAAGGAGATGGCCCACCTCGCGCACACCGAGTACGAGCTGCGCGGGAAGTCCTCGCTGGACGTGCGGGACGTGCTGCGCGAGACGATGTTCGCGGCGACCGTCACCGGCTCCCCGGTGCAGAACGCCTGCCGGGTCATCGAGCGGTACGAGTCCGGGGGCCGCGGCTACTACGCGGGCGCGCTGGCCCTGCTGGGCCGGGACGCGAGCGGGGCGCAGACGCTGGACTCGCCGATCCTGATCCGTACGGCCGACATCGCCCCGGACGGTTCGCTGGAGGTCCCCGTCGGGGCCACCCTCGTCCGCCACTCGGACCCGGCGAGCGAGGTCGCCGAGACGCATGCCAAGGCGGCCGGGGTGCTGGCCGCGCTGGGGGTGCGGCCGGGCCGGCCGGGGGCGGAGGCGGACCGCCCGCGGCTGGCGTCCGACCCGCGGGTGCAGGCGGCGCTGGACGACCGGCGCGGAGGACTCGCGCCGTTCTGGCTGCGGATGCAGGAGCGCACCCGGGATCTTTCGGGGCACGCGCTGGTGGTGGACGGCGAGGACACGTTCACCGCGATGCTGGCCCATCTGCTGCGGTCGTCCGGTCTGGACGTCTCGGTGCGCCGCTACGACGAGCCGGGGCTGCGCGAGGTGGTCCGGGCGCATGACGGGCCGGTGGTGCTGGGCCCGGGTCCGGGCGATCCGGGCGATCTCACCGACCCGAAGATGCGGCTGCTGCGGGAGATCACCGCGGAGCTGGTGCGGGACCACCGGCACGGGCTGCTGGGGGTCTGCCTCGGGCACGAGCTGATCGCGGCGGAGCTGGGTCTGGAGATCGTGCGCAAGGCCGTGCCGTACCAGGGGGCGCAGACCCGGATCGAGCTGTTCGGCCGGCCGGAGACGGTGGGCTTCTACAACAGCTTCACCGGGCGGTGCGACGGTCCGGCCGCCGTCGAGCTGGCCGCGCACGGGATCGAGGTGAGCCGCGACGAGGAGAGCGGCGAGCTGCACGCGCTGCGCGGTCCCGGTTTCGCCTCGGTGCAGTTCCACCCGGAGTCGGTGCTGACGGTGCGGGGCTCGGTGATCGTGACGGAGCTGCTGGCGGGGCTGCCGGTGGTGCCGAGCTGAGAGGCTGTCCGCCCCGAGTCCGCCCGACAGCCTCTGAGAGGCGGCTTCACGTCCTCGGCACGAGGACGTTCTCGCTGGTGCGGCGGGCCAGGTAGTCGGTGACGTTCTTGACGGTCGCGTCGATGATCTGGCCCACCGCGTCCTCGGTGTAGTACGCCTGGTGGGAGGTGACGACGACATTGGGGAAGGTCACCAGCCGGGCGAGGGTGTCGTCGTCGATGCCCTCCAGGGACTTGTCGAGGAAGAACAGCCCGGCCTCCGCCTCGTACACGTCGAGTCCGACGCCGAGGAAGCGGCCCGCGCGCAACTCGGTGACCAGGGCGGCGGTGTCGATGAGGCCGCCGCGGCTGGAGTTGACGAGGATCGCGTCGTCCTTCATCGCCTTGAGGGCGGCCTCGTCGATGATGTGCTGGGTGCTGGGCAGGAGCGGCACATGCAGGCTGATCAGGTCGGCCTCGGCGAACAGCCGCTCCTTGTCGACGTACTCCATGCCCAGCTCGACGCAGGCCGGGTTCTGGGCCACGTCCCAGCCGAGCAGCTTCATGCCGAAGCCGTGGGCGATCCGGGTGAACGCCTCGCCGATCTTCCCGGTGCCGAGCACCCCGACGGTCCGGCCGCGCATGTCCCGGCCGAGCAGCCCGTCCAGGCGGAAGTCGAAGTCCCGGGTGCGGCTCGCGGCGCGGATGATGCGCCGGTTGACGGCCATGGCGAGCGTCCAGGCGAATTCGGCGACCGAGTACGGGGAGTAGTAGGAGACCCGGGCGACGCGCAGGGCGAGGCGCTCGGCGACCTCCAGGTCGATGTTGTTGAAGCCGGTGGAGCGCTGGGCGATCATCTGGGTGCCGCCGGCGGCGAGCGTCTGGAGCACCTGGGAGCCGAGGTCGGCGTTGACGCTGGTGGAGACGATCTCGTAGCCGGCCGCGATGGGGGCGGTGTCCCGGTTCAGGAAGACGTCCAGGCAGCGGACGTCGTGCAGCCCTTCGAAGGCCTTCTCGATCAGGGGCTTCTCGTCGGACTGCACACCGAAGGCCAGGATTTCCACGGCTACTCCCGATCTGTTTCCGCGGGCGGGGACGAACGTCGCGAACTGGGGCCGGACAACGCGAATATACGGCTCCGCCCCCGGACCCGCCGGTCAGACGTCGTCGAGGCCGCGCTCGATGGCGTACCGCACGAGCTCCACGCGGTTGTGCAGCTGGAGCTTGCCGAGGGTGTTCTGCACGTGGTTCTGCACGGTGCGGTGCGAGATGACCAGGCGTTCGGCGATCTGCTTGTACGAGAGTCCCTTGGCGACCAGCCGCAGCACCTCGGTCTCCCGGTCGGTGAGCTGCGGGGCCTTGGGCTCGTTCGACGCCACGGGCGCGGGGTCGGAGGCGAGCCGGCGGTACTCGCCGAGGACCAGGCCCGCCAGGCCCGGGGTGAAGACGGGGTCGCCCGCCGCGGTGGAGCGGACGGCGTCCGTCAGCTCCTGGGTGGAGGCGGACTTCAGGAGATAGCCGGTGGCCCCGGACTTCACCGCCTCCAGGACGTCCGCGTGCTCGCCGCTCGCGGAGAGGACCAGGACCCGCAGGCCCGGGTGGGAGCCGACGAGCTCCTTGCAGACCTGGACGCCGGGCATGCCGGGGAGGTTCAGGTCGAGGACGAGGACGTCCGGGCTCACGGCCTTGGCCCGGCGGACCGCCTGCGGGCCGTCCCCGGCGGTCGCGACGACGTCGAAGCCGGACTCGGCCAGATCGCGGGCGACCGCGTCGCGCCACATGGGGTGGTCGTCGACGACCATGACCCTGATGGGCCGGTCCGCGGCCCCCTGCTCGCCCTGTGCCGTGTTTGCCGCGTGTGCTGCGTTTGCTGCGTTCTGTGTGCTCATCGGGCCGATCCTGCCTTCCCCCGGGAAACCTTCGGTGCTTTCGGAACCTTCAACTCGACCTCGCAGCCCTGTCCGGGCACCGAGATCAGCTCTGCCGTGCCGCCCAGGTCGCGCAGCCGGCCCCGGATGGACAGCGCGACCCCGAGCCGCCCCTCCCCCTCCGCCTGGGCGAGCCGCCCCTCCGGGATGCCGGGGCCGTCGTCCCGGACGGTGACGATCACCTCGTCCGGCTCGTCCTCGACCAGGATCCACGCCTGGGCGTCCGGACCGGCGTGCACGGCCACGTTGTCCAGCGCGGCGCTGACGGCGGCGGCCAGCTCCCGGGCCGACTCGGCGGGGAGCAGCACCGGGGCGCCCGGCTCCGCGAAGCTCGTGCGGGACCCGGCGTGCGGGGCGAGCAGGGTGCGCAGGTCGCAGGCGGCCCCGTCGCCGGGGCCTTCGTCGTCGTCCACGTCGACCGTGCGGACCACGGCCCCCTCGGCGGCGTCCTCGGAGACCCGGGTCGGTGGGACCAGGCCGCTGGAGACCAGGGTGCGCAGGGCGACCTCCTGCTCCCCGGCCATCCGGCCCAGCTCGGCCGCCTCGCCGCCGAGGGCGGTGCCCCGGCGCTGGACCATGGCGAGGACCTGGAGCACGCTGTCGTGGATGTCGCGGGCGAGGCGTTCGCGCTCGCGGGTGGTGGCCTCGATCTCCAGGGCGCGGGCCAGGGTGCGTTCACTGGCGCGGGCGACCTCGACGACGTACCCGATGGCGATGGAGGCGACCCAGACCAGCAGGACGTTGTGGTAGGTGTCCCGGCTGGGCTCGCCGCGCTGGATGATGTTGGCGACGGCGACGAAGGTGGAGGCGAAGGCCGCCCACCGCCAGCCGCCCTTGATCGCGAAGGCGAGGACCGATCCGGCCGTCCAGATCGACGGCAGCGTCGGGCCGTCGAACGACTGGGAGTCGAAGTCGGCGAGCGGGGTGAGCAGGATGCCGGTCAGCGCGACGACCAGGTCCGCGACGAGGAAGCGTTTGGTGCAGTTCGCCGCCGAGCGGACCTTGGGGAGGGTGGCGAGCGTCCAGACGCAGAGGAACGCCAGATACGCGACGGCCACCCAGGGGCGCTCGAACCTCTGCTGGCCGGCGTTGTCCTTCCCGAAGATCGCGAGCAGCACCGCGTAGATCATCGTCAGGACGCGGTAGCCCGTCAGCGCGCGCCAGAGCGGCAGCTCGACCGACATCCGTACGACCCGCTCACGCTTGGCCATGGCCCCCCACCCCCCGGACGGTGAACGACGCGGTTACGCGCCGGACCGTTCCGTTCCGTTCTCGTCGCTCGCGGCGGCCTGCTTCTGGGCGCGCTTGGCCGCCTCGACCCTGGCCTTCGCCTCCTCCGCCCGGGCCTTCGCCTCGTCGGCGAGCCGGCGCTTGGCGGCGGTGGCGTAGACGTCCACGTACTCCTGGCCGGAGAGCTTCATGATCTCGTACATGACCTCGTCGGTCACCGAGCGCAGGATGAAGCGGTCGCCGTCCATGCCCTGGTAGCGGCTGAAGTCCAGCGGCTTGCCGATCCGGATGCCGGGGCGCATCAGCTTGGGCATCACCTGGCCGGGCGGCTGGATCTTCTCGGTGTCGATCATGGCGACCGGGATCACGGGCGCTCCGGTGGCCAGCGCGACCCGGGCCAGACCGCCGGGCTTGCCCCGGTAGAGGCGGCCGTCGGGCGAGCGGGTGCCCTCGGGGTAGATGCCGAAGAGGCCGCCGCTCTCGACGACCTGGATGCCCGCCCTGATCGCCGCCTCGCCCGCGCCGCGGGCTCCGGAGCGGTCGACGGGGAGCTGGCCGACTCCCTTGAAGAAGGCGGCGGTGAGCTTGCCCTTGACCCCGGGGGCGGTGAAGTACTCGGCCTTGGCGATGAACGTGACCTTGCGGTCCAGCACGGCCGGGAGGAAGAACGAGTCGGAGAACGACAGGTGGTTGCTCGCGAGGATCGCCGGACCGCGCTCGGGGATGTTCTCCAGGCCCTCCACCCACGGCCGGAAGGCGAGCTTCAGGGACCCGCCGATGGAGAACTTCATTGCGCCGTAGATCAACTCTTGTGCCTCCTGTGTGCTGTCGTTGAGACCTTAACCTGTGAGGTCGTCGCGGCCGGTGCCCGGCATGGGAGGACCGGCTGCCCGGACGGGCCGTGCGGGGCGGCCCCGGGGGGCGTGACGGCCCTGGTCGGTGTCGGTCCGGTCGCGTACGGTGAAGTCATCCGTCAAGCACTCCCCCAGGTGCCCGCCCACCCCGTCCCACGAACAGGAGACCCTGGTGCCGGTCCTCCCCGGAGCCGAGCCGTTCCGCCACGAGGGCGGAGAGGTCGGCGTCCTCCTCTGTCATGGCTTCACCGGATCGCCGCAGTCGCTGCGCCCCTGGGCGGACCATCTCGCCGAGCGCGGGCTGACGGTCTCGCTGCCGCTGCTGCCGGGCCACGGCACCCGCTGGGAGGACATGGCGGTCACCGGCTGGCAGGACTGGTACGCGGAGGTGGACCGGGAGCTGCGGGTCCTCCGGGAGAAGTGCGAGCGGGTCTTCGTCTTCGGTCTGTCCATGGGCGGCGCGCTGAGCCTGCGGCTCGCGGCCAAGCACGGGAACGCGATCAGCGGCCTGGTGCTGGTCAACCCGGCCAACAAGGTGCACGGCCTCTCCGCGTACGCGCTGCCGGTGGCACGTCATCTGGTGCGGACGACCAAGGGCCTGGCCGACGACATCGCGCTCCCGGGTTCGCACGAGGTCGGCTACGACAAGGTGCCGCTGCACGCCGCGCACTCGGTGCGGCAGTTCTTCCGGCTGGTCGACGGCGAGCTGCCCCAGGTGACCCAGCCGGTGGTCCTGCTGCACAGCCCGCAGGACCATGTCGTGCCGCCCGCGGACAGCGCGCGGATCCTGAGCCGGATCTCCTCCACGGACGTCTCGGAGATCCTGTTGGAACAGAGCTACCACGTGGCGACGTTGGACCATGATGCGGAGCGGATCTTCGATGAGAGCTACCGGTTCATCGGCCGTCTCGCACCGAGCGTCGGGATGAAGGGGAGCACGTCCGGTGGCTGAGCACGACGCGGAACGCACAGGCAGCGACGAGGAGCGCGAACCGCGCCCCACGGAGCCCGCGGCCGTCCCCGAGGGGACGAAGCCGGCGGGGGCGGAGGGAGCGGAGCAGGAGCGGGCGATCGACGAGGAGGCGGCGTGGGCCGCGATCGTCGAGGGGTACGGGGAGGAGCCGCCGGACCCGCCGGGCGCCAAGCCGTTCAAGTCCGTCGACGACCTGGCGCTCCTGGAGGACGATCAGCGCAATGTGGTGGGGCCGAAGGACGGCTCCGCCGGTGATCCGGCGGACAAGGGGTCCGGCAAGACGCCCCCGAAGCCGCCGGAGAAGAAGCCGCTCGGCAGCTCCGTGGTCTTCGCGCCCGGTGTCGCCGGTCCCCGCGACTACGAGCTGCCCGGGTCCAAGGACGACGGCGTCGGCGAGCCGGACGACGGGGACGAGGGCCATTTCGTGCCCCCGGAGCCGCCGCCGCTGCCGGAGGCCGACGTCACGGCGAAGTTCGCCTGGCTCGCGGTGATCGGCGGACCGGTCCTGATGCTCCTCGCGGTGCTGCTCCGGTGGGAAATGACGTGGTGGCTGACCACGCTCTGCGTCGGCGGCTTCCTCGGCGGCTTCGCCACCCTGGTGGCCCGGATGCCGCACGACGACGATGACGACACCTACGGCGACCCGGGGCGCGGCGCGGTCGTGTGATCGTCAGGCGACAGGCACCCTGAGGGCGGCCAGGACCGGCAGATGGTCCGTGGCCGCCCTCAGGTCGTCCTCGCTCACGCCGTCCAGCCCGGTCGGCACTCCGCAGCCGAGCACCTCGATGCCCGGGGTCGCGAAGACGGCGTCGATGCGCTTGCGGGGTTCGTCGGGCGGGAAGGTCAGCTCGCCGCCCCAGGGAGCGACGTCCCGGCAGTCCTGGAGGGGCCCGGCCAGGTGCCGGAACGCCTTCCCGGCCGGTACGTCGTTGAGGTCGCCGCCCGCCACGGCGTGCTCCACGCCCATCGCGGCCAGCCGTTCCAGCAGCAGGTCCGCCTGGGCGAGGCGCTCGTCGTGCTGAAGGCTGAGATGGCAGCTCAGCACCCCGAGCCTGGTCCCGGCGATCCGCACCACGGCGGTGGCGAAGCCCCTGCGGTGCAGGCCGGGGGTGAGCGGCAGCAGGACGTCCTCGGTGCGCTCGACGGTCACCCGGAGCGAGCACAGCAGCAGGGGTCCGGCGGCGGTGGCCCCGCCGCTCAGCACCACCAGGCCGCTGCTCTTCGCGAGCCTGGCCGCGGCCTTGCGCCAGTGGAAGAAGCGCGGGGCCTCCTGGACGAGGACCAGGTCGGGCGCGCAGGCGCGGATGACGCGGGCCAGCGCGGCGGTGTCGTCGTGCATCGACCGGACGTTGTAGCTCAGCACTCTGATGACGGCTGAACCGTCCGGCTCGGAACGGGAGACGGGCAGGGGCGTCAGGGCCATGCGAGCCACGATACGACGGACGCCCGCCGCCGCCCCGGAGGGCGGCGGCGGGCGTGCGTGCGTCGTACGGAAGGGGTGCTGGGGGTGTCCGGGCGACTCCCCAGGCCCTGTCGCCGAACTGCCGCCTGACCCCGCAGGGCCGCCCTCCGGGCGACGACGGCGGTTCGACGACAGGACCTAGCCCTGGCGGGCCAGGTCGGCCGCGCCCACGAGCCCTGCCTTGCCGCCGAGTTGGGCGGCCAGCACCTGGGCGTGCGGGCGCCATTCGCCGCCGATCAGCCAGCGCCGGAACGACTTGCGGATCGGGTCGAGGACGAGCTCGCCCTCGTCCGACACCCCGCCGCCGACGATGAACGCGGACGGGTCGAACAGCGAGGCGAGGTCGGCCAGTCCGGCGCCGGCCCAGCGGGCCAGCTCGCGGAAGGAGTCGACGGCCACCGGGTCGCCCTGGCGGGCGGCCTCGCTGATGTGCTTGCCCTCGATGCCGTCCACCGAGCCGTCGCCGAGACCGAGCAGCACGGCGGCGTTCTCGGGGGTGGCGTTGGCGCGCTGCTTCGCGTACCGGACGAGCGCGCGGCCGGAGGCGTACTGCTCCCAGCAGCCCTGGCTGCCGCAGCCGCAGAGGAGACCGTCCGGGACGACCCGGATGTGGCCGAACTCGGCGGCCACGCCGAAGCGTCCGCGGCGCAGCTTGTTGCCGATGATGATGCCGCCGCCGAGGCCGGTGCCGAGCGTGATGCAGATGACGTCGTCGTGGCCCTGGCCGGCCCCGAAGCGATACTCGCCCCAGGCCGCGGCGTTGGCGTCGTTCTCGACGACGACGGGCAGGCCGACGCGCTGCTCGACCTTGTCCTTGAGCGGCTCGTGACGCCAGTCGATGTTCGGTGCGAAGAGCACGGTGGCGCGCTTGTCGTCGACGTAGCCGGCGGCGCCGATGCCGACGGCCTCCACCTCGTGTCCCTCGCTCGCCCCGGCCACCGCCGCGCAGATCGCGTCGACGATGCCTTCGGCCGTCGGCGGGGTCGCCACCTTGAACGTCGAGAGGATCCGGCCCTCTTCGTCGACCACTCCAGCCGCGATCTTCGTGCCGCCGATATCGACGCCGATGGTGAGTCCCATGAATCCCTCAGTTTCGGTCGAGCCCCGCTAGGGGCAACCGTACCCGAGGCGTGGCCCGGCCCGGCCGGGGACGGTGGGTCCCGGCCGATGTGTGCGGCCGGTACCGGCCGGTCGTCCGGTCAGTCCAGGTCGATGCGTTCGGTGCCGGAGGGGCCTTCGTCGCGAGGGTCGGACGGGTCGTCGGCGGCCTTCTTGGAGGGGTCCGCGGGGCGCGCGGCGCCCGACGCGCCCTCGGTGGTGCGGGTCCAGCGGCTCTCCTGGCCCTCGACCGCGGAGCGGTAGGCGGCCAGCAGTTCGCTGCCCGCGGCGGCGAGGTGGTCGAAGAGCTGCGGGTTGCGTTCGATGACCGGTTCGACGGCGGACTTCGCCTGCCGGATGGCCTGCTGGACCGCGCCCTGGGCGGCGGCGCCCAGCAGCGGCGTCTGGAGCGAGGAGACCTTGTCGGCGACCGCGTCGACCAGCTTGCGCAGTTCCTCGGCGGCGGATCCGGGCTGGGGGCCGTACTGGGCGCGGCGGCGGGCCTTCTCGGCCGCGAGGTCCTCGGCGCAGGCGTCGGCCCACGCGTCGCCGTCGACGGGACGATCGGTGGCTTCACTCATGGCGGACTCCTGCGACGCGGGCGGCCTGCGGTTCACGTACTACCGACGTTACCCGAATGGCCGCGGGCCCTTCAGGAGGTGCGCGGCCACAGGGCCGGATCCGGCGTGAACCGCACCCGCAGCACCCCGTCGGTCAGGGCCGCGCCGGAGACGGTGCAGCGGCGCAGCGCGGAGGCGATCCGCACGATCCGGTGGAAGGGGCCGACGGTCAGGAGCAGTTCGTCGCCCCGGCGGACCAGGCGCAGCTCCTCCTTGGCGGCCCCGGGCAGGGGCAGGCACCAGGTGAGGGTGAGGGTCCCGTCCCCGGCGTCCGGGTCCTCCTCGGTCCACCAGGGGTCGCCGGCCGGGCCGGGCGTCCGGTCGTCGGGGGCGGGTATCTCCAGCGCGGCCAGGTCGGCCGGGCCCTGCGGGTCGCGGCCCAGGTGGGCGGCCTCGTGCACGGGGAGGTCCGGGGCCATGTCCTGGCGCCAGTGGTCCAGGCACTTCTCCTGCTGGGCGGCGAGCGCGGCGAACCAGGGGTCGGGCGAGTGCCGGGGCAGCACGCGGGCGGCGACCAGGAGGTCGGCGCGCAGTCCGTGCAGGGCGAGGCCGGTGCGGGCGGCGCGCAGGGCGTCCTCGGCGGCGGGGCCGGGCTCCGCGACGAGGCGGAGCGTGGTGGCCCGGTCCTCGACCAGGGCCTGGACGGCGGCCAGCTCGGCGTCCTTGCGGGCGGCGGCCTCGTACAGCCACTGCGCGGGCATCGGGACCCCGGCGAGCTGGGCGAGGACCGGGCGCAGGGCGCGGGCGGCCTGACGTTCGGCGGGGAGCAGCCGGCGCAGGTAGCGGCGCAGTTGTTCGGGCAGCGCGAGGAGGGCCAGGGCCTCGGTGAGCGGCGGGAGGTCGACGACGAGGGTGTCGTAGCCGGACCAGTCGCCCCCGGCGGCCCGGCGCAGGGTGTGCAGCAGGGCGAGCTGCGGGGAGCCGGGGAGTTCGGTGAGCTCCTCGCCGTCGAGCCGGCCCGCGCCGAGCAGGTCCAGGACGCCGGAGGCGCGCTTCTGGAGTTCGGTGAGTTCGGCGCGGAAGTGCTCGCCGGAGTCGATGCGGGCGTGGTCGAGGCCGTCCGCGGCCCGGGTCGGCTCCGGGGCGGCCGGGAAGCCGGGTACGGCCTCGGCGGAGACCAGCAGGGTACGGCTGCCGCTCGCGGCCGAGGCCAGTGCGGTGGCCGCGGCGACGGTGCTGCGGCCCGCGCCTCCCAGGCCGGTGACCAGGACCGTGCGCACGGCCCTCAGTTCCCCGGTGCGGACTCGACGCGCTTCTTCAGACCGGCGAGGGCGCGGTCGATGATGACCTTCTCGGCCTTGCGCTTGATCATGCCGAGCAGCGGGATCTTGACGTCGACGGCGAGCTTGTAGGTGACCTCGGTGCGCTCGCCGCCGCCGAGCGGGGTGAGGGCGTAGGTGCCGTCCAGGGAGCGCAGCATCTGGGACTTGACGAGGCTCCAGCTGACCTCTCTCTCGCCGGTCCAGGTGTAGGAGAGGACGTGGTCGTCCTTGATCGCTCCGGCGTCCAGGACGAGGCGGACCTGCTCGGCGCGGCCCCGGTCGTCGGTGGAGAGGACCTCGGCCTCCTTGACCTCGCCGGTCCATTCCGGGTAGCGGGCGAAGTCGGCGATCACGCCCATGACGTCGGCCGGTGCCGCCTCGATCGTGATGCTCGAGCTGGTGTGTTCAGCCATCGCCGTGGCCCTCCAGTGCGGTGTTTCCGGTCGCGTTCGGCAGGAGCCTGCCGCTGTGCAGGCTATCGCGTGCCCGGGGCGCTCCGGTCCACGCCCCGGCCGCCCGCGGTCACCAGCTCAGCGCCCAGGGCGTTCCGGTCGAGGCGAAGTGGCCGACGTTGACGCACTCGGTGGTCCCGATGCGCATCCGGCGGACCAACGGCTGGTGAACATGGCCGAAAAGCGCGTACCGGGGGCGGGTGGCGCGGATCGCCTCCAGCAGGGCGCGGCTGCCGCGTTCGAAGCGGCGGGCGACGGTGTCGTACGTCAGCTCGGGGACCTCGGGCGGGATGTGCGAGCAGAGGACGTCGACCGGGCCGAGCGCCTCGACCTTGGCGGCGTACTCCTCGTCGCTGATCTCGTACGGGGTGTTCATCGGGGTCTTCAGGCCGCCGCCGACGAAGCCGAAGACCCGGCCGCCGATCTCGACGCGTTCGCCGTCGAGCACGGTCGTGCCGGGGCGGGCGTACTCGGGCCAGAGGTCGGGGACGTCGACGTTGCCGTAGGTGGCGTACGTCGGAGTGGGGAAGGCGGCGAAGAGTTCGGCGTACTGCTTGCGGACCGCGCCGAGGATCTCGGTGTTGCGGTCGCGGCCCGCCCACAGCTCGCGGCCGAAGGCGCGGGCCTCGTCGTAGCGGCGGGCGGTGCGCAGGGCCACGATGCGGTCGGCGTTCTCCTTGCCGAACAGGTCGGGGAAGATGCCGCGCGAGTGGTCGGCGTAGTCGAGGAAGAGCACCAGGTCACCGAGGCAGACCAGGGCGTCGGCACCGTCCCCGGCGCGGGCCAGGGCCTCGGTGTTGCCGTGCACGTCGCTGACCACGTGGATCCGGGTCGTCTCCCCGGCCCGGTCCCGGCTGTCCGGTTCGCTGCCTCGCATGGGATCACCCTAGGGTGCCGCCTCCGTCGCTGGTAGACCGTCCGGACCTGCGGTTACTTCCACGTCGGGACGGCAGTGGACTACTGTGCGCGAAAGGGCCATTTATATGTGTGATGCATAAGACATCTGGCCGGAACCCCCTATCCGGAATCGAGTACCGGTGGGTAACGTCCGGGCAGTCCAGTCGTGCTCACCCCACTGAGCACCCGCCAATCTTGGACCGCAGCCGGTGCGTCACACAGAGCCGTGGCACCGGAGCCCGATGAGGAGCAGCAGTCTTGCGCGAGTTCAGCCTTCCGGCCCTGTACGAGGTCCCGACGGACGGCAACCTGACGGATCTCATCCGCCGCAATGCCGCTCAGCATCCCGACGTCGCGGTGATGAGCCGCAAGGTGGCCGGCGTCTGGACGGACGTCAGCGCCACGCAGTTCCTGGCCGAGGTGAGAGCCGCCGCCAAGGGCCTGATCGCCTCGGGCGTGCAGCCCGGTGACCGGATCGCCCTGATGTCGCGCACCCGTTTCGAGTGGGTGCTGCTGGACTTCGCGATCTGGAGCGCGGGCGCGGTGACCGTGCCGGTGTACGAGACCAGCTCCGCCGAGCAGGTGCAGTGGATCCTCGGCGACTCCGGGGCGGTGGCGGTGCTCGTGGAGAGCGAGGCGCACGCCGCGTCCGTGGCCTCCGTACGGGACGCGCTGCCGGATCTCGCGCACGTCTGGCAGATCGACGCGGGCGCGGTGGAGGCGCTGGGCGAGGCGGGGGCCGAGGTCTCGGACGAGACCATGGAGCTGCGGACGCACAGCGCCAAGGCGGACGACCCGGCGACGATCGTCTACACCTCGGGCACCACCGGCCGCCCCAAGGGCTGTGTGCTCACCCACCGCAGCTTCTTCGCGGAGTGCGGCAACGTGGTGGAGCGGCTGAAGCCCCTCTTCCGTACGGGCGAGTGCTCGGTGCTGCTGTTCCTGCCCGCCGCGCACGTCTTCGGCCGGCTGGTCGAGGTGGCCTCGGTGATGGCCCCGATCAAGCTCGGCTGTGTGCCGGACATCAAGAACCTCACCGACGAGCTGGCCTCGTTCCGGCCGACGCTGATCCTGGGCGTGCCCCGCGTCTTCGAGAAGGTCTACAACGCGGCCCGCGCCAAGGCGCAGGCGGACGGCAAGGGCAAGATCTTCGACCGGGCCGCCGACACGGCGATCGCCTACAGCCGCGCTCTGAGCACCCCGGGCGGCCCTTCGCTGGGGCTGAGGCTCAAGCACAAGCTCTTCGACAAGCTGGTCTTCGGGAAACTGCGCGCGGTGCTCGGCGGCCGGGGCGAGTTCGCGATCTCCGGCGGCGCTCCGCTGGGCGAGCGGCTCGGCCACTTCTACCGGGGCATCGGCTTCACGGTCCTGGAGGGCTACGGCCTGACCGAGACCTGCGCGGCGACCGCGTTCAACCCGTGGGACCGGCAGAAGATCGGCACGGTCGGCCAGCCGCTGCCCGGTTCGGTCGTGCGGATCGCGGACGACGGCGAGGTGCTGCTGCACGGCGAGCACCTGTTCACCGGTTACTGGAAGAACGAGTCGGCCTCGGCCGAGGCGCTGGCCGACGGCTGGTTCCACACCGGGGACATCGGCACGCTCGACGAGGACGGCTACCTCGCGATCACCGGCCGCAAGAAGGAGATCATCGTGACGGCGGGCGGCAAGAACGTCGCCCCCGCGGTGATCGAGGACCGCATCCGCGCGCACGCCCTGGTCGCGGAGTGCATGGTGGTCGGCGACGGCCGTCCGTTCGTCGGCGCGCTGGTCACGCTGGACGAGGAGTTCCTGGGCCGCTGGGCCGAGGAGCACGGCAAGCCGGCCGGCTCGACGGCCCTGTCGCTGCGCGAGGACGCGGAGCTGCTGGCCGAGGTGCAGCGGGCGGTGGACGACGGCAACGCGGCGGTCTCCAAGGCCGAGTCGGTGCGCAGGTTCCGTATCCTGCCCGCCCAGTTCACCGAGGAGGCGGGCCACATCACACCGTCGCTGAAGCTGAAGCGGAACGTGGTGGCGAAGGACTTCGCGGACGAGGTGGAGTCGATCTACCGCACCTGAGCGGTGTGACGCGTACGGAGGGGCCCGCGCCTGGTGATCAGGCGCGGGCCCCTTGGTCGTACGGCGTGTTCACAGCAGGGTCTTGAGCTTCTCCGCCAGCAGGTCCCAGCGCCACTTCTCCTCGACCCAGGCCCGGCCGCGCTCCCCCATCCGCTGCCGCAGCTCCGGGTCCCCGAGCAGCGTCACGATCCGGTCCGCCGCCTCCTCGGCGCTGCCACCGCGCACCACCCATCCGGTCTCGCCGTCGAGCACCGCGTCCGGGGCGCCGCCCGAGTCGCCGGCCACCACGGGCAGCCCGGTCGCGGACGCCTCCAGGTAGACGATCCCGAGTCCCTCCACGTCGAGGCCGCCGCGACGGGTGCGGCAGGGCATCGCGAAGACGTCCCCGGCGCCGTAGTGCGCGGGCAGCTCGGCCCACGGCACCGGACCGGTGAAGCGCACCGAGTCCTGCACCCCGGTCCGGGCCGCGAGCCGCTCCAGTTCCTCGGCGTACGGTCCGCCGCCGACGATCAGCAGCACCGCGTCCGGGATCCGCGCGAGGATCGCGGGCATGGCCAGGATCAGCGTGTCCTGGCCCTTGCGCGGCACCAGGCGGGAGACGCAGACGACCACGGGGCGGTCGGAGAGCCCGAGGCGGGCCCGGACCCGGTCCCCGCCGGACGCCGGGTGGAAGGTCTTCTCGTCGACGCCGGGCGGCAGTTGGACCATGCGCCCGGCGGCCTCGGGAGTGAGGGCCCCGGCGATCCGGGAGCGGGTGTACTCACCGAGATAGGTGATCGTGTCCGTGCCCTCGCCGATCCGGCGCAGCAGTTGTCGGGAGGCGGGCAGTTGCGCCCAGCCCGCCTCATGGCCGTGGGTGGTGGCGACGAGCCGCCGGGCGCCCGCGCGGCGCAGCGCCGGGGCCATCAGGCCGAGCGGGGCGGCGGCGCCGAACCAGACGGAGGTGCAGCCGTGTTCACGCAGCAGACCGGCGGCCCGGCGGGTGACGCGCGGGGTCGGCAGCAGCATCGTCGTCCGGTCGCGGACCACGGGGAAGGGCTGTTCGGCGTCGAAGGCGGCGGTGGCCGCCGCGCCCTCCTCGCCGCGCTTCCAGGTGGAGGCGTAGACGACGACCCGGTCGGGATCCAGGCGCAGCGCCATGTTGTGCAGGAACGCCTGGATGCCACCGGGGCGGGGCGGGAAGTCGTTGGTCACGATCAAGGTCTTGTCCATCGTCGCCGACAGTACCGAACGGCCGCGCTTCACCGCTGACGCGCTCTCCCGACGGCATCATGAGCCGCCGGGAACCCGGCCGGGCACGAGCGACGAGGAGGCGGCGATGGCGGGAGCAGGACCCATCGGCGCCGGGCCGTGGCCGTACGCCCTGTGGGCGCTGACCCGGGCCTGGCTGCTGGCCTGCGTGTTCAAGGTGTTCACGGTGCCCGGACCGGACGTCACGGTGGACGTGTCGGTGATCTACCGGAGCTGGTACGAGGTGCTGCTCACCGGCACGTATCCGCTGGACGACGTCACCTGGCAGTACCCGCCCGGGGCGGCCCTGGCGATCCTCTCCCCCGCCCTGCTGCCGTTCCTGGAGTACGCGACCGCGTTCTTCGTGCTGGTGCTGCTCTGCGACGCGCTGGTGCTGGGGCTGCTGCTGCACGCGGGGCGGCGGCCGGGCACAAGGGCGGCGGGCGCGTGGGTGTGGATCGCGGGGGTGCCGCTGCTGGGTCCGACGGTCTACGCCCGCTACGACCTGATGGTGACGGCGGTGGCGGTGGCCGCGCTGCTGGCGGGGGTGCGCCGGCCCCGGGCGCTGGGGGCGCTTGCGGCGTTCGGGGCGCTGCTGAAGGGCTGGCCGGTGCTGCTGCTCGTGGGGGTGCGCAAGGGGCGTTGGACGCGGGCCGCGTGGACGTCGGCGGCGCTGACGGCGGCGGGGCTGGCGGCGGCGTTCGCGCTGTGGATGCCAGGGGCGTTCGCGTTCCTGGCCTTCCAGCGGGACCGGGGCACCGAGGTCGAGTCCCTGGGGGCGCTGGTCTTCCACATCGCGCGGCATTTCGGCTGGGAGGGGCGGGTGGAGCTGCGCTACGGCTCGCTGGAGTTCCTCGGCCCGCACGTGGAGCTGGTGTCGACGCTGGCGCTGGGGCTCGGCGTCCTGGCGCTGGGCTGGCTGCTGCTGTGGCGGCTGCGGGCCCGGACGTTCGCCGCGCACACCCCGGCCGAGGCGGCGTTCACGGCGGTGCTGCTGTTCACGGTCACCAGCCGGGTGATCAGCCCGCAGTACGTGGTGTGGCTGGTCGGACTGGCCGCGGTGTGCCTGGTGTTCCGCGGGGCGGCGATGACGCTTCCGGCCGTCCTGGTGCTGGTGGCGGCGGGGGTGACGCTGCTGGAGTTCCCGGTCGGCTTCGGCCGTGTGGTGGCGAGCGACGCGTGGGGCGTGACGCTCCTCCTCGTACGGAACGGGCTGCTGGTGGCGGCCTCGCTGGTCGCGGCGCGGCGGCTGTGGCGGTCGACGGTGCCGGGGAGGGCGCGTGAGGAGGGCGCCCCGCTCGCGGGCGGGGGTCAGCCGAGCCGGGTGGCGAGGTAGTCGCGCCAGTCGGCGGTGAACTGCTCGGAGGTGGTGTCGAGCACCGCCTTCATCGCCTGTTCCACCGCTCCCTCGCGTCCGTCGTGCGCTCCGACGGTCTCGTAGAAGGCGATCAGCTTCTCCTTGCCCCACCGCTCCGCGATCAGCTCGCAGGCCAGCCAGCCGCCCTCGTAGGCCGCCGCGAGCTTCGCGGGGTCGCCGTCGAAGCCGAAGTCCGGGTCGGCGGGGAGTCCGGCGGGGGTCCGGCCGCCGCGGACGGCCTCGGCCAGCTCCGGGGCGATGGTGTCGGCGGCCCGGTCCTCGCCCCGGTAGGCGGTCCAGTCGGCGAAGCCCTCGGAGAGCCAGACCGGGGTGGCGGTGGAGGTGCTGGTCCGGGTGGCGACATGGGTCGTCTCATGGGTCAGGACGATCCGCTGTCCGAAGCTCCCCAGGGTGGCGTACGCCTGCGGGTTGACGATCACCCGGTCGGCGATGGCCGGGCGCTCGCCGGTGCCGCCGACCTCGCCGGTGGTGACGGCGGCGATGCCCCGGTAGCTGGCCTCCGGGGAGCCCAGCAGTCCCGCCATGTCCTCGACGGAGTCCGGGACGAGGACGACCACCCGGCGGGTCCAGGGGCGCGGCCAGGCGTCGGAGACGGCCGGTACGGCGAGGTCCACGGTGTCGGCGACCTGGCGCAGCTCCCCGGCGCTCCGGCCGACGCCCAGGACGATGCTGTGGGCGCCCTCGACGACCTCGACGTCCCCCTGCTGCCACAGCTGCCCGGAGGCGCCCTTGGCGGGCCGGTCGGCGGTGATGTACCAGCGATCGCCGTCGCGCATCAGCTCCAGGACGCGGCGGGTGGCGGCCGGGGCGGTGTCGTACCCGTCGATGCGGTAGCGCAGCTCCACATCGGCGGTGGCCCACTGCCCGTCCTGCTCGGTGATGTCCTCGACGTCGTAGCTCCAGGACTTGAACGGCACGTCGGCGAGCCGGTCCAGCTCGGTGCGCTGGGCGGCCCGCAGCTTCGCGGCGTCCGGGGCGATGCCCTCGACGTACCCCGCCGAATCGTGGGCGAGGACGGCCGCGGCGCGGCGCTCCAGGGCGGCGTCGAGGACACCCTCGGTGAGCACGGTGTCCGGGTCCGCGGGGGCCGTGCAGGCGGACGCGGTCAGCAGCGCGGCGAGCGACAGGCCCGCCGCACACCGGCGTCCCCGGGGGCGTCCCCCTCGCGCGTCACGTCCTCGTACGGCCACCCTGCCGATCGTACGGTCAGATCCGGGTCACCGAGGAGACGGGCATCATGCCGACCGGATCGTAGCGGACCGGGGCGCCCGGGTAGGGGGCGTGGATGACCTGGCCGTTGCCGACGTACATGCCGATGTGGCTGGCGTCCGCGCGGTAGGCGACCAGGTCGCCCGGCTGCGCCTGGGAGAGGGGCACCATGCGGCCCGCGTGGCGCTGGGCCTGGGAGGTGCGGGGCAGGCTCACCCCGGCCTGGGCGTAGGCCCACTGCATCAGGCCGGAACAGTCGAATCCCGAGGGCCCGTTGGCGCCCCAGACGTAGGGTCTCCCGAGCGCCCGGTGGGCGGCGGCCACGGCGGACATCGCGCGGGCCGAGCCCGGGGCGACGCCGGAGAGGTCGGGCGGTCCCTCACGGCCGGAGCGCGAGGCCCGCGCGAAGGTGGCGCGTTCCTCCGGCGGCAGCGACTCCAGCAGCCGGCGGGCCTCACGGAGCTTGCCCTCGACGGCCTGCTTGTGGCGCGTGACGGCGGCCCGGTTGCGCTCCAGCTCGGTCAGGGCGCGGGTGGTCTCCGCGCGGGTCTGGGCGAGCCGCCGCTGCGCGTGCCGCAGCTTGTCCAGGGTCAGCGCCTGGCGGGCGCCGGCCCGGTCGAGGGCGGCGGCCCGCTCCAGGTAGGTGTCGGGGTCGGCGGAGAGCAGCAGGGCGAGCGCCGGGTCGATGGAGCCGGTGCGGTACTGCGCGCCCGCCATCGCGCCCAGCACGTCGCGCATCCGGTTGACGCGCTCCTGGCCCCGGGCCGTGGCGTCCTGGGAGCGGTCCGCCTCGCCGCGCAGCCGGTCGACGCGCTCCCCGGCCTCGTTGTAGCGCTCGGTGGCCTGCTCCGCCTCCCCGTAGAGGCGGTCGACGGCTGCCTTGGCGTTCTCCCGGGTGTCCTTCGGGTCGGCGCTCGCCGGGGCCCCGGTCAGCGTCGCGGCCACGGTGGCGGCGGCCGCCGAGATGACCGTGACCCGGACGCCTCTGTTGAAGCCGGACTGTGTGGAACGGCGATGGGACACCACAGGAAGCCGCACTCCCTTCCGCTGACGCGGTAGTGCGCAGCCCCTGCCGCCCGGGCGGGCGGACGGTGACCGGGAGCTGCGCGGCAGCCAGACAGTAATCGGGCGACTACGCACCGGCAAAAGACCGCGCCGGTGGCGGCGTCGGGGCAAACACCGCCGCCCCGCCGGTGACCTCGGGTCTCCGGCGGGGCGGGGCGTCAGTGCGGTGTGCGGCGATTCCCTCGTTCGGGCGCGCCGCGGGCATGCCGTGACGTCAGATGCGGACGCCGAACTGGAAGGTGCCCATGTAGTCCATCGACTCGTAGCGGACGACGGTGCCCGGCTTCGGGGCGTGCAGGATCTGGTTGTTGCCGGCGTAGAAGCCGACGTGCGACAGGCCGTTGAAGAAGACCAGGTCGCCCGGCTTGAGCTGGCTGCGGCCGATCTTCTGGCCGTCGTTCTGCTGGGTGTACGTGGTCCGGGTGATGGAGACGCCGGCCTGGGCGAAGGCCCACTGGGTCAGCCCGGAGCAGTCGTAGGAGTTGGGGCCCGAGCCACCGGGGACGTACGGCTTGCCGATCTGGGTGGCCGCCGCGCTGAGGGCGGCGGCTCCGCGACCGGACGCGGGGGCCTCGTTGCCGAGTTCGACCCGGTCTCCGGCGGCGCGGCTGGCGCGCTGCTCCTCCTGGACCATCTTGGCGCGCTCGGCCTGGGTCAGCGTGTTGAGCAGCTGCTGGGCCTCGGCGAGCTTGTCCTGGGACTTCTTCTTGTTCGCGCCGAGCGCCTTGCGGACGTCGGCGAGGTCGCCGAGCTTGTCCTGGGCTTCCTTGCGCTGCTGGGCGAGGGTGCGCTGCTTGGACTGGATCTTCTGCAGCGACTCCGTCTGCTTGACCGTCAGCTGGTCGAGCGCGGAGGCCTGGTCGAGGAAGCTGTCCGGGTCCGAGGCGAGGAAGAGGGCCACGGAGGGGTCGATGCCGCCGGAGCGGTACTGCGCGGTGGCGATCGAACCGAGTTCGGTGCGCAGCGTGTTGAGCTCGGCCTGGCCGCGGGCGACCTTGTCCTGGAGCGCGTCGACTTCCTTCTTCAGGTTGTCCTGCTGCTCCTTGGCCCCGTTGTACTTCTCGGTGGACTCCTCGGCCTCGTGGTAGAGCTTGTCGACCTCCGCCTTGACCTCGCTCTTGCTCGGCTTGGGGTCGGCATGTGCGGCCTGGGAGGTCAGGGCCACGGCCGCGGCGGCGGTCGCGGTGAGCACGGTCACGCGGGCGCGGCTCGGCTGCTTGGGACGACGGTGGGACGCCACGAAGGCGAGCTCCTTCTTCCTCAGAGCCGCCTACCGGGCTGTGGGGGAAAAGATTCCCCGGCTCCGTGCACATGACGGACTCGGCGGTTCCTTCGCCGTCACCCCCAATGGGTGATCAACCGTGCGAAGGTTCGAGGCCTGACCCTAGTGACCATCTTGTGATCAGTTCAAATCCTCACAGGAATTTTCTCGTCACACCGGGCACTTCTTTACTCTCACCCCACCGCGTGTAGCGGCGACTTGACGGTACGTTCCCAGAAATCCGGCATGTCACACATGCCGTGCATATTCCGCTAGACACGCGAAAGGCGCTTGAGGAGCAAGACGGACGCGACCGGCCGCGCACCGGCCTTGGCCACACCGTCCGCCACCTCCCGGTCGGTGGAGACGACCACCACGGGCCGCCCCGGCGGTTCCGCGCGGGCCAGTTGACGGATCAGCTCGTCCGCCGTGACCCCGGCCTTGCTGAACAGCACCCGCACGCCGCGGGGCGGGGCCAGCAGCACCGGGGCGGCCAGCTCGGCCCCGTCGAAGACACAGGTCATCTCGGCGCCGGTCTGCGCCGCGAGCACCGAGAGCCCGCCCAGCAGCCGCAACCGCTGCTTCTCCAGCGGCATCTGGGGATAGCCGGTCTTGGTGACGTTGTAGCCGTCCACGATGAGGTGGGCCTGCGGCAGCGCCAGCAGCTGGTCCAGCAGCGCCGGATCGGTCTCCGAAAGGGCCCTGGCCGCGATGTCCTTGGGCGACATCCGGCCGGGCTCCACCGCGTCCACGGTGTCGGCGGGGTGCGTCGTCGCCGGGGGAAGCGCCAGCTCCCGCCGCAGCCCGGAGGCCGCGTCCAGCACGGTGTCCAGGAGCAGCCGCAGCCGCATGTCCTCCACCGAGCGGCCTTCGCGGGCGGCCCGGCGGCTCGCCTCCAGGGCCGCCTCGGCCTCCCCCAGCCGCCCCTTGAGCCGGCGGGACTCGCTCTCGGCGACGGAGAGCTGGGCGGCCGACTCGGCGCGCTGGGCCTCGGCCTCGGCGGCTCCGCGGCGCAGGGCGGCCTCGCCGCGCTTCACCTCGCTCAGGGCGCTGCGCAGCTTGCGGTGCAGCGACTCGGCCTCCTTGCGGGCCGCCTCCAGCTCGGTGCGCAGCCGCTCGGTCTCGGCGCGGGTGTGGGCGCGGGCCCGCTCCAGCTCCTCGCGCAGGTGCTCCAGTTCGCGCCGGGCCTCCTCGTCGGCGCGTTCCGCGTCGGCGCGCTGGACCTCCTCGCCGGCCGATTCGACCAGCTTGACCCAGCCGACCGGGCGCAGCACATAGGCGGCCGCGGCCACATCGAGGGGATCGGCGGCGGCGGGCGGCGAACCGGCCTCCAGCGCTCCGGTCAGCTCGGGCTGGGACTGGGAGAGCCGCTCTCCGATGCGCTGCCGGAAGAGGGCGTCGCCCTCCAGCGCGGCGGCCATCGCGTTCCCCGCGAACTTCGCCCGCCGGGTCGGGGTGAACCGGGCGTACTGCCGCAGCTGGGCGGGCAGTTCGGAGACGGTCAGGCCGCCGAAGGCGTCCGAGACCAGCGCGATCACCCGCCGCCGGACACCCTCGGGCAGCGGACGGCCGAGCGCCTCTGCACCGCCGTCGGCCTCATCGGCCGGTCCGGCGCCGCTGGTCGGCTGATCCACCGTCCGTCACCCCATAGATATGTGATGGGTGCGCTTCCTCAGGAAGCGGCACCCGGCCTGTCCACCAGTTCGATCTGGTCCACCGCGTTGCACCAACGACAGCGGACCGACTCGATGGTCTCACTGACGACCTCCCGCTCCTCGACACTCGACTCACCGGCCAGGTCGAGGTGCACGTACTCCACGACCTTGGAGGAACGGGTCACGTCGAAGCGCGTGAGGTTGCCGCACAGGGTGCAGCGCCAGCGGGTCGAGTCGGTCGGCAGGGGAACCGTCGTCATCGTTGCGTCCTCTTTCGTCGTCTCCAGGAGCCCGCGCCGGGCGCGCCGCCGCGTCTCCACCTGTCTACGCCAAGGATCTCGCGGTGCGCCGTCGAACTGCGGAAGTCCTGGCGTAACCCTACGGCCTCGCGTATAGGCATCGGCACGGCGAGGCGCTCCATCCCGTTCTCCACCGGTACGTCATGCTCTGTACATGATCGATGGGCGGCAGGCCGACGGGCGGACCACGGCCGGGAGGATCCGGGACGCGGCGGTGTCGAGCGGCGCCCCGGTCACCTACGGACTGATCGGCGTCTGCGGTGTGATCTTCCTGATCAGCCCGCTCTCCGGGTTCGGCGGCGCCGCCCAGGGGAGCGAGGACGCGCTGCTCGCCGCGCAGGCCGCGTACTTCGAGCGGTGGGGGGTGATCCCCGCCGAGCTGTGGGAGGGGTCGGCGCATGCGCTGCTGACCCCGTTCACCGCGCTGTTCGTGCACGGCAGCTGGCTGCACCTGCTGGGGAACCTGCTGTTCCTGTACGTGTTCGGCGCGATGGCCGAGGAGCGCATGGGCCGGGTGCGGTTCGCCCTGTTCTACGTGGGCTGCGGCTATGTGGCGCTGGTCTGCTACGCGGCGGCGCACGCGGACTCCGGGCAGACGCTGGTGGGTGCGTCGGGGGCGATCTCCGCGGTGCTCGGCGCGTTCCTGTACCTCTTCCCGAAGACCCGGGTGACCAGCCTGTTCCCGTTCCTCTTCTTCCTGCCGCTGCGCTTCCCCGCCTGGATGGTGCTGGTCTTCTGGTTCGGGCTCCAGTGGGCGGCTGCGCAGGGTGCGGGCAGCGGTCCCGGGGTGGCGTACCTGGCGCATGTGGCGGGCTTCGCGGCCGGGTTCCTCTGCGCCTGGGTGGGCTGTCGGGGTGGGGCTAGAGTGAAGGTTCCAGCCACGGCCACCGAGGGAGACAGCCAGCCGTGATCACCGCGATCGTGCTCATCAAGACCAGCGTGGACCGGATTCCGGAGATCGCCGAGGCCATCGCCGCGCTGGACAGTGTCAGCGAGGTCTTCTCCGTCACCGGCACCTACGACCTGATCGCCATGGTCCGGGTCGCCAGGCACGACGACCTCGCCGATGTCATCCCCGGCCGGATCAGCAAGATCCCGGGCGTCGAGGGCACCGACACCCACGTGGCGTTCCGTACGTACTCCCAGCACGACCTGGAAGCGGCCTTCGCCATCGGCCTCGACGCGTAGGGCCTGACGAGGGCCTGAGGACGGACCAGGGACACACCGGCGTCGCACCTCGGCCGGGGACGGGCGGCGCGCCCGTCCCCGGCCGGGGTGTTTCATCAGAACGTGTCCCGGACCCGGGCGGCCTCGCCCCGGTCGGGCACGCAACGGCCTTCCTCGGTGCGGTAGTTCCAGCGGGCTCCCTCGCGGACCAGCTCGGAGACCGCGCGCAGGAACCGGTCGATGTGCTCGTCGGGCGTACCGGCGCCGAAGCTGACACGGATCGCGTTGAGCGAGCGTTCGCCCGGCTCGGCCTCCGGCGCTCCGCACTCGCCCGGGTCCTGCGGGTCGCTGCCGAGCAGGGTGCGCACCAGCGGGTGGGCGCAGAAGAGGCCGTCGCGCACGCCGATGCCGTACTCCGCGGAGAGCGCGGCGGCGAAGTGCGAGCTGTTCCAGCCGCGCACCACGAAGGAGATGACGCCGACCCGGGGGGCGTCGTCGCCGAACAGCGAGAGCACCTGCACCTCGGGCACCTCGGCGAGCCCCTCGCGGACCCGGCCCACGAGCTCCTGCTCCCGGGCGACCAGGCCCTCGAAGCCGGCCTCGGTCAGGGCCTTGCAGGCGGAGGCGATGGAGTAGACGCCGATGACGTTGGGCGAACCGGCCTCGTGGCGGGCGGCCGTGGTGTGCCAGTCGACGTCCACGCCGCCGTCGGCGCGCCGGGCGACCTTGCGGGACGCGCCGCCGCCGGCGAGGTACGGCTCGGCGGCCTGGAGCCAGTCGGCGCGGCCGGCCAGGACCCCGGAGCCGAAGGGCGCGTACAGCTTGTGGCCGGAGAACGCGACCCAGTCGACGTCCAGTTCGGCGATGTCCACGGGGTGGTGCGGGGCCAGCTGGGCGGCGTCGAGGACGATGCGGGCGCCGTGCGCGTGGGCGGCCGCGGCCAGCTCCCTCACCGGCCACAGCTCACCGGTCACGTTGGACGCGCCGGTGACGCAGACGAGGGCGGGGCCGTAGGGGTCGCGGTCGGCGAGCGCGCGCTCCAGGGCCTCGACGGCCTGGGCCGGGGTGCGGGGCGCGTTGAGGTAGGTGACCCGGGCGTCGCGCCAGGGCAGCAGGGACGCGTGGTGCTCGGTCTCGTAGACGAAGACCTGGCAGTCGGCGGGGATCGCGGCGGCCAGCAGGTTGAGGGAGTCGGTCGTGGAGCGGGTGAAGACCACCTGGTCGTCCGCGCGGCAGCCGAGGAACTCCGCGACCGTGCGGCGGCTGTTCTCGAAGAGGTCGGTGGAGAGCTGCGAGAGGTAGCCGGCACCGCGGTGGACGCTGCCGTAGTACGGGGCGTACGCGGCGACGTCGTCCCAGACCCGCTGGAGGGCCGGGGCGCTGGCGGCGTAGTCGAGCGCGGCGTAGGTGACCTCACCGCCGGTGACGAGCGGAACCGTGACGTTCTGCCCCAGAACGGGCAGCGGGGCACAAACCGACGAGTCGAGGGCAGCGGTGGGGACAGACATGGCGAACTCCCGTAACAGGCAGGCGAAATCCGGCGCCGGCGGATACGCGGCAGCGCAGGAGGAGGAAAGGAAAAGGGTGCGCGGAAGGAGGGCGATAAGCCCTAGCGCATTCGCTTGCTCACAGAAGACTCCCTAGGGACCAGGACCCCGGGGGCTGGCATCCGCTGGATGCCGAGGGGCCCGCGCTTGCCGCAGACCTCGCTGCCTGCGGCCTGGTCTTCACCCGGGGCACCCCGCCACGGACGGAGGGTTGCCGGACAGCGGGCCGGGGCCGTAGTCGCTGTCACTCATGACCTGCGCAGCATCTTGCCATACGTGCGCACACGCGCAAGGGCGCAGTCCGGCATCCGGACTGCGCCCTGTGTCACACCGTGTGCCCCGGAGCCGTCCCCGGGGCGCGCTCAAGCGTTGCTGGCCGCCACCCAGCGCCCCAGTGCCCGCTTGGCGGCCCCGGAGTCGATGGCCTCGGCCGCGACGAGGATCTTCGCCGCGAGCTGTTCGGTCAGCGTGCCGGGGCCCGGGTCCAGGGCGACCAGGGCCGCCGCCGAATTGAGCAGCACCGCCTCGCGTACCGCGCCCGCCTCGCCGTCCAGCAGGCGGCGGGCCACATCGGCGTTGTACGAGGCGTCGGCGCCGCGCAGCGCCTCGACGGGGACGATGGGCAGCCCGACGTCGCGCGGGTCGAAGGGCTCCTCGCGGACCGCGCCGTCGCGCACCACCCAGACCCGGGAGGTGGCGGTGGTGGTCAGCTCGTCGAGTCCGTCGTCGCCGCGGAAGACCAGCGCCGAGTTCCCCCGGTCCGCCAGCACGCCCGCGACGATGGGCGCCATCCGGGCGTCGGCGACGCCGACCGCCTGCGCGCGGACCTGGGCCGGGTTGGTGAGGGGCCCCAGGATGTTGAACGTGGTCTGCGCGCCGAGTTCCTTGCGGGCCTTGGCGGCGTACCGCAGGGCGGGGTGGAACTTCACGGCGAAGCAGAAGGTGATGCCCGCCGCTTCGGCTACCTCGACGACCCGCCGCGGGGTCAGCTCCAGGTTGACGCCGAGCTTCTCCAGCACGTCGGAGGAGCCGCTCGCGGAGGAGGCGGCGCGGTTGCCGTGCTTGACGACCTTGGCACCGGTGCCGGCGATGACGATCGCGGACATGGTCGAGATGTTGACCGTCTTGGCGAGGTCGCCGCCGGTGCCGACGATGTCGACGGTCCGGCCCGGCACCTCGATGGTGTTGGCGTGGGCGTACATCGCGCGGACGAGGCCGGTGACCTCGTCGACGGTCTCGCCCTTGGCCCGCAGCGCGACGGCGAACCCGGCGATCTGCGCGTCGGTGGCCTCGCCGCTCATGATGCGGTCCATGGCCCAGGCGGTCTCCTCGGAGCTGAGGTCCTCGCCGCGCAGGAGGGGGTTCAGGAGGCCGGGCCAGGAACGGTCCGCCACGCTGTCGCCGCCGTTCGGGGTCACAACGTTCATGGTCCGCTCCAGGGTCCACAGCCGGTCAGGAAAGATGGCTCCACCCTATCCAGCCGGGCGGACCGCGAAGAGCCCCGTCCATCGGATGGACGGGGCTCTCACGGTGGCGATCGGTTCAGGTGATCAGTGGTGGCCGTGGCCCTCGCTGATCTCCTTGTACTCCTCGGGGGTGGCCTTGGGGATCTGGTTCCCGTCGGCGTAGTACCCCTTGCTGAGCTTGGCGCGCAGCTTCTGCACCGGGGAGATCTTGCGCTTCACGCCGTTCTCGTCGACCGCGGGGCCGAGGTCGATCGGCTGGTACTGCTCGTGCGCCGTGAGCGTGTGCAGCTGCCCGGGGCTGAGCGGCTCGTGGATCTCGACGAACTCACCGTGCGGCAGGCGCTTGATGATGCCGGTCTCGCGACCGTGCAGCACCTTCTCCCGGTCGCGGCGCTGGAGGCCGAGGCAGATCCGCTTGGTGACGATGAACGCGATGACCGGTCCGACGAAGAAGAAGATCCGGACGAACCAGGTGATCGAGTTGATCGACAGGTGGAAGTGCGTGGCCCACAGGTCGTTTCCACCGCCGACGAGGCCGATGAAGTACGCCGTGATCCAGGCGACGCCGAAGCCCGTACGGGTCGGGACGTTGCGCGGGCGGTCCAGGATGTGGTGCTCGCGCTTGTCGCCGGTGACCCAGGACTCGATGAACGGGTACACCGCGATCGCGGTGAGGACCACGCCGAAGCCGACCAGCGGGATGAACACGCCCAGGGCGAGCGTGTGGCCCCACAGGTTGATCTCCCAGCCCGGCATCACACGCACCAGGCCCTCGGCGAAGCCCATGTACCAGTCGGGCTGTGCGCCGGTGGAGACCTGGTCGACCCGGTACGGGCCGATGGCCCAGATCGGGTTGATCGTGGCGATGGCGGAGATGGCCGCGATGATGCCGAAGACGAGGAAGAAGAACCCTCCGGCCTTCGCCATGTACACGGGCAGCAGCGGCATGCCGACGACGTTCTTGTTCGTCCGGCCGGGACCCGCGAACTGCGTGTGCTTGTGGTAGAAGACCAGGATCAGGTGCGCCACCAGCAGGCCGAGCATGATGCCCGGCAGCAGCAGGATGTGGATCGAGTAGAACCGGGCCACGAAGTCGTGGCCGGGGAACTCGCCGCCGAACAGGAACATCGAGATGTACGTACCGACGATCGGCACGGACAGGATCGCGCCCTGGGTGAAGCGGACACCCGTACCGGAGAGCAGGTCGTCCGGGAGGGAGTAGCCGGTGAACCCGGTGAACATGCCGAGCACGAACAGCAGGAAGCCGAAGAGCCAGTTGATCTCGCGCGGCTTGCGGAACGCGCCCGTGAAGAAGACGCGCATCATGTGCACGAACATCGCGGCCAGGAAGATCAGCGCGGCCCAGTGGTGGATCTGCCGGACGAGCAGACCGCCGCGGACCTCGAAGCTGATCTTCAGGGTCGAGGCGTAGGCCTCGGACATCCGGATGCCCTGCATGGGCTCGTACGGACCGTGGTAGACGATCTCGCCCATGCTCGGCTGGAAGAACAGCGTCAGATACACGCCCGTGAGGATGATGATGATGAAGCTGTAGAGCGCGACCTCACCGAGCATGAAGGACCAGTGGTCCGGGAAGATCTTGCGCATGTTGGCCTTGGCGAGGCCGTAGATGCCCAGCCGGCCGTCCGCCCAGTCGGCCACCCGCTCGCCGGCCGGGGCCTTGCGCTCGTCCGCCGGTCCGGCGGCGGAGGGGTTCTTTGTCGCAGTACTCATCCGCGCTCCCAGAAGGCAGCACCGACGGGCTCGTCGAAGTCGCCGAGCGCCTCGAGGTTGCCCTCGCTGTTGACACCGATCCGCAGCTGCGGAAGCGGGTGGCCGGCCGGACCGAAGATGACGCGAGCGCCGTCGGAGAGGTCGAAGGTGGACTGGTGGCACGGGCAGAGCACGTGGTGCGTCTGCTGCTCGTACAGGCTGATCGGGCAGCCGACGTGGGTGCAGATCTTGGAGAACGCGACGATGCCCTCGTGGGCCCAGTCACGCTGGCGCTTGTCCTTGATGTCGTCCGGCTCGATGCGGACGATCATCAGGGCGGCCTTGCCCATCTGCGTCTGGAAGTCGTGCGACTCCGGGTCGAGCCCCTCGGGCATGGCGAAGGCCAGCGACCCGACGGTGATGTGCTCGGGGCGCAGCGGCTTCATCGTGTTCATGTTGATGAGCTGCTTGCCCTCCGCCCACAGGGTCGTGCGGAGCTTCTTCTCCGGCAGCGGACCGAGGTCGCGCAGCAGGACCACACCGGAGAGCGGCACCAGGGCCAGCGCACCGAACATGGTGTTGCGGATCAGCTTGCGACGGCCGATCGCGGACTCCTCGGCACCGGCCTTGAAGTCGGCCAGGACCTGCGCCTTGACCTCGGGCGGGGCCTCGATCGGGTGGCGGTCGGCCGCGACCTCGACGTCGGACATCAGGGTGCGCGCCCAGTGGACGGCTCCCGCGCCGATGAAGAAGAGCGCCGCACCCAGGGTGAGACCCAGGGAGAAGTTGAGCGCGCTCACATGGCCGAAGGGCCAGATGTAGACGATCTTGTCCACCGGGAAGATGACGTAGGAGGCGATGAAGCCCACCGTCGCCAGCATCGAGAGGGTGAACATGAACGCGACGGCGCGTTCCGAGCGGTTCGCGGCGCGCTCGTCGAGGTCCTGGATGCGCGGCTGGTGGGCCGGCAGCCCCGGGTCGGCGAACGGGTCGTCGTGACGCTCCACCGCGCCGTGCGCGGTCTCCTGCACCACAGGCAGGTTGTCTTCTGGAATCTGTTGGCTACTCATGACTTCTTGGCCTTAGCGGTGTGGGCCGCGACCCAAACGGCGACTGCGACGAGCGCGCCGAGTCCGAAGACCCACGCGAACAGACCTTCGCTGACCGGGCCGAGACCGCCGAGGGCCAGGCCGCCGGGGCTCTCCGACTCGTCACCGTTCACGGTCTCGATGTACGCGATGATGTCCTTCTTCTCCTGCTCCGGCATCGTCGTGTCGGGGAAGGAGGGCATGCTCTGCGGGCCGGTCTGCATGGCCTCGTAGATGTGCTTCGGGCTCACGCCTTCGAGGTCGGGGGCGTACTTGCCCTCCGTCAGGGCTCCGCCCTTACCGGTGAAGTTGTGGCACTGGGCGCAGTTGGTGCGGAACAGTTCGCCGCCGTTGGCGACGTCGGCGCCCGCGGGGTCGACCTGCTTGTCGGTCGGCGTGATGGGACCGGCGCCGAGCGACGCGACGTACGCCGCGAGCTGGTCGATCTCCGCCTGGGTGTAGATGACCTTCTTCTTCGGTACCTGGGCGCCCGGCTGCTGCGCGGGCATACGGCCCGTACCGACCTGGAAGTCGACGGCGGCGGAGCCCACGCCCACGAGGGACGGCCCGTCGGTGGTGCCCTGACCGCCGGTTCCGTGGCAGCTGGCGCAGCCTACGGCGTAGAGCTTCTTGCCCTCTTCGATGGCGAGGGACTGGGCGGTTTCATCGGCCTGCGCCTTGCCCGCAGGCGCAAACGCGGCGTACAGCCCCCCGGTAGCCGCCAGCGCGAGGAGTAGTACGACGACCGCCGCCAGCGGATGGCGTCGTCGTGCGGAGAGCTTTTTCACGGATTACCCCGGTGTCAGGATCTTCTGCGTCGATGGTGGGCGGGTGCGAGCCCGGTTACTTGATCATGTAGATCGTTGCGAACAGGCCGATCCATACGACATCGACGAAGTGCCAGTAGTAGGACACGACGATGGCGGCGGTGGCCTGATCGTGGGTGAACCTCTTGGCTGCGTACGTTCTGCCGAGGACCAGCAGGAAGGCGATGAGACCGCCTGTCACGTGCAGACCGTGGAAGCCGGTGGTCAGGTAGAACACCGAGCCGTACGGGTCGGACGAGAGGGAGAGCCCCGCGTCCTTGACCAGCTCGGTGTACTCCAGGACCTGGCCGCCGATGAAGATCGCACCCATCACGAACGTGATGATGAACCAGGTGCGGAGCTTCTTCACATCGCCCCGCTCGGCTGCGAAAACGCCGAGCTGGCAGGTGAGTGAGGAGAGCACCAGGATCGTGGTGTTCGTCGCCGAGAACGGGAAGTTCAGATGATCGGACATCTCCTTCCAGTAATCGGGTCCCATCACCGATCGCAGGGTGAAGTACATCGCGAAGAGGGCCGCGAAGAACATCAGCTCGGAACTCAACCAGATGATGGTTCCGACGCTGGTGAGGTTCGGTCGATTGACCGACGGGTGCGCGTGCCCGGTTTCTACTGTCGTTGCTGTCGCCACGACCGACATTATGTCGGTCGCTTATCCCGCCCTCACCCCGGGGGGTGCCGTTCGGTGTGTCCGTACCGTCTGCAGGGGTCGCACCCTGCGCCGAACGGCCCATCGGAAGGTCGTCATTACCGGTGCTGACGGCCGGTCGGGCGGAGTACGATCCGCGCATCGGTTCATGCCCCGAGAGCCCCGACGACGTCGATGTCACGGAGGAACAATGCAGGCGACCGCCACGGTCCTGGTCTACAGCGACGACGCCAACATCCGCGAGCAGGTGAGGCTGGCAGCCGGTCGCAGGCCTGCCGCGGACGTCCCACCGGTGGAGTTCCTGGAGTGCGCGACGCTCCCGGCCGTCCTCAAGGCGCTGGACGGCGGCGGCGTCGACGTCTGCGTGCTGGACGGGGAGACGGCTCCCGTCGGCGGCATGGGCGTCTGCCGCCAGATCAAGGACGAGATCTTCCGCTGCCCGCCGGTGCTCCTGCTGATCGGCCGCCCGCAGGACGCGTGGCTGGCCACCTGGAGCCGGGCGGAGGCCGCCGTGACGCTCCCGGTCGACCCGGTGGAGTTCGCCGACGCGCTGGCGGCACTGCTGCGGCAGCGGCTCGCCGTGGAGGCCTGAGGGGCCCCCACGGCCCGCCGAGGGGCTTCCGGCGCCGTACGGCACCTGTCCGGGGCTTCCGGTGCCCGGGTCAGACGTGGGGACGCAGCCGGGCTGCCTGGAGCGTCTGCGGGCTGTCCGGCGCCCCCTCGTGGAGGGCGCTGCCCTTCTGCCACTTCTCCCAGGAGAGGTTCCAGTCGCCGAACCCGTTGCCGAACGGGTCCATGTCCTCGCCCTCGCTGCCGACGACCGTGACGATGTCGCCCTCGCGCACCGTGTCGAAGAACCATTCGGCGTTGCTGGTGCTCATGCCGGTGCAGCCGTGGCTGACGTTGGCGTTGCCCTGGGAGCCGGTGGACCACGGGGCGGCGTGGACGTACTCGCCGCTCCAGGTCACCCGGGTGGCCCAGTAGACCGGCAGGTCGTACGACTCCGAGGAGCCGGCCGCGATGCCGACGCTCTCGCCGCGCATACGGACGAACTGCTCCTTGGCGAGCACCACCTTGACCCCGTTGCGGGTGGAGAAGCCGGGCTTGCCGGTGGTGACCGGAATGGTGTTGATCACTTCTCCGTTGCGGAGCACCGTCAGGGTGTGGTCCGCGGCGTCGGTGACGGCCTCGATCCGGTCGCCGGTGGCGAGCTTCAGCGGCTTGGCCTCGGCTCCGTAGAGCGCGTTGGTCACCTTGATGCCCGCCAGGTTGGAGCGGACCTCGATGGAGGCGTTCGCGGGCCAGTACTCCTTCGGGCGGTAGTGCAGCTTCTTGTCGTCGACCCAGTACCAGGAGCCGGTGACGGCCGGGGTGGAGCGGACCTTCAGGGCGCGCTCGACGGTGGCCCTGGCCGCCTTGTCGGTGATCGGAGCGCTGAGTTCCGCCGTGATGGGCTGTCCGACGCCGTAGGTGCCCGCCTCCGGGCCGAAGGCTACCTTCAGCAACTTCTTGGGCGAGGAGGTGCCGAAGGACAGCGTACGGACCCCTGGAGCGCCGTCGCCGTTCTCCATGGCGACCCTGACGGTGTAACCGGTGCCGGCCGCGAGCGGGGCGGTGGAGCGCCAGCGCCTCCCGTCGGCGGAGAGCTCCCCCGCCAGATGGCGGCCGCCGGTGTCCACGGCGCTGACGTCGGTGATGCGCCCGTCGTCGCCCTTGACGGTGACTTCCAGGGGCTTGTCGGGGTCGGCCTTCTCCTTGTCGGAGGGGCCGTTGAAGGAGACCTGGTCGCCCGCGTCGAAAGGCTTCGTGGAGAGCGGGTGGCCGTCGGGCGAGCCACAGGCGGTCGCACCCGCGGCGAGGGTCACGACCAGCAGGGTGCAGCTCACTACGGTGCGGATGCGCGGCGTGTGGTTCATGCCGTCCACGCTAAGAAGATTCATCCGTTCCAGCGCGTTCAGTGACTCCGAACGAGCGAAGGGCCCGCGTCGCTGCCGGCGACGCGGGCCCTTCGTGGTGTAGCGCGTGTCACCGGCGGTGCGGTGTCACGGGGTGCGGTGTCACTGGGTGCGGTTCTCGCCCCGGTAGTACTCGAAGACCCAGCCGAAGAGGCCGATCAGGAGCAGGGGTGCGGAGAAGTACATCAGCCACCAGCCGAAGACGACGCCCATGAAGGCGAAGGCTCCGCCGACCGCCAGGGAGAGGGGCTGCCAGCTGTGCGGGGAGAAGAACCCCAGCTCGCCCGCCTCGTCGGCGACGTCCGCTTCCTTGTTGTCCTGGGCCATGGCGTCGACCCGGTTGGCCGTGAAGGCCAGGTAGAAGCCGATCATGATGGACAGCCCGAAGGCCAGGAAGAGGGCCGTGGTGCCGACCGGCTCCTTGGACCACACGCCGTACACGACGGCCATGGCGAGGATGAAGACGCTCAGCCAGATGAACATCTGTCCCTGGATCTTCACTTGCCTGCCTCCTTGCCGCCGGCGAGGGCCTTGTCCGACTCGGAGAGGTGGTCGAGCTGTTCGAGCGCCGTGATCTCCGGGTGGTGCAGGTCGAACGCCGGGGATTCCGAACGGATCCGCGGCAGCGTGAGGAAGTTGTGCCGCGGCGGCGGGCAGGAGGTCGCCCACTCCAGCGAACGGCCGTAACCCCACGGGTCGTCGACCTCGATCTTCTTGCCGTACTTCGCGGTCTTCCAGACGTTGTAGAAGAACGGCAGCATCGACAGGCCGAGCAGGAACGAGGAGATCGTCGAGATCGTGTTCAGCGCGGTGAAGCCGTCGGCGTCGAGATAGTCCGCGTAACGACGCGGCATGCCCTCGGCACCGAGCCAGTGCTGCACCAGGAACGTGCCGTGGAAGCCCACGAACAGCGTCCAGAACGTGATCTTGCCGAGCCGCTCGTCCAGCATCTTGCCGGTGAACTTCGGCCACCAGAAGTGGAATCCGGAGAACATCGCGAAGACCACGGTGCCGAAGATGACGTAGTGGAAGTGCGCGACGACGAAGTACGAGTCCGAGACGTGGAAGTCCATCGGGGGCGAGGCGAGGATGACGCCGGTCAGACCACCGAAGGTGAAGGTGATCAGGAAGCCGACGGCCCAGAGCATCGGTGTCTCGAAGGACAACGACCCCTTCCACATCGTGCCGATCCAGTTGAAGAACTTCACGCCTGTCGGTACGGCGATGAGGAACGTCATGAAGGAGAAGAACGGCAACAGCACACCGCCCGTGACGTACATGTGGTGTGCCCACACCGTCACGGAAAGGCCGGCGATGGCGATCGTCGCGGAGATCAGACCGATGTAGCCGAACATCGGCTTGCGGCTGAATACCGGGATGACCTCGGAAATGATTCCGAAGAATGGCAACGCGATGATGTACACCTCTGGATGGCCGAAGAACCAGAAGAGGTGTTGCCAGAGCAATGCGCCGCCATTGGCCGCGTCGAAGATATGCGCACCGAATTTACGGTCCGCCTCCAGTGCGAAGAGCGCGGCGGCGAGGACCGGGAAGGCCAGCAGGACCAGGACACCGGTCAGCAGGACGTTCCAGGTGAAGATCGGCATGCGGAACATCGTCATGCCGGGTGCGCGCATGCAGATGATCGTGGTGATGAAGTTGACCGAGCCGAGGATCGTGCCGAAGCCGGAGAAGGCCAGACCCATGATCCACATGTCGGCGCCGACGCCCGGCGAGCGGACCGCGTCCGAGAGCGGGGAGTAGGCGAACCACCCGAAGTCGGCCGCACCCTGCGGGGTGAGGAAGCCGGCCACCGCGATGAGCGAGCCGAAGAGGTACAGCCAGTAGGCGAACATGTTCAGCCGCGGGAACGCCACGTCGGGCGCGCCGATCTGCAGCGGCATGATCCAGTTCGCGAATCCGGCGAACAGCGGCGTCGCGAACATCAGCAGCATGATCGTGCCGTGCATCGTGAACGCCTGGTTGAACTGCTCGTTCGACATGATCTGCGTGCCCGGACGGGCCAGCTCGGCGCGCATGAAGAGCGCCATGAGTCCGCCGATGCAGAAGAACACGAACGACGTGACCAGGTAGAGCGTACCGATCGTCTTGTGGTCAGTGGTGGTCAGCCACGTGACGACGATGTTTCCCGGCTGCTTGCGCCGCACGGGCAGCTCGTCCTCGTACGAGTCGTCTGCCGGAGCGGCACCCTGAGATTCGTTGAGGATGCTCACAGTTGGTTCTTCTCCGCATTCCTGGCCGGGTCCGTCTGCGCGATGCCTGCCGGCACGTAGCCCGTCTGACCCTTCTCAGCCAGCTCCTTGAGGTGCTGCTGGTAACGCTCCGGGGAGACGACCTTGACGTTGAAGAGCATCCGGGAGTGGTCGGCGCCACAGAGCTCGGCGCACTTGCCCATGAAGGTGCCCTCCCGGTTGGGAGTCACCTCGAACGCGTTGGTGTGGCCCGGGATGACGTCCTGCTTCATGAGGAACGGCACCACCCAGAAGGAGTGGATGACGTCACGCGAAGTGAGGATGAAACGGACCTTCTCGCCCTTCGGCAGCCACAGGGTCGGACCCGGGTTGCCGTTCTGCGGGTTGCGGGTTCCGGGGATGCCCACGTCGTAGACGCCGCCGGCGCCCTCGGGGAAGTCCTTGTGGAACCGGTCGGGGATGGCGTCGAGTTCCTTGGGGATCTCGGGGCCCGCCGCGGGCTGGCCATCCACCTTCTCGATGTAGTTGAAGCCCCAGCTCCACTGGAAGCCGACCACGTTGATGGTGTGGGCGGGCTTTTCGGAGAGCTCTAGGAGCTTCGACTCATCTCGCGCGGTGAAGTAGAAGAGCACCGAGACGATGATGAGGGGAACCACTGTGTACAACGCCTCGATGGGCATATTGTACCTGGTCTGCGGAGGTACCTCCACCTTGGTCCTGCTGCGCCGGTGGAAGAAGACGCTCCAGAGGATCAGTCCCCAGACAAGGACACCCGTGACGAGCGCTGCCGCCCACGAGCCTTGCCAGAGGGAGAGGATCCGAGGGGCCTCTTCCGTAACCGGAGTGGGCATTCCGAGGCGGGGGAAATCCTCCCAGTTGTATGAACAACCGGAGGCCGTCGCCAGGACCAGGCCCGCAGTCAGCACCTGCGGCAGCTTCCGCCGCATCGGGCGCCGCGACGAGCGGTCGGAGCCGTTGGGACTCACGTAGCGCCTTCCCGAGAGTCTCGCCCGCACGGTCGGCGCGCCCGTATGTCTCTGGTCGGTCGCCGGCCCTGACGCGGGCAGGGGTTTGGATGTTTATGCGGACCAAACCCTACTGGACGCTATTTGGGGTCGCGCGGGGAGGGTGCCCAACGCGCCGCCCGACACCCCCATGGAGTGGAATCCGGGCCTCCGGCCCCCATCTGACGCCCACTCGCCCGTCCGGGAGGAACGGCCCCCGGCGAGGTGGGGCCGGGTGCGGGCTAGCGTGGCCGGGTGCCCTACTTCGATACCGCCTCCGCCGCCCCCCTGCACCCCGTCGCACGCCAGGCGCTGCTTGCCGCGCTCGACGAGGGCTGGGCCGATCCCGCCCGTCTGTACCGGGAGGGGCGGCGGGCCAGGCTGCTCCTGGACGCGGCCCGGGAGGCCGCCGCGGAGGCCGTCGGCTGCCGCCCCGACGAGCTGGTCTTCACCTCCTCCGGGACGACGGCGGTGCACGCGGGAATTGCCGGGGCCCTTTCGGGGCGTCGGCGTGTCGGCCGCCATCTGGCCCTCTCCGCGGTCGAACACTCGTCGGTACTCCATTCGGCGGCGGCCCACGAGGCGGCGGGCGGCTCGGTCACCGAGGTCCCGGTGGACCGCACGGGGGCGGCGGACCCGGAGGTGTACGGCGGGGCGCTGCGGGCGGACACGGCGCTGGCCTGCCTCCAGTCGGCCAACCACGAGGTGGGCACCGCGCAGCCGGTCGCCGAGGTAGCCGCGCGCTGTGCGGAGGCCGGGGTGCCGCTGCTGGTGGACGCGGCGCAGTCGCTCGGCTGGGGGCCGGTCCCGGGGGGCTGGTCGCTGCTGACGGCGAGCGCGCACAAGTGGGGCGGTCCGGCCGGGGTCGGGCTGCTCGCGGTCCGCAAGGGGGTGCGCTTCGCGCCCCAAGGACCGGCCGGGGAGCGGGAGTCGGGGCGGGCGGCGGGGTTCGAGAACCTGCCGGCGATCGTGGCGGCGGCGGCCTCGTTGCGCGCCGTACGGAGCGAGGCGGCGGCGGAGTCGGTGCGGCTGCGGGCGCTGGTGGACCGGATCCGGACCGTGGTGGCCGAGCGGGTGCCCGATGTCGAGGTGGTGGGTGATCCGGAGCGGCGGCTGCCGCACCTGGTCACCTTCTCCTGTCTCTATGTCGACGGGGAGACCCTGCTGCACGAGCTGGACCGGAGGGAGTTCTCCGTGTCGTCCGGCTCGTCCTGCACGAGCAGCACCCTGGTTCCGAGCCACGTCCTCAAGGCGATGGGGGTGCTCTCGGAGGGGAACGTGCGGGTGTCGCTGCCGGCGGGCACGGCCGCGGCGGACGTGGACCGCTTCCTGGAGGTGCTGCCCGGGGTCGTCGCCGAGGTGCGCGAGCGGCTCGGCGCCCCGGTGTCCGCGCCCCCCTCCCCCGGGCCCGCCGCCTCCCTGGTGGTCGACGCGCTGGGCCGGCGCTGCCCGATCCCGGTGATCGAGCTCGCAAAGGTGATCGGGGAGGTAGCGGTGGGCGCCACGGTGACGGTGCTCGCCGATGACGAGGCGGCGCGACTGGACATCCCGGCCTGGTGCGAGATGCGGGGCCAGGAGTACGTGGGCGAGGAGCCGGCGGACCGCGGCTCGGCCTATGTGGTCCGCCGGCTCGGCTGATCAGGCCAGGTGCTGCCGGACCTCGGCGGCGGCCTCGTGGCCGTACGCCTTCGTGAAGCGGTCCATGAAGTGGGTGCGGCGCAGGGTGTACTCCTGGGTGCCGACCGTCTCGATGACCAGGGTGGCGAGCATGCAGCCGACCTGGGCGGCGCGCTCCAGGCCGACGCCCCAGGCGAGGCCGGAGAGGAAGCCTGCCCGGAAGGCGTCGCCGACGCCGGTGGGGTCGGCCTTGCTGTCCTCCTCGGGGCAGCCGACCTCGATGGCCGGCTCGCCGGCCCGGTCGATCCGGACACCGCGCGCGCCGAGCGTGGTGACGCGGTGGCCGACCTTGGCGAGGATCTCCTCGTCGCTCCAGCCGGTCTTGGACTCGATGAGCCCCTTCTCGTACTCGTTGGAGAAGAGGTAGGTGGCGCCGTCGAGGAGGATACGGATGTCCTCGCCGTCCATCCGTGCGATCTGCTGCGAGAAGTCGGCGGCGAACGGGATGTTCCGGGTGCGGCACTCCTCGGTGTGGCGGAGCATCGCCTCGGGGTCGTCGGCTCCGATGGAGACGAGGTCCAGGCCGCCGAAGCGGTCGGCGATGCTCTTCAGCTCGATGAGGCGGGCCTCGCTCATCGCGCCCGTGTAGAAGGAGCCGATCTGGTTGTGGTCGGCGTCGGTGGTGCAGACGAAGCGGGCGGTGTGCAGTACCTCGGAGATACGGACCGAGCCGGTCTCGACGCCGTGCCGGTCGAGCCAGGCGCGGTACTCGTCGAAGTCGGAGCCCGCGGCGCCGACCAGGATCGGGCGGGTGCCGAGCAGGCCCATCCCGAAGCAGATGTTGGCGGCGACACCGCCCCGGCGCACATCGAGGTTGTCGACCAGGAAGGAGAGGGAGACCGTGTGCAGCTGATCCGCGACCAGCTGGTCGGCGAAGCGGCCGGGGAAGGTCATGAGGTGGTCGGTGGCGATCGAGCCGGTGACTGCAATACGCACGGGGAGGCTACTCCTGCGGAAGGCGAAGGGCCGTGAGTGCGCCCTCCGGGACGACGTGACAGTTCACGCTACCGGGTGAGTCGACCGGCCGGAAAAAGGGAAAACTACCCGATAGTAGGGCTTTCTACCTGAGCGCGACCGTGGTTACGGTGCGGATATGTCGAAGCACACCGCATTGCCCGAGTCGGAATTGAGCCTGGCCGCACTGCGCGGTGACTGCGCGCAGATGGCGCCGCACTGGACGGCGGCCGTGAAGAGCGCTCCCTCCCCGGTGAAGCCGTCCCTGATCAGCGGGGTGACGGTCCCGCCGTCGTCGGCGCGGCTGATCGACGCGATGTCCGAGTACGGCGACTGAGGGACTGGCCGGGACGGGACGGTCGGCATCACATTTCGGCCTTTTCCGTGCGGACTCCGGCGGCGACCGCACGGTGCCCGCGTCCGGCCGCCCCCACCGGGGAACCGCACGCTCCTCCGCTCCGTCCCACCGGTGTCCCCGTCCGGGGACACGCGGTAGGCACCGCGACGGCAACGCAGTCGAAGGAGCGATCCGGTGAGCACCGAGCGACCCGACAACGACGTGACCGGCCCCCGGCGGCGTCCGCCGCTCGCGGTGGCCTCGGTGGCCGCGGCCGTGCTGCTGGCCGGAGGCGGCGGGGCCTACTGGGCCTCGACCGCCGCGGGCGACGGCGACAAGGCGGACAGCGGCTCGTCGGCGCGGGGCGAGGCCCTGCCGCTGGCCCTGGACGCTCCCGCCGGGGACGGCCCGAGCCGTACGTCCCCGGACTCCCCTCCCCCGGGCATCGCACCCGGCGAACCGGACCCGGGCGGTCCGCCCGTGCTCTACCGGGCCGCCGGTGAACTCCCGGACGGCCCGGACGAGGCGGCGGTCCACCGCGCGAAGGGCACGGTCGCGTCAGGCGACGTGGCTCGGCTGGCGAAGGCGCTGAGCATCCCCGGCTCGCCGCGCACCGAGGGCACGTCCTGGGTGGTCGGCGACGACGACGGCCCCGGCGCCCTCCTGAAGGTGACGAAGCAGGCCCCGGGCACCTGGACGTTCGCCCGCAGCACCCCGCCAGAGCCGTGCCCTCCGGGGACGATGTGCGCGAACGGGACGGCCTCGGAGGCGGGCGGCGACCCGGTGAGCGAGAAGGCGGCGAAGGCGGCCGCGGTCCCGGTGCTCAAGGCGACCGGGCAGGACGACGCGGCGCTGAACGCGGGCCAGTTGATGGGCGACGTCCGCGTGGTGAACGCCGACCCGAGGATCGACGGGCTCCCGACGTACGGCTGGTCGACCGGTGTCCAGGTGGGCCCGGACGGCGAGGTGACCGGCGGCAGCGGACACCTGAAGGCGCTGGAGAAGGGCGACACCTACCCGACGGTCGGCGCGGACGAGGCGCTGAAGCAGCTGAACGCGGCGAGCCGGGGCAGGGGTGACGCCGAGCGGGACATCGGCGGCTGCGCCACTCCCGTACCGCACCAGGGCGAGCCGAAGCCCTCGGACCCGCAGTGCGTGCCGTCGAACGGCAAGCGGGCGCCGGTGGAGCAGACGGTCGAGGACGCGGTGTTCGGTCTCGCGCTGAACTACGTGGACGGCCGGCCGACGCTGGTGCCGTCCTGGCTGTTCACGGTCCGCCAGGCACCGGGCGGCCCGGAGAACACGGTCACGCAGGTCGCCGTGGACCCGGAGTTCATCGAGAAGCCGGAGACGCCCGCACCCTCCGGGGACCGGAAGGTGACGTCGTACGGCGCGGACGGGCGGACCCTTGAGGTGACGTTCTGGGGCGGCGTGTGCAGTACGTACACGGCGAGCGCGGAGGAGAGCGCGGGCCAGGTGGCGATCTCGGTGACGGAGAAGCCGCAGGAGGGCAAGAAGGCCTGCATCATGATCGCCAAGGAGCTGACGCGGACGGTGACCCTGGAGAAGCCGCTGGGCGACCGCACGGTGATCGACGCGGCGTCGGGCGGTGCGGTGCCGCGCGGCTGAGCGGGACGGCCGGATGAGCGGGATGAGCGGACATACGTACGGAGGCGGCCCCGGGACTGATCCCGGGGCCGCCTCCGTACGCGCAGCGTTTAGCTGAACGAGTCGCCGCAGGCGCAGGAGCCGGTGGCGTTCGGGTTGTCGATCGTGAAGCCCTGCTTCTCGATGGTGTCGACGAAGTCGATGGAGGCGCCGCCCAGGTACGGGGCGCTCATCCGGTCGGTGACGACCTTGACGCCGTCGAAGTCCTTCACGACGTCACCGTCGAGCGAGCGCTCGTCGAAGAAGAGCTGGTAACGCAGGCCCGAGCAACCGCCGGGCTGAACGGCGACGCGCAGCGCCAGGTCCTCGCGGCCTTCCTGCTCCAGCAGGCCCTTGACCTTGCCGGCGGCGGCGTCGGACAGGAGGATGCCGTCGCTCACGGTGGTGGTCTCGTCCGATACGGACATCTGCTTCTCTCCCGGGTTGTACGGACTGCTTGCCGACGGTTCAACCGCCAGACCCGCGGATTCATTCCGGGCCAAGCGCTTGTCTGTTCCTTTTCATGCTCGCACACCGTGCCGCCCGGGGGATGCGTCACATCGACGCTATCGGCATCGTCAACGTGACACGAAGCGGCTATGATAGATAGCGTCAAATAGACGAAAAGGCGAGTTCGCCGAAGCACTTCGCGGATGTTCGCGGAGTGATCTTGCATTCGCAGACTAGAAAGGGTGCGTGACGTGACCACGGCCCAGCCCCTGGACGTACAGCCGACACCGCTCGCGCTGCTGCTGCTCGGCCGTGAGGCCGACCCGAGGAGCGAGCGCGGCGTCGAATGCCCCGGCGACCTGCCCTCCCCGTCCGACCCGGACCTGGTGGAGCGCGCCCGCGCCGCGAAGGAGAAGCTCGGGGACAAGGTCTTCGTCCTCGGCCACCACTACCAGCGCGACGAGGTCATCCAGTTCGCGGACGTCACCGGCGACTCGTTCAAGCTGGCCCGCGACGCGGCCGCCCGCCCGGAGGCCGAGTACATCGTCTTCTGCGGCGTCCACTTCATGGCGGAGTCCGCGGACATCCTGACCACGGACGCCCAGGCGGTCGTGCTGCCCGACCTGGCGGCCGGCTGCTCGATGGCCGACATGGCCACCGCCGAGCAGGTCGCCGAGTGCTGGGACGTGCTGACGGAGGCCGGGGTCGCCGATCAGGTGGTACCCGTCTCGTACATGAACTCCTCCGCCGACATCAAGGCCTTCACCGGCAAGCACGGCGGCACGATCTGCACGTCGTCCAACGCGAAGCGGGCCCTGGAGTGGGCCTTCGAGCAGGGCGAGAAGATCCTCTTCCTCCCCGACCAGCACCTGGGCCGCAACACGGCCGTGCGGGACCTGGGGCTGAGCCTCGAGGACTGCGTCCTCTACAACCCGCACAAGCCCAACGGCGGCCTCACCGCCGAGCAGCTGCGCGACGCGAAGATGATCCTGTGGCGCGGGCACTGCTCGGTCCACGGCCGCTTCTCGGTCGAGTCGGTCGAGGACGTCCGCGCCCGGATGCCCGGGGTCAACGTGCTGGTGCACCCGGAGTGCAAGCACGAGGTCGTCGCCGCCGCGGACTACGTGGGCTCGACGGAGTACATCATCAAGGCCCTGGAGGCGGCCCCGGCCGGCTCGAAGTGGGCCATCGGCACGGAGCTGAACCTGGTCCAGCGGCTGGCGAACCGTTTCGCCGCGGAGGACAAGGAGATCGTCTTCCTCGACAAGACGGTCTGCTTCTGCTCGACGATGAACCGCATCGACCTGCCGCACCTGGTCTGGACCCTGGAGTCGCTGGCCGAGGGCAAGCTGGTCAACCGGATCGAGGTCGACCCGGAGACGGAGAAGTACGCGAAGCTCGCCCTGGAGCGGATGCTCGCGCTGCCGTAGGGCCGCGCGGGTCCGGAGGGGGAGGGCAGCCCCGGAGACACCGGAAGCGCCGGAAGTCACGCGAAAGTCCCGGTATGCCGCAGGTCGGCGTACCGGGACTTTCGCGTACACGGGGATGAGCCGGCGTACCGCCTGTCCCTCGGCGCGCGCCGCGTACCGGCAGGAACGTTCCGGTGGAGCCGGTTCTCCCATACGGCGGCCGTCGACACCACCGCGTAACTACGCTGCTACTCACCGCAGCGAAAGCTTCGCGCGGGCGGGACCGGCGAGGCCCGGTGGGGCCGAGCGGAACGAACAGCGAGAACGGTGGGGCGGGCATGGGTTACGAGGACCGCGGGACGGGCGTCGGCGACGAGGCGCGGGGAGCGGGCGCGGGGCACGGGGCGCGGCAGGAGGTGCGGCGGGAGGACGCCGCCGACGACGCGTCGGCGCGTGCCGGAGAGGCGCGTGCGGAGCTGGCGCGTGCGGAGGAGGAGGTGCGCGGCCTGCGGGCCGCCGCCGAGCAGGACCCCGGCGGCGACACGCCCCTGCTGGCGGGGGCCCTGCACCGGCTCTCGAACCTGCTCTCCGCCGCCGGGGACCGCACCGGCGCGCTGCCCCCGGCGAAGGAGGCCGCGCGGATCTACGCCGAGCTCGGCATGAAGCGCCCCGGCGACTTCCAGGCGGAGCTGGCCCTGGCCATGGGCGCCCTGGGCGACCGCGTCGCCGACACCGGGGACCCGGCGGCCGCCGTGCCGTTCGCGAAGCAGGCCGTGCGGCTCCAGCGCGAGCTGGTCGAGGAGGAGCAGCCGGGCGCGTCCGTCCCGGCGCTCGCCGCGTACCTCCTGACCTGTGCCACGCGCCTGGCGGGCGCCGGAGAGGTCGTGGAGGCCGTGCCCCGTGCCGAGGAGGCGGTCGGCCTCCTCCGCGGCCTCGCCGAGGAGGATCCGGCGGCCTTCCTCCCCCGGCTCGCCGAGGCTCTCCACGCCCTCGGCGGCCACCGTGCGGCCGTGAGCGACGCCTCCGGGGCGGTCGAAGCGGCCGAGGAGGCCTGCGGCCTCTTCCGCGCGCTCCCGGCCGAGCGGCCGGACGTCATCCGTCCGGAGCTGGCCGCGGCGCTCGACGGCCTGGCCGGTCACCTGGACAAGGCCGGTGAGGCGGGGGCGGGTCTGCGGGTGGCGGAGGAAGCCGTCGCCCTGTACCGCGAGTCGGCCGCGCGGCGCCCCGCGGTCTTCCGGCCCGGCCTCGCCGCCGCCCTGCGCACCCTCGCCCGGTGCCTGGCCGGCACCGGCGACCCGCAGGGGGCCCTGCCCCCGGCGCGGGAGGCCGTCGACCTCCTGCGTGAACAGGGGGACGCGGTCCTGGCCGATCTGGCCGACTCCCTCCAGGTGCTCGGCACCTACGTGGAGCTGAACGGGGACGCCGAGGGGGCGGTGGAGGCGTTCTGGGAGGCGGTGGCCCTCCACCGGTCCCTGGCACTGGAGGTCCCCGGCGCCCCCGACGCCGCCCTGGTCTCAGCCCTCGACGACCTGGCCCGGGCACTGGCCCGTACCGGCGAGCACGCGGCGGCGATCGAGGAGTTCGACGAGACCGTCAAGGAGTTCGCCGGGGCCGGCCCGGAGGCCGCCCGGCGTCTGGTCGTGGAGCGGAGCGCCTTCCTGCTGCGCTGCCCGGCCCCCTGGCCCGCGACCGGGGTGAGCGAGCTGGTGAACTGGCTCGACGAGGACGCGGAGAGGACCGGCGGCGCGGACACCGTGACCGTACGGGCCCGGCAGGCGCTGCGCGCGTACGGTGACACGGCGGCGGTGCACACGGCCTGGGAGGACGAGACCTTCACGCCCGTGCCGGACTGGCTCGCGCTGTCGCCGGGGACGCTGGATCTCGTCGTCGCGTGGATGTTCGCGCCCGACTGGCCGCGCTCACGCGACTTCTGGTCCGAGCATGCCGAGGCCCTGGGCGGTGAACAGGCGGCGTCGGCCCTGGACGAACTGGCCGTGCTGGACCCGCACGGCGCGCGGCGGCACGCCCTGCTCCGTGAGGCCGTCCTCGCCCACGGGGTGACCGCCGCCTACGATCCGCTGATCCTGCGGGAGCAGTTGGCCCAGTGGCTGGAGTGCGCGGACTGGACGGAGTCGCGGGCCTACCTGGAGGAGCACCCGCGCCTGCTGACCGTCCAGCCGCCCGACGACACCCCGCTGGCCCATGTCGCGATGCTGGACATCGGCCGCACCGAGGGGCTGGACGCCGCGTACCGCCTGGTCGAGGACCGTGAGGCCCTCCAGGCGTACGTGGACCGGGCGTTGGAGGCCGGGAACGGCGTCGCGCTGATGCACGGCGGGGGCATCGAGGGCCAGGTCTTCGGCGACCGGCTCTCCTCGCTCACCCACGCGCAGGTGGCCCTGGTGCTCGCGGGGGCCACCGAGGGCTTCGAACCGGACGACCTGGCGGCGCTCCTGCACAAGGCGTCCGAGGAGACCCGGTCCCGGCTGGTGCGGGAGACGGCCGCCCTCGGCGCCCGCCACCCCGACCCGCACGGGAGGACATGGGACCGGATCATCCAGGCGCTGGGCGGGGACGTCTGAGGGGTCAGCGGCCCGCCGGCGACGGCGGGCCCGCCGGCCGGACCGGGCGAGGTGGGAGCGGCCGGACCTTCCAGCCGCACCAGGACGGTGCGGGAAGGTTTCTGGCCGCACCCCGGTGGCCCGGCCACCACCCGGGGAACGGCGAGGGGGCCCGCCCCATGCGCATGCGCGGGACGGGCCCCCTCGGCTTCCGGGTCAGGCCTTCGCCGGCTCGGCCTCGCGGGCCTCCTCCGGCTCCGCCCGGTCCGGCACGCCCGTCTTCGCGGCGCGCTTGGCCGCCTTCTTCTTGGCGCGGCGCTCCTTGCGCAGCTCGACCATCGCGTACAGCGTCGGCACCAGCAGCAGGGTCAGCAGCGTGGAGCTGATCAGACCGCCGATCACCACGACGCCCAGCGGCTGCGAGATGAAGCCGCCTTCGCCGGTGACGCCGAGCGCCATCGGGAGCAGGGCGAAGATGGTCGCGAGTGCCGTCATGATGATCGGGCGGAAACGGTGGCGGCCGCCCTCGATGACGGCTTCCACGATCCCGAGGCCCTGGGCGCGGTACTGGTTGATCAGGTCGATCAGCACGATCGCGTTGGTGACCACGATGCCGATGAGCATCAGCATGCCGATCATCGCGGGGACGCCCAGCGGGGTGCCCGTGATGAGCAGGAGGGCCAGCGCGCCGGTCGCCGCGAACGGGACGGAGACCAGCAGGATCAGCGGCTGGACGAGCGACCGGAACGTGGCCACCAGCAGCATGAAGACGATCGCGATGGCCGCCAGCATGGCGAGGCCGAGCTGCGCGAAGGCTTCGTTCTGGTCCTCGCTGACGCCGCCGATGGTGGCGGTGGCGCCCTCCGGCAGGTCCAGGGCGTCGATCTTCTTGGCGAGATCGGTGCTGACCGCGCCGGTGTTGTCGCCGACGGGCTTGGCGGTGATCGTCGCCGATCGCTGTCCGTCGATCCGGGTCATCGAGACCGGTCCGGGGACCACCTTCACGTCGGCGATGTCACCGAGCCGGACCGGGCCGAGCGGCAGGGCCTTCAGCTCGGCCATGGTGGCGGCCGGGGTGGACGAGCGGATGACGACGTCGCGCTCGGTGTCGTCGAGCGTCGCCGTGCCGGCCGGCGTGCCGCGCACGGCTCCGGCGACGACGCCGCCCAGCGTGGCGGAGTCGAATCCGGCGGCGGCCGCCTTGTCGTTGGCGGTGACCGAGATGCGCGGGACGCTCTGCGCCAGGTCGCTCTGGACGTCGGTGACGTCCTCGATGGTGTCGACCTCGGTGCGGACCGCCTCGGCGGCCTTCTTCAGGACGTCGCCGTCGGCGGCCTTGACCACGACGCTCAGGTCCTGGGAGCCGAAGCCGTCGCCGGCGGCGATGGTGGTGTCACCGATGCCGTCGAGCTTGCCGAGGGCCTCGTCGATGCGGTCCTGGGCGTCCTCGTAGTCCGCGGCGTCCTTCAGGGTGACCTGGTAGGAAGCCTGGTTGGCGCCCGTGCCGCCGCCGAAGGCGGCCATGAAGCCGGAGGAGCCGACGGTGACCTGGTAGTCCTTGACGCCCTTGTCCTGCGCGATGACCTTCTCGACCTTGCGGGCCGCCTCGTCGGCGGCTTCCAGGCTGGTGCCGGGGGTCAGCTCCTGCTTGACGGTCAGCACCTCCTGCTCACCGGCGTCGAAGAAGTTCGTCTTCAGCAGCGGGACCATCCCGAAGGTGCCGAGGAGCACGGCGACGGCGATGACGAGGCTGGTGACCCGGCGACGGGTCGCGAAGCGCAGGACCGGGACGTAGAACCGCTGGAGCTTGCTGGCCGCTTCCTTCTCCTCCGCGAGGCGGCGGGCCTCGGCCGCGTCCTCGGGGGTGCCCTTGGGCGCGCGCAGGAACCAGTACGACAGCACCGGCACCACGGTGAGCGAGACCAGCAGGGAGGCCAGCAGCGCCGCGGTGATGGTCAGCGAGAACGAGCCGAAGAGCTGGCCGACCATGCCGCCGACCAGACCGATGGGCAGGAAGACGGCGACGGTGGTGAGGGTGGCGGAGGTGACCGCTCCGGCGACCTCCTTGACCGCGGTGATGATCGCCGCGTGGCGCTCCTCGCCGTAGCCGAGGTGGCGCTTGATGTTCTCCAGGACCACGATCGAGTCGTCGACGACCCGGCCGATGGCGATGGTGAGCGCGCCGAGCGTGAGCATGTTGAGCGACAGGTCGCGGGTCCAGAGCACGATCAGCGCGAGGACGATCGAGAGCGGGATGGAGACCGCGGTGACCAGCGTCGAGCGGATCGAGGCGAGGAAGACCAGGATCACGACGACCGCGAAGACCAGGCCGAGCGCGCCCTCCGTGGTCAGGCCCGAGATCGACTTGGAGACGGCGGGGCCCTGGTCGGAGACGACCGTCACCTCCGCGCCCGCACCGAGGTCCTTGCGGAGGTCGGGGAGCTTGTCCTTGACGGCGTCCGAGATGGTGACGGCGCTGCCGTCCTTGTCCATCGTCGCCATCACGGCGAGGCTCGGCTTGCCGTTGGTGCGGGTGATGGAGACCGCCGTGGACGGCTCCTGCCTCACCTCGGCCACGTCACCGAGGCGCACCGGCTTTCCGGGCTCCCCGCCCGCCGGGTCCTTGGCGACGACCTGGAGGTCCTCGATCTGCTTCAGCGAGGTGTAGGCGCCGCCGACCTGGATGGTGCGGCTCTTGCCGGACTCGGAGAAGGAACCGGCCGGCACGGTGGCGCCGCCCGTCTGGAGGGCCTGGGCGAGCGTGCCCGCGTTCAGACCGGCCGCGGCGAGCTTCTTGTCGTCGGGGACGACGGAGACCTGGAGGTCCCGCACGCCGTCCACCGTGACCTGGCCGACGCCGTCGATGTCCTCCAGGGCCGGGACGACGGTGCGGTCGAGCTGGTCGGCCAGGACCTGCTGGTCCTTGTCGGAGGTGACGGCGAGGACGACGGTCGGGATGTCGTCCGTGGAGCCGGCCACGACCTGTGGGTCGACACCGTCGGGCAGCTGGGCGCGGGCCCGGTTCACCGCCTGCTGGATGTCGGCGACGAGCTGCTTGGTGCCCTCGTCGCCGAAGTCGAAGGTCGCCATGATGAGGGCGTTGCCCTCGCTGGCGGTGGAGGTGATGCCCTCGACGCCGTCGACGGCCTTGAGCGAGTTCTCCAGCGGCTCGACGACCTGCTTCTCGACCACATCGGGAGACGCACCCTGGTAGGGCGCCAGCACCGAGACCATCGGCAGTTCGATGGTGGGCAGCAGCTGCTGTTTGAGCTGCGGGATCGCTATCGCGCCGAAGACCAGCGCGACGATCGAGATCAGCCCGATCAGGGCCCTTTGCGCGAGGCTGAATCTGGACAGCCAGGACATGGGTGGGTCTCTCTTCTGTGGCGTACGCGGCAGAGGGCGGGGAGGGAAACAGAGGGACACCTCCAGCCCAGTCCTACGATCTCCGCTCCGCGCCGCCGAAACGTCGCCCCCCGGGCTGCTTTCTTATGCCGCGCATACCGCAGGTGGAGTACGCCGCAGTACGCCGGAACGCCACCCGGTCACTCCGCCCGGGGACGCACCAGGCCCGATTCGTAGGCGATTACCACCAATTGGGCCCGGTCCCGGGCTCCCAGCTTCGCCATCGCACGGTTCACATGGGTCTTGACGGTGAGCGGGCTGACCGCGAGCCGCTCGGCGATCTGGTCGTTGGAGTGGCCGCCCGCGACCAGCACCAGCACCTCGCGTTCGCGGCCGGTGAGCGCCGCCAGCCGCTCGGCGTACTCCGCGCTGTCCGGCCCCTCCCCCGAGCTGCCGCCCTGGGCCAGGAACGTGGCGATGAGCCCCTTGGTCGCCGCCGGGGAGAGCAGCGCCTCGCCGGCCGCGGCGATCCGGATGGCGTTGAGGAGCTCGTCCGGCTCCGCGCCCTTGCCGAGGAAGCCGGAGGCTCCGGCGCGCAGCGACTGGACCACGTACTCGTCGACCTCGAAGGTGGTGAGCATGACCACCCGCACCTCGGACAGCTCCGGGTCGGCGCTGATCATGCGGGTGGCGGCGAGTCCGTCGGTGCCCGGCATCCGGATGTCCATGAGCACCACGCCGGCCCCCGTGGCACGGGCCAGCTCGACGGCCTCGGCCCCGTCGGCGGCCTCGCCGACCACTTCCATGTCCGGCTCGGAGTCCACCAGCACCCGGAACGCGCTGCGCAGCAGCGCCTGGTCGTCGGCGAGCAGCACCTTGATGGGAGCCCGCGGCACGGCCGTCGGTTCCGGTGCCGTCGTCGGTTCCGGTGTCGGCTGGGTCATCGGCAGAGCCCCGTCCCGCCCGCTGTGCCCGGCCGCTCCGGTTCACCCGTGCGGGCCTCGACCGGAAGGATCGCATGGACCCGGAAGCCGCCGCCGTACCGAGGCCCCGCGGTGAGGGCCCCGCCGAGGGCGGTGACGCGCTCGCGCATGCCGACCAGGCCGTGGCCGCCGCTGTCGAGGTCGTCGTCGGCTCCGGAGCCGGGCCGCCGGGCGGCGCTCCCCCGGCCGTTGTCGAGCACGGTGACCTCGGCGGTGGCGCCCACCCGTACGACGCTCACCTCGGCCCTGGCCCCGGCGCCCGCGTGCTTGCGGACGTTGGTCAGGGCCTCCTGGATGACCCGGTACGCGGCCAGGTCGACGGCGGCGGGCAGCCGGTTCCCGTGGTCGGAGCCCGCCACCTCGACGGGGAGCCCGGCGTTGCGGAAGGTGTCGACCAGCTCGCCGAGCACGGCGAGCCCGGGGGCCGGTTCGGTGGGCGCCTCGGGGTCGCCCTGCTGGCGCAGGAGGCCGACGGTGACCCGGAGTTCGTTGAGCGCGGAGCGGCTGGCGTCGCGGACGTGGGCGAGCGCTTCCTTGGCCTGGTCCGGGCGCTTGTCCATGACGTGGGCGGCGACCCCGGCCTGGACGTTGACCAGGGCGATGTGGTGGGCGACGACGTCGTGGAGGTCCCGGGCGATCCGCAGCCGCTCCTCGGCGACCCGGCGGCGGGCCTCCTCCTCGCGGGTGCGCTCGGCCCGCTCGGCGCGCTCCCGGATGGCGTCGACGAACGCCCGTCGGCTGCGTACCGCGTCCCCGGCGGCCCCCGCCATCCCGGTCCAGGCGAACACGCCGAGGTTCTCCTGGCTGTACCAGGGCGTCGAGCCGAAGAACATGGAGGCCGCCGTGAGCGCCCCCATGGTCAGCAGCCCGACCCGCCAGGTGGTGGGGCGGTCGGTGCGCGAGGCGACGGTGTAGAGGGCGATGACCGTGCTCATGACGACCGGGGCGGGCGGGTCCATCAGGCTGTACTCGGTGGCCGAGAGGGCCCCGGTGGCGGCGAGCACCGCCATCGGACGCCGTCGCCGCAGGACCAGCGCCACGGCGGCGAGAACCATCAGGAGCACGCTGAACGGCTCGGGGGTCCGGGTGCCGAAGGTCGGCCCGTGTCCGGTGCCCGGGTCCGCGAACGATCCGGCGATCATCGCGACGAGCGAGCCGAGGGCGAGGGTCGCGTCGAACGCGAGGGGATGGTCCCGGAGCCAGCGGCGGGCGCACGCGAAGCCGGACGAGAGGGTGGTCACGTCCAGCTACGGTACGCGGCCGGTCGTCGAGGGGCGGAGCCCTCCCGGGGCAGCGGGCGGGAACGCCCCTGCCCCGCGTCCGGCGGACCGGGCGCGGGGCAGGGGTGCGGGGTGCTGGTGCGGCGTTCCACGGGCGCGGCGGGGCCGGCCCGTGGATTCAGTTGGGGATGAGCCCGTCGTCGCTGAGCATGGCGGTGACGTCTTCCAGGGTGGCGTCGGGCGCCGGCAGGATCAGCTCGGACGGCTCCAGGGAGTCGTCCGGCAGCGGAGTGCCGAGCTCGCGCACCTTGTCCAGGAGCGCGTGGAGGGTCTCGCGAAAGCCGGGGCCGTCGCCGCTCTCCATCTCCTTGAGCAGGACGTCGTCGAGCTCGTTCAGCTCGACGAAGTGACTGTCGGCCAGCTTGACCTGGCCCTCCCCCATGATCCGTACGATCATGACGCTGCCTTACTGCTTGTCGAACTTGTGCGGGGACGACTGCTGCGACTGCTGCGCGCTGTCCTGCGCGCCGCCTTCGATGGCCTGCTGCGAGGACGAGGAGCCGCCGGCCAGCTCGGCCTTCATGCGCTGCAGCTCCAGCTCCACATCGCTGCCGCCGGAGATCCGGTCCAGCTCGGCGGCGATGTCGTCCTTCGCCGTGCCGGTCGGGTCGTCCAGGGCGCCGGAGGCGAGCAGCTCGTCGATGGCGCCGGCCCGCGCCTGGAGCTGCTGCGTCTTGTCCTCGGCCCGCTGGATCGCGAGCCCCACGTCGCCCATCTCCTCGGAGATGCCGGTGAAGGCCTCGCCGATGCGGGTCTGGGCCTGGGCCGCCGTGTAGGTGGCCTTGATGGTCTCCTTCTTCGTGCGGAAGGCGTCGACCTTGGCCTGGAGGCGCTGGGCCGCGAGGGTGAGCTTCTCCTCCTCGCCCTGCAGCGTGGTGTGCTGCGTCTCCAGGTCGGTGACCTGCTGCTGGAGAGCCGCACGCCGGGACAGCGCTTCACGCGCCAAGTCCTCGCGGCCCAGCGCCAGCGCCTTGCGGCCCTGGTCCTCCAGCTTGGACGACTGGCCCTGCAGCTGGTTCAGCTGCAGCTCCAGGCGCTTGCGGGACGTCGCCACGTCGGCGACGCCGCGGCGCACCTTCTGAAGCAGCTCCAGCTGCTTCTGGTACGAGTAGTCGAGGGTCTCGCGCGGATCCTCGGCCCGGTCAAGGGCCTTGTTTGCCTTCGCGCGGAAGACCATCCCCATACGCTTCATGACACCGCTCATGGGCTTCGCGCGCCCCCTTCTGACGGACTGAGCTTCCAGCACTCCCGATAGAACCCACAGTACGGGCCCTGTCTCTATTACCGCACTGTTCGGACGTCGATGTGCTCCTCCCCAAGGACGACTGCACCCCGTGGACACTCCCGCCCAGGGTGTAGGTGAGGCCCGGAACATTCCCGTGACGAACGCGGTAACGGGCGGTTGACACCCGTATCGACCCGTCGGGACACCGATGGGGACGCCGTCCGTTGCCGGATCGTTCCCGCCCGGGTCGCCGGGCCCGCGCGGCGACCCCGTACCCTTGGGTTTTGTGTTCCGTAGCCGTGCCAAGACAGAGAAGGCCCCCACCGACAAGGTGACGGCGGACCTCTCCCAGCAGCCCCGCGACCCGCAGGCTCCCAAGGGTCGCCCCACCCCCAAGCGCAGCGAGGCCCAGACGCAGCGCCGTCGTGCCGCGTCCAGTGCGCCGACCGACCGCAAGGCGGCCATGAAGCGCCAGCGCGAAGCGCGCCGCGCCGACCTGGCCCGGCAGCGTGAGGCGCTCGCGTCGGGCGACGAGCGCTACCTCCCGGTCCGCGACAAGGGCCCGGTCAGGCGCTTCGTCCGCGATTACGTGGACTCGCGCTTCTGCATCGCCGAGTGGTTCCTGCCGCTCGCCGTGATCATCCTGATCCTCAGCGTGATCCAGGTGCAGAACATCCAGAGCATCTCCCTGCTGCTCTGGCTCGGCGTGATCATCCTGATCGTGATCGACTCGATCGGTATCTCGATCCGCCTGAAGAAGGAGCTGCGCGAGCGCTTCCCGGACACGCCGAAGCGCGGAGCCGTGGCGTACGGCCTGATGCGCACGCTCCAGATGCGCCGGCTGCGGCTTCCGAAGCCGCAGGTCAAGCGCGGAGAGCGGCCCTGAGCACGGAGGCCTCCGGCTTCACCGGGGTCTCCTCGGCGTGGCTGGCAGGTCTCGGCGGCGTACGCAACCGGGTCCGCCAGGAGCTCGTCGCGCGGCAGCTGGACGAGCAGATAGCCGGACGGTTCCCGGTGGGGCGGCGGCTGCGCGTCCTGGACGTCGGCATGGGCCAGGGCACCCAGGCGCTGCGCCTGGCGCGGGCCGGTCACTCGGTGACCGGTCTGGAGTCGGACGCCGGGATGCTGACGGCGGCCCGCGCGTCCCTGGCGACCGAGCCCGAGGGCATCCGGGAGCGGGTCAGGCTCATCGAGGGCGACGGCCGGGACACCGGCGTGCACTTCCTGCCCGGCAGCTTCGACGTGGTGCTCTGCCACGGCGTGCTGATGTACGTCGAGGAGCCCGACCCGATGCTGGCCGGGCTCGCCCGGATGCTGGCCCCCGGCGGGCTGCTCTCCCTGCTCGTGCGGAACGCGGACGCGCTCGCGATGCGCCCGGGACTGGCCGGCGACTTCGGCACGGCCCTGACCGCCTTCGACACCGCCACGTACACCAACCGCCTCGGCCTCACGGTGCGGGCCGACCGGCTCGACGCGCTGCGGGCCACGCTCGCGGGCATCGCCGCGCCCCTGCACGCCTGGTACGGGGTGCGGGTCTTCACGGACAACGTCGGCAACGACGTGGAGCTGCCGGCCGAGGAGCTGGAGCGGGTCCTGACCCTGGAGGACCGGGCCGGGCGGACCGACCCCTACCGGGGTGTGGCGGCGCTGCTGCACCTGTGCGGCGTGCGCGGCTGACGCGGGTCACGTCACGGGGCCGGGCCCGTTCGGCTCATCAGTTCGGGCACCCGGACGGGGCGGGCCCCAGACTCCGGATATGGACGTATCCCCTTTCCGCGGCCGGGCGCGCGGGCTGCTGCTTCCCCTGTCCGCGGCCGTCTGCGCCATCGCCCTGGCGGGCGGCTGCTCCGGTACGGGTCCGGCGGCTCCCGCCCCCGAGGCCAGTGCGTCCGGTACGGCGCAGGGTTCGGCGAAGCGCGCCCCCGACGATCTGGAGAACGCCTACCAGGACGTCATCAACGACGTACTGCCCTCGGTGGTGCAGATCGACGCCTCGGAGGGCCTCGGTTCCGGGGTCGTCTACGACGGCAAGGGGCACATCGTCACCAACGCCCATGTGGTCGGGGACGAGAAGACGTTCAAGGTCAGCGTCGCCACCGGGGAGGCGGTCCTGAGCGCCTCGCTGGTCTCCTCCTACCCGGACCAGGACCTGGCCGTGATCAAGCTCGACGAGGTGCCCGACGGGCTGAAGCCGGCGACGTTCGGCGACGCGGAGAAGGTCGAGGTGGGGCAGATCGTGCTGGCGATGGGCTCGCCGCTCGGCCTGTCCAGCAGCGTCACCCAGGGCATCGTCTCGGCGCTCGGCCGGACCGTCAGCGAGAGCCGGGCGGGCGGCGGCACGGGCGCGACGATCGCCAACATGGTGCAGACGTCCGCGGCGATCAACCCGGGCAACAGCGGTGGGGCGCTCGTCAACCTCGACAGCGAGGTGATCGGCATTCCGACCCTCGCGGCGACCGACCCGCAGATGGGCGACAGCGCGGCTCCGGGCATCGGCTTCGCGATCCCCGTCTCGATGGTGAAGACGGTCGCCGACCAGATCATCAAGGACGGCAAGGTCACCGATTCGGGCCGGGCCGCGCTGAACATCACGGGCCGCACGGTCGTCGACGACAACTACCGCCCCGCCGGGGTGGCGCTGGTCAGCGTGGACCGGGGCGGCGCGGCGGACGACGCGGGGCTGAGGCCCGGGGACACCATCACGAGGATCGAGGACAGCGAGGTCACCACGATCACCTCGCTGTCCGAGGCGCTGGCGGGTGACAAGCCCGGTCAGAAGGTGACCGTGACGTACACGCGCGACGGCGACAGCCGGACGGCGGAGGTCACGCTCGGGGAGATCTGAGGGCGCGGGGCGGCGGAAGGGCGGGTGGTGCGGGAAGGCTCCCGCACCACCCGCCCTTCCGCCGCCCGCTCCGGTCCGTGGGTCAGGCGCTGTCGGCCTGCAGGCTCATCGGGCCGTAGATCTTGGTGGTGTCCTCGAAGAGCGTCACCTGTGCGGCGCCGCCCTCCAGGAGTTCCTTCCAGAACTCACCGATCCAGGACTCCGCGTCGCCCTGGGTGGTGAACTCCTCCGGCTGCAGCGCCGGCTCCGTCTCCGTACCGTCGGACTTCTCGAACCGCCACGTCCACGCCATGCCAGTCTCCTTCAGTCACGTTGCTTCCCGAAGCGTAGCCGGACGCGCACCTCGCGCGGGGACACGGGAGGATCAAGGTGTGGAACTGACTCTGCTCGGCACCGGAGCCCCCGACGGGCTGCCGCGCCCCTCCTGTCCCTGCGCGTCCTGCGCCTCGGCCCGCGGCCCCTGGGCGCGGGCCGCGACGGCGCTGCTGGTCGACGACGCGCTGCTGCTGGACCTCACCCCCGGGGCGGTGTTCGCCGCCGCCCGTGCGGGGCGTTCGCTGGGCGCGGTCCGGCAGGTGCTGCTGACGCACCCGCACGACGGGCCCGCCGTCGAACTGCCCGCGCTGCTGCCACCGGCGGGCCGGGTGCCGGACGGCCAGGTCCTGACGCTGATCAGCGGGCACCGGGTGCGGGCGGTGGCGATGGACGCCCCGGGGACCGGGTACGAGGTGACCGGCCCGGAGGGCGAGCGGCTGCTGTACCTGCCGCCGGGAGCCGCCCCCTCCGGCCTGCCCGAACAGTCGGACCGGCCCCTGGACACGGTCGTCTGCGATGTGATCGGGCGGCCCGACGCGGTGGCCCGGCTGCGGTCGGCCGGAGCGGTCGGGCCGGCCACCGAGGTGATCGCGGTCCACCTGGACCACGACGCCCCGCCGGGCCCGGCGCTGGAGCGGCGGCTGGCGGCGGCCGGTGCGCGGGCGGTGCCGGACGGGACGACGCTGGCGGTGGGCGGGTACCACGCGGTGCCGGACGTGCCGCGCCGGGTGCTGGTGACGGGGGGCGCGCGGTCGGGGAAGTCGCTGGAGGCGGAGCAGCGCCTGGAGACGTTCCCGGAGGTGGTGTACGTGGCGACCGGCGGCCGCCGCGACGGGGACCCGGAGTGGGCGGCCCGGATCGGACTGCACCGGGAGCGCAGGCCCGGCGCCTGGCGGACCGAGGAGACCTGCGACATCGCGGAGCTGCTGCGGGCGGACGGGCCGCCGCTGCTGATCGACTGCCTGTCGCTGTGGCTGACCGACGCGATGGACCGGGTGGAGGCCTGGGAGGACGAGCGGTGGCACGACGGCGGCGGGACGGCGTTGCGGGAGCGGGTCGTGGAGCTGGTCGCCGCGGTGCGCGGGACCCGGCGGCCGGTGGTGCTGGTGACCAACGAGGTGGGGTCCGGGGTGGTGCCGGCGACGTCGGCGGGGCGGCGGTTCCGGGACGAGCTGGGGCGGCTGAACGCGGCGGTGGCGGCCGAGTGCGAGCAGGTGCTGCTGGTGGTGGCGGGGCAGGTGCTGGTGCTGCGGGGGTGAGGGGCGGCCTCGGGGGCGCCCCGGGCCGCCCTGCCTGCCGCCCTCTCCCGGTTCGCGGCACGGTTCTCGGGGTGGGCCGACCGGTACTGTTCCGGCTGGGGCCTGTCCGGTCGTGATCCGCCGGACACGCCCCGGGGGCCCGCCGCCGGGTTCCCGGACCGGACCCGACGTGACGACCCGCGAGGCAGACCTCCGTGAACCTGGACGACTTCTCCGACCTGATCCAACGCCCCGACGGGGGTGTGCGGCGCGATGCCGAGGAGCGGCGCGAGCGGCAGACCGTGCCCCCGGGGGCACTGGGACGGCTCGACGAGCTGGGCGAGTGGCTCAGCGCCGCGCAGCAGTCCGTGCCGGTCAGGGCCGTCGAGCAGCCGCGGCTGGTGCTCTTCGCCGGTGACCACGGGGTGGCGGAGCTGGGCGTCTCGGGCCGGCCCGCGGGAAGCGCGTACGAGCTGGTGCGGTCCGCCCTCGACGGGGCGAGCCCGGTCGCGGTGCTGGCGCGGCGCTTCTCGGTGCCGATGCGGATCGTGGACGTCTCCCTGGACTGCGATCCGGAGCTGCTGCCCGAGTCCGTGGTGCGGCACCGGGTGCGGCGGGGTTCGGGGCGGATCGACGTCGAGGACGCGATCAGCGCGGAGGAGGTCGAGCAGGCGGTCCGCCTGGGCATGGCGATCGCCGACGAGGAGGCGGATTCCGGCACCGACCTGGTGGTGCTCGGCGACCTCAGCGTGGGCGGCACCACGGCCGCGGCGACCCTGGTCGCGGCGCTCTGCGGAACGGACGCCTCCGTGGTGACCGGTCGTGGCGGGGCGGGCATCGACGACCTGGCGTGGATGCGCAAGTGCGCGGCGATCAGGGACGCGCTGCGCCGGGCCCGGCCGGTGCTCGGCGACCAGCTGGAGCTGCTGGCGACGTCGGGCGGGGCGGATCTGGCGGCGATGACGGGCTTCCTGTTGCAGAGCGCGGTGCGCCGGATGCCGGTGATCCTGGACGGGGTCGTCTCGGCGGCCTGCGCGCTGGTGGCGCAGCGGGCGGCGTTCCGGGCGCCGGACTGGTGGCTGGCCGGCCAGGTCAGCGGGGAGCCCGCGCAGACGAAGGCGCTGGACCGGATGGCGCTGACCCCGCTGCTGGACCACGGCGTGACGGTGGGCGGGGGCAGCGGCGCGCTGTTGGCGCTGCCGCTGGTGCAGGCGGCGGCGGCGCTGGCCGCCGAGCTGCCGGAGCGGGAACCGGAGAAGGCCGTGGACGGCGAGGACGCGGAGGACGCGGAGTCGGGGCCCCCGTCGGAGGCGGCGGCCCTCGACGGGGTCTGAGGCTCCCTCCCCGGCCCACCGCGCGGACGAGATCGGCATCACGCGGGTGTCGCTGAACGTCGCCGTGCCCCGGTCCGTCCTGGAGAGGGAGCGCGGTGTCGGCACGATCCTCCCCGGCACCGCGTACCGACGTCCGACCGACCGACCGGGGCCCGTTCCATGCTGTTGTCCGAGAAGAGCGGATGAGCCGTCTCCCGGCCCTGCGGCGGGCGGCGGCCCGGGAGTGGGGCCCGCTGTCCACGGCCGTACGGCGGGGGCTCGCCGGACGCGGTGTGCGGGCGCTCCCGCTGACGGCGGGCGCGGTGGCGCTGACCGCGACCGTGCAGGTGGTGCAGAACCGGGCCTGGGGCTACCCGCCGGTGCAGGGCCTCGGAGCCGTACGGGCCGAGGACCCGCTCCCGCTCGCCCTCCTGCGCACCCCGCTGTCCCTGTTCGTGCCGGCGCTCGATCTGCCGGTGTGGGGCGCGCTGGCCCAGATCCTGCTGGTGTTCGGCGTCGCGGAGGTCTGCCTGGGGCGGTGGCGGACGCTCGCGGTGGCGTACGCCGCGACGCTGGCGGGGACGCTGTACGCGCGCATCGGCGTCGCGCTCGGGCCGGAGACGTTCCTCGGGCTGCCCGCCTCCGACGCGCAGGTGGTGGACACCGGCCCTTCGGCGGCCGTCGTGGGGCTCGCGGTGTACGTCTGCCATCAGCGGCGGGCCTGGTTCACCGGGGCGCTGGTGGTCCTCGCGATGGTGGTGGAGGTCCTGGTCAAGGACAACCTGGCGGGCCGTGAGCATCTGGCCGCCGTCGCCGCCGTCCTGGTGGTGTGCCGCGTACGGGAGTGGCGCGGGCGGCGGCGCGTTCAGGACCGGGGCGCGGGCGGCGGCGGGACGCGGTCCGGGGCGCCGCCGATGAGGTCCTGGAACTTCCGGCGCGGTCCGGCCCAGCGCACGTCGTGGTGGTAGGCCCGCAGCAGGGCCCGGGAGCGGGCCCGGTGGCGGTGGCGGTAGAAGCGCCTGGCCCAGGGCGAGGTGGGGCGGGCCAGCCGGATCGCGCCGACCAGGGCGACGAACGGGACGAGGGTGCCGAGCACGGCCATCCGCAGCTTGCCCTTGAACAGGGCGATCAGGACGAAGCAGAAGTTGATCACGTAGGTCGTGATGAGGCTGAGCCTGCCCTGTTCCTCCTCGTCGGTGACGTCGTCGACGCCGAGCGGCGAGAAGCCGGCCAGGACCAGCCCGACCAGTGAGACGGTCAGCACGACCACCTCCACGCTCTGGCGGCCCTCCTCGGTCCAGTACACGTCGTCCAGATGCAGGATCAGCGCGAACTCGTCGAGCACCAGCCCCGCCCCGACCCCGAAGACCACCGCGAACAGTCCGGCGGCCACGCCGTGCCGTCCGCTGGCCACCGCGCCGAATCCGCCGACCACCGAGAGCACGACCCCGGGCACCACGTGGTGGATGTGCACCCCGCCCGGGGTGATGTTGCGGAACGGGCCCTTCCCGGCGCGGATCATGCGGGTGATGGTGCGGGTGATCGCGAAGGTCAGGACGAAGGCGGCCAGCGCGAGGAGCAGCGGCAGCTTGCCCGGCTCCGCGATGTTGTCGTGCCACCAGTGACCCATGCCACCCACTCCCGTTACGTATGGTTTCGCGGCGATTGGCGCGTTTCGCCCAATCTATCGGCGGTGCCCAGCGGCTAGCCTGCGCGCGGTGACCTCCCTGAACAGCCACGGCATACGTTTCGCCTTCGGCACCCTGACCGTGCTGCCCGTCCGCGTGACCCGCTGGGACCGCGCGACCGCCCGCTCCGGCATGCTCTGCGCCCCGCTCGCCGGGCTCGTCGTGGGGCTGCTCGCCGGAGCCCTCGGCTCGGTGTCGCTGCTGGCGGGATCGGGGCCGCTGCTCGCGGCGGTCGCCTCCGTCGCGGTGCCCGCCGCCCTCACCCGGGGGCTGCACCTGGACGGTCTGGCGGACACGGCGGACGGCCTCGGCAGCGGGAAGCCGGCCGAGGACGCGCTGCGGATCATGAAGCAGTCCGACATTGGGCCGTTCGGTGTCATCACGCTCCTCCTGGTGCTGCTGGCCCAGGTCGCCGTCCTCTTCGAGCTGTACGGGGAGGGCTGGGCGCACGGGGCCCTCGGGGCCGTCGTCGCGGGCGTCACCGCCCGCCTCGCGCTGACCCTGGCGTCCCGTCAGGGCGTCCCGGCGGCCCGGCCCGAGGGGCTCGGCGCGGTGGTGGCGTCCACGGTCCCGGCCGGGTGGGCGCTGTTCGCGGCGGGGGTGACGGTGGCGCTGTGCGCGACGGGGGGCGCGCTGTCCGGCCCGTACGGGGCGCTGCACCACGCACTCGCGGTGCTCGGCGCGCTCGCCGCGGGCGAACTGCTGCTGCGGCACTGCGTGCGGCGGTTCGGCGGGGTCACCGGGGACGTCTTCGGGGGCGTCGAGGAGACCGCGGCGACGGCGGCCCTGGTGGTGCTGGCGCTGGGTTCCTGACGGTCCGGCAGCGCCGGGGGCGGTGCCGCGGCGGGCGGAACCGACCTCCTTAGCAGTCCGGAACAGCCCGCCGCCGTCACGGAGCAGGAACCGCGCGCGTAGGCTCATTCCCGGCACATCGTCGGGGCGTCTACGATGCGCCGGGCACGGTCGGCCCACCCCTCGACCGAACTCGAACTCAACGGAAGCGAGATTTCACCACCGTGACTGCTCTCACTCTCAGCACTGCCGGTGCGGCGACGCTGCGCGCCGACGCACTCGTCGTCGGCGTCGCCAAGGGCGTCAAGGGACCGGTCCTGGCACCCGGCTCCGAGGCCGTGGACAAGGCGTTCGACGGAAAGCTCGCCGCCGTCCTCGCGACCCTGGGCGCCACCGGTGCCGAGGGCGAACTGACCAAGCTGCCCGCCGCGTCCGGCCTCAAGGCCCCGGTCGTCGTCGCGGTCGGCCTCGGTCCGGTCCCGGACAAGGAGGACGCCTACGACGCCGAGGCGCTGCGCCGTGCGGCGGGCACCGCGGCCCGTGCGCTGACCGGCGCCAAGAAGGCCGGCTTCGCGCTGCCCGCCTCCTCCGTCGAGGACGCCGCCGCCGTCGCCGAGGGCGCGCTCCTGGGCGCGTACGCCTTCACCGCCTACCAGGGTGGCGAGAACAAGCTGGCCCCCAAGGACGCGAAGTCCAAGGACAGTGGCCCGAAACTGCCGCTCGCCGAGGTGGCCCTGCTCGGCGCCAAGCCGCGCGACAAGGCGTACAAGGCGGCCGTCGAGCGCGCCCTGGCCCTGGTCGAGGAGATCAACCGGGCCCGCGACCTGATCAACACCCCGCCGAACGACCTGTACCCGGAGTCCTTCGCCGCCGTGGCCACCGCCGCGGGCAAGGAGCACGGCATCAAGGTCCAGGTCCTCGACGAGAAGGCCCTCGTCAAGGGCGGCTACGGCGGCATCCTCGGCGTCGGCCAGGGCGCCGAGCGCGGCCCGCGCCTGGTGAAGCTCGCCTACACGCACCCGAAGGCGGAGAAGACCCTGGCCCTGGTGGGCAAGGGCATCACCTACGACTCGGGCGGCATCTCGCTCAAGCCGGCCGGCCACAACGAGACGATGAAGTGCGACATGGCCGGCGCCGCCGCCGTGTTCGCCGCCGTCGTCTCGGCCGCCCGTCTGGGCCTCAGGGTCAACGTCACCGGCTGGCTGGCGCTGGCCGAGAACATGCCCTCCGGCAACGCCACCCGCCCCGGTGACGTGCTGCGCATGTACAGCGGCAAGACCGTCGAGGTCCTCAACACCGACGCCGAGGGCCGGCTCGTCCTGGCCGACGCGCTGACCCGCGCCTCGGAGGAGAAGCCGGACGCGATCGTCGACGTGGCGACCCTGACCGGCGCGATGGTGCTGGCGCTCGGCAACCGCACCTTCGGTGTGATGGCCAACGACGACGCCTTCCGCACCTCGATCCACGAGATCGCCGAGGAGGTCGGCGAGCCCTCCTGGCCGATGCCGCTCCCCGCCGACCTGCGCAAGGGCATGGACTCCCCCACCGCCGACATCGCCAACATGGGCGAGCGGATGGGCGGCGGCCTGGTGGCCGGCCTGTTCCTGAAGGAGTTCGTGGGCGAGGGCATCGCCTGGGCGCACCTGGACATCGCCGGCCCGGCCTTCCACGAGGGCGCGCCGTACGGCTACACGCCCAAGGGCGGCACGGGCTCCGCGGTCCGCACCCTGGTGCGGCTCGCCGAGCGCACCGCCGACGGCGACCTCGGCTGAGTTCCCGCCTTCCGTCGCGTACGGCCCCGGGCATAGGTCCGGGGCCGTACGTGTTCTCCGAGCGGAAGCGGCAAGGATGAGCGGCACAGGGCGGTCGAGCGACCAAGGGCGAGCGGGTTTCGCTCTCGACGAACACCGCCCGAATCCGCAGGTATCTACGCAGCAGTAACCCTCCGGAACGGACGATCATCCGTTCCGGACCCGGGCCCCGCGTCCCGCCCGCCGTCGACAAGTGCGAAGATGGGTTCTCGGCAGGACAGGGCCCCCACCACAGGGCCGAAGACAAAAGCGGCCGCACACCAGCCGACCGGCCGGTCACACCCCAGCGACGGGGCCCGGCGTACGGCGCACATGCATGGAGGACGTGACGTGGCGAACGACGCCAGCACCGTTTTCGACCTAGTGATCCTCGGCGGTGGCAGTGGCGGTTACGCCGCGGCCCTGCGCGGAGCGCAGCTGGGCCTGGACGTCGCCCTGATCGAGAAGGGCAAGGTCGGCGGCACCTGCCTGCACAACGGCTGCATTCCCACGAAGGCACTGCTGCACGCGGGCGAGATCGCGGACCAGGCCCGCGAGTCGGCCCAGTTCGGCGTGAAGGCGACCTTCGAGGGCATCGACATGGAGGCCGTCAACAAGTACAAGGACGAGGTGATCTCGGGCCTGTACAAGGGTCTCCAGGGGCTCATCGCCTCGCGGAAGGTCCACTACATCGAGGGTGAGGGCAAGCTCTCCTCCCCCACCTCGGTGGACGTGAACGGCCAGCGCGTCCAGGGCCGCCACGTGCTGCTGGCGACCGGCTCCGTGCCGAAGTCGCTGCCCGGCCTGGAGATCGACGGCAACCGGATCATCTCCTCGGACCACGCGCTGAAGATGGACCGCGTCCCGAAGTCCGCGATCGTGCTGGGCGGCGGCGTCATCGGCGTCGAGTTCGCCTCGGCGTGGAAGTCCTTCGGCACCGAGATCACCATCGTCGAGGGCCTCAAGCACCTCGTCCCGGTCGAGGACGAGAACAGCTCCAAGCTTCTTGAGCGCGCGTTCCGCAAGCGCGGCATCAAGTTCAACCTCGGCACCTTCTTCGACAAGGCCGAGTACACCGAGGACGGCGTCCGCGTGACGCTCGCCGACGGCAAGACCTTCGAGGCGGAGCTGCTGCTCGTCGCCATCGGCCGCGGCCCGGTCTCGCAGGGCCTGGGCTACGAGGAGCAGGGCGTCGCGATGGACCGCGGCTACGTCCTGGTCGACGAGTACATGCAGACCAACGTCCCAACGATCTCGGCCGTGGGCGACCTCGTCCCGACCCTCCAGCTCGCCCACGTCGGCTTCGCCGAGGGCATCCTGGTGGCGGAGCGGCTGGCCGGTCTCAAGACCGTCCCGATCGACTACGACGGCGTGCCCAAGGTGACGTACTGCCACCCCGAGGTCGCCTCCGTCGGCATCACCGAGGCCAAGGCCAAGGAGATCTACGGCGCGGACAAGGTCGTCGCCCTCAAGTACAACCTCGCGGGCAACGGCAAGAGCAAGATCCTCAAGACCGCGGGCGAGATCAAGCTCGTCCAGGTCAAGGACGGTGCCGTGGTCGGCGTCCACATGGTGGGCGACCGCATGGGCGAGCAGGTCGGCGAAGCACAGCTGATCTACAACTGGGAGGCGCTGCCCTCCGAGGTCGCCCAGCTCATCCACGCACACCCGACGCAGAACGAGGCGATGGGCGAGGCTCACCTGGCGCTGGCCGGCAAGCCTCTCCACGCCCACGACTGATCCCCCGGTCCCGGGCGCGACGACCGACCACTTCCGCAATTTCGTAAGGAGCAACTGAAACCATGTCGGTTTCCGTAACCCTTCCGGCGCTCGGCGAGAGCGTCACCGAGGGCACTGTCACCCGTTGGCTGAAGGCCGAGGGCGAGCGCGTCGAGGCCGACGAGCCGTTGCTCGAGGTCTCGACCGACAAGGTCGACACCGAGATCCCGGCCCCCGCGTCCGGCGTTCTGTCGTCCATCAAGGTCGCCGAGGACGAGACCGTCGAGGTCGGCGCCGAGCTGGCCGTCATCGACGACGGCTCGGGCGCTCCGGCCGAGGCCGAGGCCCCCGCCGCCGAGGAGGCCCCGGCCGCCGAGGCTCCGGCCCCCGCGGCCGCCGAGGCTCCGGCCCCCGCGGCCGCCGAGGAGCCCGCCGCCCCGGCCCAGGAGGCCCCCCAGGCCGAGGCCCCGGCCGCCTCCGGCGGTTCCGCCGAGGGCACCGACGTCACCCTCCCGGCGCTCGGCGAGAGCGTCACCGAGGGCACCGTCACCCGCTGGCTCAAGGAGGTCGGCGAGGAGGTGGCCGAGGACGAGCCGCTGCTGGAGGTCTCCACGGACAAGGTCGACACCGAGATCCCCGCCCCGGTCGCCGGGGTGCTGCTGGAGATCGTGGTCGGCGAGGACGAGACCGCCGAGGTCGGCGCCAGGCTCGCGGTCATCGGCGCCCCGGGCGCGGCTCCGGCCGCCGCTCCGGCGCAGCCCGCCGCCCCGGCCCAGGAGGCCCCGAAGGCCGAAGAGCCGAAGGCAGAGGCACCGAAGGCCGAAGAGCCGAAGCAGGAGGCCCCCGCGGCTCCCGCCCCGGCCCCCGCCGCTCCGGCAGCCCCCGCCGCTCCGGCAGCCCCCGCGGCTCCGGCCGCTCCGGCTCCGGCGCAGCCCGCCCCCGCCGCCCCGGCGCCGGCCGCCCCGGCCGCGCCCTCCGGTGACGACGGCGCGTACGTCACGCCGCTGGTCCGCAAGCTCGCGTCCGAGAACAACGTGGACCTGAGCGCGGTCAAGGGCACCGGCGTCGGTGGCCGGATCCGCAAGCAGGACGTCGTCGCCGCCGCGGAGGCCGCCAAGGCCGCCGCAGCCGCTCCGGCCCCGGCCGCTGCTCCCGCGGCCGCCAAGGAGCCGAAGCTGGAGGCGTCCCCGCTGCGCGGTCAGACGGTCAAGATGACCCGCATGCGCAAGGTCATCGGCGAGAACATGATGAAGGCGCTGCACTCGCAGGCCCAGCTGACCTCGGTCCTCGAGGTCGACATCACCAAGCTGATGAAGCTGCGCAACCAGGCGAAGGCCGCCTTCGCCGCCCGTGAGGGCGTCAAGCTGTCCCCGATGCCGTTCTTCGTGAAGGCGGCGGCCCAGGCGCTGAAGGCCCACCCGGTCGTCAACGCCCGGATCAACGAGGACGAGGGCACCATCACGTACTTCGACTCGGAGAACATCGGCATCGCCGTGGACGCCGAGAAGGGTCTGATGACCCCGGTCATCAAGGGTGCGGGCGACCTGAACATCGCCGGTATCTCCAAGAAGACCGCGGAGCTCGCGGGCAAGGCGCGCGGTGGCGGCCTGACGCCGGACGACATGTCCGGCGCCACCTTCACCATCAGCAACACCGGTTCGCGCGGCGCCCTGTTCGACACGGTCATCGTGCCGCCGAACCAGGCCGCCATCCTGGGCATCGGCGCCACGGTCCGCCGCCCGGTGGTCATCGACCACCCGGACCTCGGCGAGACCATCGCGGTGCGCGACATGACCTACCTCTCGCTCTCCTACGACCACCGTCTGGTGGACGGCGCGGACGCCGCCCGCTACCTGACGTCGGTCAAGGCGATCCTGGAGGCCGGTGAGTTCGAGGTCGAGCTCGGCCTCTGAACACCCCTGCTGTAACCAGCCTCACCAGCGACGCCCTCGTCCGGAACTCATCCGGGCGGGGGCGTCGCCGTATTGTCTAATCACCACCGGCCCCCCGTGGGGCCGTGATGATGTAGGCAGCACCGGTCTGCCCTGAAGGAGCCCTCCATGACCCCGCCCGTCGTCCACTCGCTGCGCGAACAGATCCGCGAGCACATCGTGGAGGGGATCGTCAGCGGGCGCTGGAAGCCGGGTGAGCGGATCGTGGAGCGCCGCATCGCCACCGAGCTGGAGGTCAGCCAGACGCCCGTGCGCGAGGCGCTGCGCGAGCTGGAGACACTGCGGCTGATCGAGTCGGCCCCCAACAAGGGCGTCCGCGTCCGCAACCTCACCGCGGCCGACCTGGAGGAGAGCTACCCGGTCCGGGCCGGCCTGGAGCAGATCGCGGCGGAGCTGGCGGCCCCGCGGCTCGGCCGGGACTGCTCGGCGCTGGCCCCGCACGTGGCCGCGCTGTACGAGGCGGACCGGCTGGCCGACGGCGAGGCGCAGGTGCGGCACACGGTCGGCTTCCACCGGGAGATGGTGCGGGCGGCCGGGAACGCGGTGCTGCTGCACACCTGGGAGGGGCTGGGCATCGAGGTGTTCACGGCCCTGTCGATCCGCTGGCTGGGCACCGTGCAGAAGTCGTACGCGGAGGAGCACCAGGCGCTCATCGACGCGTTCCTCGCCGAGGACCCGGGGATCGGGGCCCTGGTGAAGGCGCACGTGCTGGGCTGCGCTCCGCGCGCCTGAGCCCTCCGCCGGCGCCGATCATCTGGCTCCCAGCCTGCTCTTCCGTGCAGGTCAGCGCCCTATTTGCGCGCAATTTCGCGTCACTCCGTGCCCCATTTCGAGGCACCCCATGCCACTTTTCTTCGTATCGAGAAGTTTTGCCTTCAATCCTTTGATCGATCATCGATCAGCGCCTTACAGTTCATCTCGCGGGCCCACCGGCCCCATCGCCCTGTCCTGCCAGCCAGGGCCTTCTCCACCCCCCTCCTCCCCGGAAGGCGGCGATCATGACCGACCCCGTAGGAAAGCTTCCGAGCGAGCTCGACCAGCTCCCGGACCGCGACCCCGAGGAGACCGCCGAATGGGCGGCCTCCCTGGACGCCGTCACCCGGGCCGCCGGCCCGCACCGTGCCGCGTACCTGATGCGCCGCTCGCTGCAGCACGCCGAGGGCGCCGGTCTCGCGCTGCCCAAGCTGCTGGAGACCGATTACGTCAACACCATCCCGACCGCCGCCGAGCCCGAGTTCGACGGCGACCTGGCGATGGAGTCGAGGATCACCGCGTGGAACCGCTGGAACGCGGCCGCGATGGTGACCCGGGGCGCCCGGTACGGGGTCGGCGGCCACATCGCCACCTTCGCCTCGGCGGCCTGGCTCTACGAGACCGGCTTCAACCACTTCTTCCGCGGCAAGGAGGGGGACGGCTCCGGTGACCAGCTCTACATCCAGGGCCACGCCTCCCCCGGCATCTACGCCCGCGCCTTCCTCGACGGCCGGATCGGCGAGCAGCAGCTCGACAACTTCCGCCAGGAGTCCGGTGGCGAGGGCCTGCCCTCCTACCCGCACCCGCGGCGGCTGCCCTGGCTGTGGGAGTTCCCCACCGTGTCGATGGGCCTCGGCCCGCTCTCGGCCATCTACCAGGCGCGCTTCAACCGCTATCTGGCCAACCGCAGCATCAAGGACACCGCCAACTCGCACGTCTGGGCCTTCCTGGGCGACGGCGAGATGGACGAGCCCGAGTCGACGGCCGCCCTCGCGCTGGCCTCCCGTGAGCAGCTCGACAACCTGACCTTCGTCATCAACTGCAACCTGCAGCGCCTCGACGGCCCGGTCCGCGCCAACTTCCGCGTGGTCCAGGAGCTGGAGGCGCAGTTCCGCGGGGCCGGCTGGAACGTCGTCAAGACGCTCTGGGGCAACGCCTGGGACGAGCTGTTCCAGCTGGACACCCAGGGTGCGCTGCTGCGCCGCCTGCGGGAGGTCCCGGACGCGCAGTTCCAGACGTACGCCACCCGCGACGTCGCCTACATCCGCGAGCACTTCTTCGGCACCGAGCCCGCGCTCGTCGAGCTGGCGAAGCTGCTGACCGACGCGAAGATCGGCGAGTGCTTCTACACCTCGCGCGGCGGCCACGAGGCCCGCAAGGTGTACGCGGCGTACCGGGCGGCCGTGGAGCACAAGGGCGCGCCGACCGTGATCCTGGCCCAGACGGTCAAGGGCTACACGCTCGGCAAGGGCTTCGAGTCCAAGAACGCCAACCACCAGATGAAGAAGCTGTCGATCGACGAGTTCAAGGGCATGCGCGAGCTGCTCGGCCTCCCGATCCCCAACAGCGCCTTCGAGGACGGTCTCGTCCCCTACGGCCACCCCGGCGCCGACTCCCCCGAGGTCCGCTACCTCCAGGAGCGCCGTGCCGCCCTCGGTGGCCCGGCCCCGGCCCGCCGGATGCACGCCTCCGCGCCGCTGCCGCAGCCCGAGGAGCGCGCGTTCAAGGCCCTGTACAAGGGGTCCGGCAAGCAGGAGATGGCCACCACCATGGCGTTCGTCCGCCTGGTGAAGGACCTGATGCGGGACAAGGAGACCGGCAAGCGCTGGGTGCCGATCGTCCCGGACGAGGCCCGTACCTTCGGTATGGAGTCCCTCTTCCCCTCCGCCGGCATCTACTCGCCGCTGGGTCAGACCTACGACCCGGTCGACCGCGACCAGCTGATGTACTACAAGGAGGCCAAGGACGGCCAGATCCTCAACGAGGGGATCACCGAGGCCGGGGCCATGGCCGACTTCATCGCCGCCGCCACGTCGTACGCGACGCACGGCGAGACGATGATCCCGTTCTACATCTTCTACTCGATGTTCGGCTGGCAGCGGACCGGCGACCAGATGTGGCAGCTCGCCGACCAGCTCGGCAAGGGCTTCATCGTCGGCGCGACGGCGGGCCGGACGACCCTGACGGGCGAGGGCCTCCAGCACGCGGACGGCCACTCGCACCTGATCGCGGCCACCAACCCGGCCTCGCTCAACTACGACCCGGCGTTCGCGTACGAGGTCGCGGTGATCGTCAAGGACGGTCTGCGCCGGATGTACGGCCCCGACGCCGAGGACGTCTTCTACTACCTGACGGTCTACAACGAGCCGAAGCCCCAGCCCGCGATGCCCGAGGGCGTCGAGGAGGGCATCGTCAAGGGCCTGTACCGCTTCAAGGAGGGCACGCCCGCGAAAGCGGACGCGCCGCGCCTTCAGCTGCTGGCCTCCGGTACGGCGATCCACTGGGCCCTGGAGGCCCAGGAGTTGCTGGCCGCCGACTGGGGTGTCACGGCCGACGTCTGGTCCGCCACCTCGTGGGGCGAGCTGCGCCGCGACGCGCTGGAGTCCGACGAGGCGCTGCTCCGCGGTGAGCAGCGGGTCCCGTACGTGACGCAGGCGCTCTCCGGCGCGCCGGGCCCGGTGCTCGCGGTCAGCGACTGGATGCGCCAGGTCCCGGACCAGATCAGCCAGTGGGTGGAGCAGGACTGGTCCTCGCTCGGCACGGACGGCTTCGGCCTCTCCGACACCCGCGCCGCGGCCCGCCGCCACTTCGGCGTCGACGCCCAGTCGATCGTGGTGGCCTCGCTGGCCCAGCTCGCCAAGCGCGGCGAGGTCCCGGCCTCCGCGATCAAGGAGGCCCGGGAGCGCTACGGGCTCTGAGCCCACTCCCGTACGAGCCCCTCCTCTACGCAACCGGAGCCCCCGGTCACCGGAGCGTGCGCGTCCGACAACGCGCCCGCCCGGCGGCCGGGGGCTCCGGCGTGGGCCCGGGTGCTGCGGCGGTCATCGCGGGGCGCGCCTGCCGCCACAATGGGCCCATGCGCGCTGCCCGGCTGATCAAGATGGTGCTGCTCCTGCAGGCCCGCCCCGCGATGACCGCCGCCGAGCTGGCGGCCGAGCTGGAGGTGTCCGAGCGTACGGTCACCCGGGACGCGCAGGCGCTCTCCGACGCGGGCGTCCCGGTGTACGCGGAGCGCGGCCGGGCCGGCGGCTACCGGCTCGTCGGCGGCTACCGCACCCGGCTGACCGGCCTCGCCCGGGACGAGGCCGAGGCGCTGTTCCTCTCCGGGCTGCCCGCCGCGCTGCGCGAGATGGGCCTGGAGGACGCGGCGTCGGCCGCCCGCCTCAAGGTGTCGGCGGCGCTGCTGCCCTCCCTCCGCGACGCCTCCTCCTCCGCCGCCCGGCGCTTCCACCTGGACGCCCCCTCCTGGTACCACGAGCCGGAGACCCCCGGGCTGTTGCCCGTGATCGCCGACGCGGTCTGGGACGACCGGCTGCTGCGGGCCCGCTACCGCAGGGGCGGGGGCCGCGAGCGGGAGGGGCCGGAGGTGGCGCGCGAGCTGGCTCCGTACGGTCTCGTCCTCAAGGCCGGGGTCTGGTATCTCTGCGCGCGGGCGGGCGAGGACTTCCGGGTCTACCGGATCGACCGGTTCACGGCCGTGGAGCCCGCCGAGGAGCGCTTCGACCGGGACGAGACCTTCGACCTGCCCGGGTTCTGGGAGGAGCGGGCCGCCGGGTTCGCCCGGTCCCTGCTGCGCGGTGAGGTGACCGTACGGGTGTCCGGGCGCGGGGCGCGGATGCTGGCGTACACCGGTGACCGGGCGGCGGCGGCCACCGCGCTCGCGGAGGCCTCCGAGCCCGGCCCGGACGGGTGGCGCACCCTGAACCTGCCGGTGGAATCGCTGGACGTGGCCTACGGCCAGCTGCTCGCGCTGGGACCCGAGTTGGAGGTCCTGGCACCCGATGCGCTGCGGATCCGGTTCGCGGACGCCGCCGAACGTCTGCGCGAGATGTATCGCTGAAAGGCTTCAATTCGGTGTCAGCGCGTGCGGGAGCCCTCCGCAGGCTGGATGCTGGACCCGTGATGGACGAAACGGAATTCTGGGAGATCATCGACAGCACCCGCGAGGCCGCCGAAGGCGACCCCGAGGACCACGCCGACCTGCTGGTGGAACGGCTGGTGCAGCTCGATCCCGATTCCGTGCTGGACTTCGCCCGGCACTTCGAGGCCCGCTACAACCGCGCCTACCACTGGGATCTGTGGGGTGCGGCGGCCGTGCTGCTGGGCGGGGCGAGCGACGACGCGTTCGACTACTTCCGCTGCTGGCTGATCGGCCAGGGCCGGGAGGTGTTCGAGGGGGCGCTGCACGATCCGGACGGCCTGGCGGAGCTGCTGGAGGACTTCGACGAGCGGATCGACGGGGACGGCGAGGAGTTGGGCTACGCGGCCGACGAGGCGTACGAGCAGCTCACCGGCGTGGTCGCGCCGGACCTGGGGCTGCCGCCGCAGGCCGCGGAGCCGCTGGGCTCCCCGGTCGACTTCGAGGACGAGGAGGCGCTCGCCGCCCGCTTCCCCGAACTGTGGGACCGCTTCGGGCCCCGGTGACCCCCGGCGCTCAGGCGGGGCCGAGCGAGCGTCCCATGCAGACGTCGTCGACGTAGCGCCCGTTCAGGAAGAACTCCCCGGGCAGCACGCCTTCGACGGCGAAGCCCTCGGAGGCGTACAGGGCGCGGGCGGGGTCGTTGTGCGCGAGCACCCGCAGCGTGATCCGGTTGGCGCCCTGGCGGCGGGCCTCGGCGCACGCGGCCCGCACCAGGATCCGCCCGACACCGGCCCCGCGCGCCCAGGTCGCCACGGCGAGGCCCCGTATCTGGCGGACGTGGGCGTTGGCGGCGAGCGGGGTGGGCGGGACGAGGCGTATGTACCCGGCGATCCGGGCCGCGCCGCCCTCCGTCTCCGCGTCCGCCTCCACCACGAGGAAGTCCTCCGGCGGATACCGCTCCCCGAAGAAGGGCTCGTACGGGGGCGCGGGCTTCGGCAGGACCGCGTGCAGCGTCGACCAGGTGGACCGGTCGAGCTCGGCGAGCCGGTCGTCGTCGGCGGGCGCGGCGGTGCGGACGGGGCGGAGGGTGAGTTGGACCATGGGGTCACTGTGCCACGCGGTGTTCCCGGTGTTCGAGGCGTTTCATGGGGCAGGATGGGCCCATGCCGAGCTCCCGTATCGCCGTCAGCGGATCGTCAGGACTCATCGGAGCGGCGCTGGTGCGCTCGCTGCGCGCCGACGGGCACGAGGTGGCCCGCCTGGTGCGCCGTCCCGCCAGAGCCGGCGACGAGGTCGAGTGGGACCCCAAGCGAAGTTACGTGGACGTGGCCGGCCTCGTCGGCTGCGACGCCGTCGTGCACCTGGCCGGGGCCGGGGTGGGCGACCACCGCTGGACCGACGCCTACAAGCAGGAGATCCGGGACAGCCGGGTCCTGGGCACCGCCGCCGTCGCCGAGGCCGTCGCCTCGCTCGACACCCCGCCCCGCGTGCTGCTCGCCGGGTCCGCCATCGGCTTCTACGGCGACACCGGGGACCGTCCGGTGGACGAGAGCGCGCCGCCCGGGGACGGGTTCCTGCCGTCGGTCTGCGAGGAGTGGGAGGCGGCCACCGTCGCCGCCGAGGAAGCGGGCGTCCGCACGGTGCACGCGCGGACCGGGCTGGTCGTGGGCCGCGAGGGCGGGGCCTGGGGGCGGCTGTTCCCGCTGTTCAAGGCGGGGCTCGGCGGGAAGCTGGGCAACGGCCGCCAGTACTGGAGCTTCATCGCTCTGCACGACCATGTCGCCGCGCTGCGCCACATCCTGGACACCGAGTCGCTGACCGGGCCGGTGAACCTGACCGGGCCGAAGCCCGTCACCAACGCCGAGGTGACCGCGGCGATGGGCCGGGTGCTGCGCCGCCCGACGCTGTTCCCCGCGCCGGCGCCCGCGTTGCGGCTCGCGCTCGGGGAGTTCGCGGAGGACGTGCTGGGCAGCCAGCGGGTGATCCCGGCGAAGCTGCTGGACTCCGGCTTCTCGTTCGCCTTCCCCGGTATCGACGGGGCGATCCGCGCCGCACTGCGCTGAGCGGGGCGGGTCTGGGCGGGGCAGGACGCGGCGGGGCGAGGCACGGCGGGGGTCGCTGGTCCGCGCCGGAGGGCCGGGGCCGCGCGACCTCCACCACCCCGCCGGGCGCGGCGCGTGCGACCCCGTGCCCCGGTGCTCCCCGGCGCGCGCGTCTGACGCAGTATCAGCCATCCTCCTAGCCTCGTTGCGAACTCCGGCATTCCGGGGGTCTGTTGGGGGCATGAGCCTCCCACCAGTCGCACCGACTCGGGGAGGGGCATGTGCGCAGCACGGCACACCACGCAGACGTGGTCATCATCGGAGCCGGAATCGCCGGCCTGTCAGCGGCCCACCTGCTCATCCGGGCGGGGCTCGGGGTCAGTGTCCTGGAGGCCGAGCCCCGGGTGGGCGGCCGGCTCGCCACCGACGAGGTGGACGGGTTCCGGCTCGACCGGCTCGGCCCGCTCCTCTGCACGTCCTGGCCCGAGCTGACCGGCACCCCGGGGCTCGGCGCCCCGGAGCTGCGGGCGTTCGCGCCGGGTGTCCTGGTCCACAGCGAGGGCCGTCGCCAGCTCACCGGCGACATACGGAGCGCGAGGGGCGCACTCAAGGCAGTGCGCACCCGATCGAGCGCCCCCCGAGCCGTCCGGGCCCCCCGGGCTCCTCGCGCACCCTGGGCGGCGCAGGGCGCGTACGGGCACGAGCACGGCGCCCCGGCGCGCGGGGGCGGCCGAGGCGGCGCGGTGACCGGCGCGATCGACCGGGCCCGGCTGGGCGCGGCGCTGTCCCGGCTGGCGGCCGTCCCGCAGGCCCGGCTCCTGGCCCGCCCGGAGCGGACCGTCGTCGGCGCCCTGCCCCGCCTGGGCCTGCCCGCCCGCACGGTGGACGGCGTCCTGCGCCCGCTGCTCACCACCCTGCTCAGCGACCCCGCCCTCGCCACGTCGAGCCGGTGCGCCGATCTCGCCCTGCGGGACTACGCGCGCGGCGGCCTGTGCGTTCCGGCGGGCGGGTCGTCCGCGCTGCCGGAGCTGCTGGCGGCCTCGCTGCCGCCGGGCACGGTCCGGACCGGGGTGCATGTGACGGCCGCCGACATCACCTCCGTACGCACCAAGGAACACGGTGAGCTGGGGTGCCGCTCCCTGCTGCTGGCGACCGGCGCGGGGGCCGCGGCCGAGCTGCTGCCCGGTCTGCGGGTGCCGTCCTTCCACCCGGTGACGGTCCTTCACCACAGCGCGCCCGCCCCGCCGCCCACGGGCAGATCACTGGTGCTGGACGGCGACCGGTCGGGCCCGGTGGCGTACACCGCGGTGATGAGCGAGGTCGACCCCTCGCGGGCGCCGGAGGGCCGGACGCTGATCACCTCGACCGTGCTCGGGACCCCGCCGCCGGACCTGGACCGCTCGGTGCGGGCGCACCTGGCGGCGCTGTACGGGGTGCCGACGGACGGCTGGGAGCTGCTGGCGGCCCATCACGACCCGGAGGCGGTGCCCGCGATGGAGGCCCCGCACGATCCGCGCCGCCCGGTGCGGGTGCTGGCCGGGCTGTACGTGTGCGGTGACCACCGGGACACGAGCACGGTCCAGGGCGCGCTGCACTCGGGGCGGCGGGCGGCCGAGGCGATCCTGACCGACCTGGCGGTCCCGGGCACGCACGAGGGGAGCCCGCACCTGCCGGAGGCGGCGTGAGGCACCCCGGGGCTCGCCCCGACCGGTGCGGTGCGGTGCGGTGCGGTGCGGTGCGGTGCGGTGCCGAGAGTCTCGGCCGGGGGCTTCCGCCGAGGATCTCGGCCGGGGGCTTCCGCCGGGCGTCGGCTCAGCCGAGGGCGGCGACCCGGTCGCGGTAGCCGCGTACGGCGACGGCGTCCCGGTAGGGCTCCAGGCTGCGCTCGAAGGCGCGTACGTACTCCGTGGCGCGCACCGAGCGCATCTCGGCCGCCTGCTGGGCGGCCTCCGCGCCCAGCAGGCAGGCCTGGTCCAGCTCGCCCAGGCCGAGCCGGGCCGAGGCGAGGACCACCCGGCAGAACAGCCTGCTGCGGGCGTACGCCGGTGCGCGCAGCTGGAGCGACCGCTCGGCGTGCTGGGCGGCGGCCCGGTACTGCTGGAGGTCGCGGTGGCAGTGGCCCAGCTCGTCGGCGAGCTGCGCCTCGTCGAAGTCGCGGGCCCAGTGCGGCACCTCGTCGCCGGGGCGTGCGGTCTCCAGGGCGTGCTCGGCCCGGGTCAGGGCGGCCGTGCAGGAGCGTGCCTCGCCGAGCACGGCGTGCCCGCGCGCCTCGACCGCGTGCAGCAGTGACTGGACGAGCAGCGGGGCGGCCGAGCCGACGCCCTGCTGGGCCACGCGGGCGAGCTGGACGGCCTCCCTGCCGTGCCCGAGGTAGACCGCCTGGCGACTCATCGTGATCAGCACGTAGGCGCCGTACCCGCGGTCCCCGGCGGCCTGGGCGAGCCGCAGCGCCTGGACGAAGTACCGCTGGGCCAGGCCGTGGGCGGCGATGTCGTACGAGGTCCAGCCGGCCAGCCGGGTCAGGTCGGCCACCGCGGCGAACAGCCGCCGCCCGGTGGCCTCGCCGTACGTGCCCCGGAGCATCGGCTCGGCCTCGTGCTCCAGATACCGCACGAGGGCCTGCCGGGCGTGGCCGCCTCCGTAGGCGTGGTCGAGGGTGCGGAACAGCTCGCCGACCGAGCGCAGCGCGGCGACGTCCCCGCCGCCGACCCGCTGGCCGGGGCCGCGGTCCGTCTGGCGCTGGCGCGGGACCACGGGGAGCGCTCCGGCCCCGGCCGGCGCCCCGGCGGCGGGCGGATGCGGGGCGGGAGGATGCGTGACGGAGGGGTGGGCGGCGGGCGGATGCGTGCCGGACGGGCCCGGGGGTGTGGGCCGCAGCGGTCCGACGGCCGGGCGCGGCAGTCCCCGGGCCTCGGCGCGCGGCGTCCCGCCGGGGCGGCCGGGCGAGGGGGCCCCGGCCTCTCCCCCGGCCCGGCGGGCGGCGGCGCCGTCCCGGGCCACCCATTCGTCGGCCCGGCCGATCAGCCAGTCACGGCTGGGGACGACGAGCCCGGCCGGGGTGAAGGCGATCTTGCGCAGCTCGACATGGGTGCCGGAGTCCTTGCGCCAGAGACCGCTGACGATGTCGACCGCCTCGGCGGGGGTGGCGGCGAACTCCAGGCCCGCGTAGACGGGCGCGCAGGCGTCGAGCCCGAGCTCCTGCGCGGAGAGCCGCCGCCCGAGCCGCCGGGTGAACACCTCGGCGATCAGCGCGGGCGTGGTGCCGCGCGGCTGCTGCCCCCGCAGCCAGCGGGTGACCGAGGTCTTGTCGTACCGCAGGTCGAGGCCGTGTTCGAGGCCGAGCTGATCGACCCGGCGGGCCAGGCCGGCGTGCGAGAAGCCGGCTTCCGCGATGAGTGAGGCGAGTCGGCGGTTGGGCGTGCGCTGCGGGGGTCGTTCCGACATCAGCTGTACGGTCTCCTGCCTTCGGGGCCGGACGGGCAGCCCTCATGGGAACGGCGCGAATTTAGCGGCCGCCGGAGCGGTCGCAGCCACCCTTTGCTCCACGTTCATCCGATCGTGTGAGGATTCCGGGCGGAGCTGACGGAAACGTCCGCACCGTGGACGGCCGGGCCCCGGGCCCGCACCCGGCTCCGGTCCCGGCCCCCGCACCTGCCGGGGGGCCGTTCCGGGGACGGTCGTACAGTGGACGGGGCGCGATCAGTGCAGGGTGCCGTGAACCCCGGGGACACCCCTCCGGGCACGCGGGGCCCACGTAGGGAGGCATCGGTGAGCGAACTGCGGTTCGTCCGTCTGGGCTTCGGCGAACAGGCCGTCGCATACACGGAGGCTTGGCAGAAGCAGCGCGAGGTGCACGCGGACCGGTTCGAGGACCGTGTGCCGGACACCTGTCTGCTGCTGGAGCACCCGCCCGTCTACACCGCGGGACGTCGCACGGCGGAGAGCGAGCGTCCGCTGGACGGCACTCCGGTCATCGATGTGGACCGCGGCGGGAAGATCACCTGGCACGGCCCGGGGCAGCTCGTCGGCTACCCGATCCAGAAGCTGCCGCGCCCGGTCGACGTCGTCGCGCACGTCCGCAGGCTGGAGGACGCGCTGATCCGCACGGCCGCCGACTTCGGCGTGGAGACCTCCCGGGTCGAGGGCCGCAGCGGTGTCTGGGTGCTCGGCGACCCGGTCGAGCAGCGCCAGGCGCTGGGCGGGCTCTCGCTGGACTTCGACCCGAGGCTCCAGGACGAGGAGTTCGACCCGCGGCTGAACGGCCCCGAGTACGCCCCGTCCAACGCCGGCCAGCGCCGCGAGGACCGCAAGCTGGCCGCGATCGGGATCCGGGTCGCCAAGGGCGTCACGATGCACGGCTTCGCCCTCAACGTGAACCCGGACAACACCTGGTTCGACCGGATCGTGCCGTGCGGCATCCGCGACGCGGGGGTCACGTCCCTCTCCAACGAGCTGGGCCGGGAGATCACCATCGAGGAGGTGCTGCCGGTCGCCGAGAAGCACCTGCGGGACATCCTGGAGAACGCGGAGCTCGCACCGCGCGTGGTCGAGCAGCCGAAGGCGGCCCCGGCCCCCGCCCCCGCCTAGGGGCCACCGGCCGTACCGGTCAGTAGCCCGGCCGCCACCGCCGGCCGGGGAATAGGCCCCGTCGGCCGCAGGTTGGGCAGGGGCAAGGCCGTTCGATGTACGGGCGTACCCTGGTATCAGCCGAAGAATCCAAAGCGAGTCCCTCGCGCATCGCTCGCGCATCCCACGCGAACCCGACGCGAATCCAACGCAGCAGAGAGCAAAGGGGAGCCGGAGTGTCCGCTGTCGCACCCGACGGGCGCAAGATGCTGCGCCTGGAGGTCCGGAACAGCCAGACCCCCATCGAGCGCAAGCCCGAGTGGATCAAAACGCGGGCGAAGATGGGCCCCGAGTACAAGCAGCTGCAGCAGCTGGTGAAGGGCGAAGGGCTGCACACGGTCTGCCAGGAGGCGGGCTGTCCCAACATCTTCGAGTGCTGGGAGGACCGCGAGGCCACCTTCCTCATCGGCGGCGACCAGTGCACCCGGCGCTGCGACTTCTGCCAGATCGACACGGGCAAGCCGCAGGCGCTGGACCGTGACGAGCCCCGCCGCGTCGGCGAGTCGGTCGTCACGATGGACCTGAACTACGCCACCATCACCGGCGTCGCCCGCGACGACCTGGAGGACGGCGGTGCCTGGCTGTACGCCGAGACCGTCCGCCAGATCCACACGCTCACCGCGGAGCGGGAGGCCGGCGCGACCAAGGTCGAGCTGCTGATCCCCGACTTCAACGCCGAGCCCGAGCAGCTCGCCGAGGTCTTCTCCTCGCGCCCCGAGGTGCTCGCGCACAACGTGGAGACGGTGCCGCGGATCTTCAAGCGGATCCGCCCCGGCTTCCGCTACGAGCGTTCCCTGGAGGTCATCACGCGGGCCCGCGAGGCCGGTCTGATCACCAAGTCCAACCTGATCCTCGGCATGGGCGAGACCCGCGAGGAAGTCAGCGAGGCGCTCCAGGACCTGCACGACGCAGGTTGCGAGCTCATCACGATTACGCAGTACCTGCGCCCCTCCGTACGGCACCACCCGGTCGAGCGCTGGGTGAAGCCGCACGAGTTCGTCGAGCTGAAGGACGAGGCCGACGCGATCGGCTACTCCGGCGTGATGTCGGGCCCGCTGGTGCGGTCCTCGTACCGCGCGGGGCGTCTCTTCCAGCAGGCGATGGAGGCGCGTGGCGTCGCCACCGCCGGGAGCACCCAGGCAGCACAGACCGTGTGAATCCGCTCACGAGCACTGCCGAGCAGTAACCGCGCCATCGAAGCGGTCCGGACGCTCCCCGCAGGTCGGGGACGCGTACGGACCGCTTCGGCGTGCGCGGCGGCGGAATCAAGGCTTCATTGGTGTTTGACCACCCGGTCATCCGCTGGTAACACCGAGCAATGACCCTGGGTACACGTGCGGCAGCGACCCCAGCAGCCGCCGCCGTCACTGCTTCCCGTACTCATCCGCGCCCCACCGGCGCATCCATTCCGAGGGGGAACACCACGATGCAGGCCGCCCCGGTCCGCGCCCACGCACTACCGTCCGTCACCACCGCTCTGCGCGCCGTCGAGTCGCTGCTGCTGAGCAGCGGCCAGCGCACCGCCCGCCGCAACGCCTGGACGGCCGTCCTGGAGGACCGCCGCCGCGCCAAGGACCGGGTGGAGGCCCAGCACGTGCTGGAAGCCGTGGCCGACCAGCGTTCCTAGGTCGCTCCCTCGCCACGTAAACTTCGGTACATGGCGAGGAAGGCAAAAACTGAAGGCGCGGACAGCGCCGAGAACGCAGGGCGGCTCAAGCAGATCGCCCTGACCTACAAGATGACCAGGCGGACCGACAGCAAGATCGGTCTTGTCGTCGCGGGTGTCGGAATCGTCACGTTCGGTGTCCTCCTCGGCATCGGCTTCGCGATCGGACACCCGGTCTATCTGGGCATCCTGGGCTTCGTCCTGGCCGTCCTCGCGATGGCGATCATCTTCGGCCGGCGCGCCGAGCGGGCGGCCTTCGGACAGATGGAGGGCCAGCCCGGAGCGGCGGCCGCCGTCCTGGACCGGATCGGACGCGGCTGGACCACCACCCCCGCGGTGGCGATGAACCGCAGCCAGGACGTCGTCCACCGGGCGGTCGGCAAGGCCGGCATCGTCCTGGTGGCCGAGGGCAACCCGAACCGGGTGAAGAGCCTGCTGGCGTCCGAGAAGAAGAAGATGGCCCGCATCGTGGTGGACGTGCCGGTGCACGACATCATCGTCGGCAACGGCGAGGGCCAGGTGCCCCTGAAGAAGGTCCGCACCAAGATGCTGAAGCTGCCCCGCGTCCTGACCGGCCCGCAGGTGACCTCCACCAACGACCGGCTGCGCGCGATGGGCGATCTGATGAGCAACATGCCGCTGCCGAAGGGCCCGATGCCCAAGGGCATGCGGATGCCGCGCGGCGGGAAGATGCGCTGACTGCGACGTGACGCAGAACGGGGCGGCCCCGGACCGGTGAACGGTCCCGGGGCCGCCCCGTTTCTCATGAGCGCGTCGGTGTCGGGAAGGTCACATCCGGACCTGCACGGCGCGGGACAGCCGGTCGTGCAGTCCGCGCCCGTCGCGGTCCCAGACCAGCGCGGGGATGACGAGCAGGAGCAGGACGGTCCGCACGGCGACCCGCACGAACCCGAGCCGCCCGCCGTCGTCGGCGACCACCCGGACGCCCAGGAGGCGCTTTCCGGGGGTGCAGCCGATGGTGCCGACCGTCAGCAGGCTCAGCACGAGGAAGATGCCGAGCGCCCAGTTCCCCGCCGCCTGCTGGTCACCGCGGGCGAGCAGCCCGTATGCGATCAGCATGCAGAGGGTCCAGTCGATGAAGAGGGCCCCGAAGCGCCGGCCGAGCGGAGCGACCGAGCCGGGCCCCTCCTCGGGCAGCCCGAGCCCCTTGCCCCGGTAGCCGAAGTCGGCGCCCATCTCCTCGGCGGCCGCGCGGGGCCCCGAGAGCCACGATCCGATTGCTTGCCTGTTGTCCACCCGTCCACGGTACTGCGCCGGTGTTTGCCCGAGGCCGGGCGGGGCACCGGAAACAGTCGCGGAGATGCCGCCCGCCACCGCCCCGGTTAACTTGGGCGAAACAAATGGGTCACGCTTGAGAAATCACGCCTGCCTATGGTCGGGTCCATCGTGCGCCACCGCACTGGCCGCACCACGAGCTACAACCCCGTCCCTCCCGGGCCGGGAGTAGGAGGAGTTGGATGTTCCAGAACGCCGACGAAGTGCAGAAGTACGTAGCGGACAACGACGTCAAGTTCATCGATGTCCGGTTCTGCGACCTGCCCGGGGTGATGCAGCACTTCACGATCCCGGCAGCGACCTTCGACCCGGCCGAGGAACTGGCCTTCGACGGTTCGTCGATCCGCGGCTTCCAGGCCATCCACGAGTCGGACATGGCGCTGCGCGCGGACCTGTCGACGGCACGGGTGGACCCCTTCCGCCGTGACAAGACCGTCAACATCAACTTCTTCATCCACGACCCGATCACGGGCGAGCAGTACAGCCGTGACCCGCGCAACATCGCCAAGAAGGCCGAGGCGTACCTCACCTCGACCGGCATCGCGGACACCGCGTACTTCGGCCCCGAGGCGGAGTTCTACGTCTTCGACAACGTCCGCTTCCAGACGTCGGCGAACGAGAGCTTCTACCACATCGACTCCGAGGCCGGCGCCTGGAACACCGGGTCGGAGGAGAACAACCGCGGCTACAAGGTCCGCTACAAGGGCGGCTACTTCCCGGTCCCGCCGGTGGACCACTTCGCCGACCTGCGTGCCGAGATCTCCCTGGAGCTGGACAAGAACGGCCTCCAGGTCGAGCGCCAGCACCACGAGGTCGGCACGGCCGGCCAGGCCGAGATCAACTACAAGTTCAACACGCTGCTCGCCGCGGCCGACGACCTGATGCTCTTCAAGTACATCGTGAAGAACGTCGCCTGGCGCAACGGCAAGACCGCGACCTTCATGCCGAAGCCGATCTTCGGCGACAACGGCTCGGGCATGCACGTGCACCAGTCGCTGTGGCAGGGCGGCACGCCGCTCTTCTACGACGAGCAGGGTTACGCCGGCCTCTCGGACATGGCCCGCTACTACATCGGCGGCATCCTCAAGCACGCCCCGTCGCTGCTGGCCTTCACCAACCCGACGGTCAACTCCTACCACCGCCTGGTCCCCGGCTTCGAGGCCCCGGTCAACATGGTGTACTCGCAGCGCAACCGCTCCGCCGCGATGCGCATCCCGATCACCGGCTCGAACCCGAAGGCCAAGCGCGTCGAGTTCCGCGCCCCGGACCCGTCCTCGAACCCGTACCTCGCGTTCTCCGCGCTGCTGATGGCGGGCCTGGACGGCGTGAAGAACAAGATCGAGCCGGCCGAGCCGATCGACAAGGACCTCTACGAGCTGGCTCCCGAGGAGCACGCAGGCGTCCAGCAGGTCCCGACGTCCCTCCCGGCCGTGCTCGACGCCCTGGAGGCGGACAACGAGTACCTCCAGGCGGGCGGCGTCTTCACGCCGGACCTGATCGAGACGTGGATCGACTACAAGCGCACGCACGAGATCGCCCCGATCCAGCTGCGCCCGCACCCGCACGAGTTCGAGCTGTACTTCGACATCTAGGAACACCTCTCCTGACCCGCGTCAGGAACACGGCCGAGGGCCGCCGCCTCCCCCGGGAGGCGGCGGCCCTCGGCCGTTGTCACGACCGGGTTCACGCCGGTGCGGCCGTCAGCGTCCCGCGCAGGGCCGCCAGGAGTGCGGCTTCGTTGTCGCGGAAGTAGAAGTGGCCGCCGGGGAAGGTGCGGACGGTCAGGGGCGGTGAGGTGTGGTGCTGCCAGGCCTCGGGGGCGGTGGCGGCCGGGGTGTCGGTGGCGCCGGTGAAGACCGTCGTGGGGACGGGGAGCGGGGGGCCGGGGTGGTGGCGGTGGGTTTCGGCCAGGCGCAGGTCGGCGCGGAGCGGGGCGCTGATCATCGCCCGTAGGTGGCGCGAGGCCAGGACCGGTTCGGGGATGCCGCCGTGGCGTGCCGCGACCGCTTCCAGGAAGGCGTCCTCGGGCAGGGTGTGCAAGGGATGTCCGGGGCGCGGCAGGTGCGGGGCCGGGAGGGCGGAGACGATCAGGCGGTCGGGCAGCGGGCGGCCGGTGGTGTGCAGGGCTCTGGTGATCTCGTACGCGACCAGGGCGCCCAGGCTGTGGCCGAAGAAGGAGAACGGGCCGTTGCCGAGCGGCACGTCGGTGATGAAGTCCCGCACCAGGGCGGCCAGGGTCGCGGCGTGGGGCTCCCGGTGGCGTCCGGCGCGGCCGGGGAGCCGGACCACGTGCAGGGTGGTGTCGCCGAGGCCTTCGGCCCAGCGCGCGTACTCGGCCGGGTTCCCTCCCGCGTGCGGGAAGCAGTACAGGTCCGGGGCGCCCGCGGTGGCGCCGGTCGGGGTGAGCAGCCAGCGGCGGGCCGTCGGGGCGGGGGTCATGCCGGGCGGGGGGCGAGGATGCGGCGGGACAGGTCGGGGACCAGGTCGGGGGCGGCGTCCTGGAGGTAGAAGTGGTCGCCGGGGTAGGAGACCACGGCGGTGGGGCCGGAGCCGTACGCGCGCCACTCGTCGACCCAGCGTCGCGCGTCCTCGTCCTGGGTGCCGAAGCAGGCCGTCAGCGGGGCGTCGAGCGGGGCGGCGCCGGGGGTCGGCCGGTACGTCTCGATCAGTTCGTAGTCGGCGCGGAAGGCGGGCAGCAGGAAGGCGCGGAACTCCGGGTCCGCGAGCAGTTCGCTCTCCGCCGCCCCCATGTCCAGGACGTCCGCGACGATGGCCTCGTCGCCCCGGGTGTGGATGCCCCGGGACTCGTTGCGGTGCGGCGGGACCGCTCCGGAGACCAGCAGGCCGGCCACGGGGCGGCCGAACTCCTCGCGCAGGGCGAGGGCCGTCTCGTAGGCGAGGAGGGCGCCCATGCTGTGGCCGAACAGCCACAGCGGGAGGTCGCTCCCGGTGGCCAGGACTGCGGCGAGACGGTGCGCCATGACGCGCATGTCGGTGATGACCGGGTCCGCGAAGCGCGTCTGGCGGCCGGGGTAGCAGACGGCGCTCAGCTCGATGTCCGGGGCCAGGTGGCGCGGCCAGTCGCGGAAGAACGACGGGGAGCCGCCCGCGTGCGGCAGGCAGACGAGGCGGGCCCGGGGCGTCGCACCGGGCGGGCGGGCGGTGGTGGCGGTGGCGAAGGGGTGCAGCCACTCCTGGGCGGCGTTCACGTCGGTTGGCCTTTCGGTGAGTTCGGGCGGTCGGGCACGTGCGTCGCGATCCGGTCGTCGGGCACGTGCGTCGCGATCCGGTGGTCGGGCGCGTCCGTCGCGATCGGGCCGTACGCGCAGCTGAGCGGGAGGCGTGAGGAGGCGCGCAGGCTGGCCCAGGTGTAGCGGCCCCAGGTGCCCCCGGTGGCGCCGGGTGCGGGCTCGGCGTGGAAGGCGGGGCCCGCCAGGCCGGGGCCCGCGGCCTTGCCGAGGGCTTCCTTCACCGTCCACAGCCAGGCGAACTCCCGTGCCCGCACCTGCGCCGGCAGAGCCAGCAGTGCGCCGCGGCCCCGCGGCGCGCACCACCGCAGGAGGGGGTCGGCGATCTCCCGGGGCGGCTGCTGTACGTCGATGCCCACCTCGCGGTCGTACGCGGCGCAGACGGCGACCGCCGTGCCGCTGTGGCTGACGCTGACGCCGAGGCGGGGCCGGTCGGGCAGGTGGGGGCGGCCGGTGGGCCCGTACGCGATGTCCGCGGCGGCGGCCTCGGGGAAGCGCTCGGTCAGCAGGGCGCGCAGGGCGCTCCGGCCGGCCAGGTGCGCGGTCCGCCGGGCCGGGCCCGTCAGCCGGTCCGCCCGGGCGCGGTCCCGTGCGGTGAGCGGTCCGGCGGCGGGGTTCCAGGCGGCCGAGAACAGGATCCAGACCCCGGGGGCCGCCGCCAGGCTCGGCGCCATGTCAGTCGCCCGTGCCCGCGAGCACCTTGGCCCGGTCGATCTTCCCGGTGACGCCCAGGGGCAGTTGCTCGTGCGTCCTGATCTCGGCGGGCACCATGTACACGGGCAGGGTGGCGCCGAGGGCGGTGCGCAGGGCCGTGCGGAAGGCGTCGGGGTCCTCGCGGTCGGCCCGGTTCTGGGGGACGACGTGGGCGACGAGTTGTTCGCCGCCGCCGGGGCGCTCCTCCACGCCGACGACGGCCGTGCGCACCATGTCGAGGCCGCGCAGCGCGACCTCGATCTCCTCCAGCTCGATGCGGAATCCGCGGATCTTGACCTGTCGGTCGGCGCGGCCCAGGAACACCAGCTCGTCGCCCTCGACGGCGACGAGGTCGCCGGTGCGGTAGTGGATCCCCTCGCGGCCGGGCAGTTCGACGAAGCGCTGCTCCGTGAGGTCGGGGCGGCCGAGATAGCCGGTGGCCACGCACGGTCCGCCGAGGTACAGCTCGCCGCTCTCGCCGTCGGCGGCCTCGCGGCCCTCGGCGTCCAGGACGACGGTCGTGTGTCCGGGCATGGCGTGGCCGATCGGGACGGAGGCGCCGTTCCAGCCGGGGGCGATCCAGTACAGCGTGGCCGTGATGATCGCCTCGGTCGGCCCGTAGGCGTTGCAGAGCGGGATCGAGGCGAGGGGGCCGGCCACCCAGCGGCGGACGACGCCGGGGTGCACCGCCTCACCGCCGAAGACGATCCCGCGTACCGAGGCGAGCGCGTCGCGGTCGTCCTCGGTCAGCTCCTCGCCGAAGAAGGCCTCGAAGTAGGCGGTGGTGCAGGCGATGAAGGTGACCTGGTGGAGTCGCACCCGGGCGAAGAGCTGCTGGCCGGTCCAGAGGGACGGGCCGCGCAGGAGCACGGTCGCCCCGCAGGTCAGCGGGGCCCATATCTCCTCGATGGCCGCGTCGAAGCTGGCGGAGGAGAACGAGAGCAGCACGTCCGGCTCGGTGAGTCCGTACGCCTCGCAGGTGCCCCGCAGATGCTCGGCCAGTCCGTGATGGCCGACCTGCACTCCCTTGGGGCGGCCGGTGGAGCCGGAGGTGTAGATGAGGTAGGCGGTGTCGTCCCCGGTCGCGCGGTGCGGTGAGCGGCGGGCGGCGGGCGCCGGTTCGGTGACCGGCCTGATCCGCTCGACGGGCAGGCCCGGTTCGGGGCCGTCGTCGGCGGTGTGCAGGACGAGGCGGGCCCGGGTGTCGTCGACGATGTAGCGGACGCGATCGGCCGGCATCCGCGGGTCGATGGGCGCCCAGGCGACGCCGGACAGCCAGGCTCCGAGCGCGGCGGTGACGAACTCCGCGTTGCCCGGGCCGGCCAGGATGACGGTGTCGCCGCGCTCGCAGCCGAGGTCCCGCAGGCGTGCCGCCACGGCGTGGGCGCCGTCCCAGAGCTGCCGGTAGGTGACACGGTCCCTGCCGCAGAGCAGCGCGGTCTTGTCGGGGTGGCGAAGGACGGATCCCTCGATCAGGTCGATGACGGTGGTCATGTACGTCTCCGTGGTCGGGGTCGGTCGAACGGAGGGCCGGTCAGCGGGGCCGGCGGTCGGCGGGGCCGGCGGACGCCTGCCGCGGCGCCGTGTCCAGGTGGGCGGCCAGGGCGCCCAGGGTGGGCGAGCGGAAGAAGTCCGCCACCGCCACGCGTACGCCGGTGGCCCCGGCCAGCTCGCTCAACAGGCGCATGACGTCGAAGGAGTTGCCGCCGAGGACGAAGAACGAGTCCTCGGGGCCGGTGGGTTCGTTGCCGAGGATGCGGGTCCACAGCTCCCGTACCGTCGCCTCGGCCGGGCTCGGGTTCCAGTCGCCCGTGGCGGGCCGCTCATCGGCGTTCTCGAACTCGCCCGCCTCGTAGCGGCGGAGCAGGGCGACCCGGTCGACCTTGCCGTTGGCGGTCAGGGGCATCAGGTCGATGCGCAGCACGTGCCGGGGGATCATGTACGTGGGCAGGTCCTGCCGGAGGGCGTCACGCAGACGGGCGACGTCGAGCGGCTCGCCGGGAGCGGGCAGCACGAAGAGGCACAGGGCGGCCTGTTCACCGGTGCCGCGCACGGTCGCGGCGGCGGCCCGGACAGCGGGCAGCCGCTCGGCCGCGGTCTCCAGTTCGCCCAGCTCGACGCGGTGTCCGCGCAGTTTGACCTGGGAGTCGCGGCGTCCGAGGAAGAGCAGGTCGCCGTCCTCCGCGCGCACGGCCAGGTCGCCGGTGCGGTACATGCGCCCGCCTCCGGGTGCGGGCAGGAAGGCGGCCTCGGTGCGCTCGGGGCTGTTGACGTACTCCTGGGCGGGGCAGACGCCGCCGAAGTGCAGTTCGCCGACCGCGCCGGGTGGTACCTCCTGGCCGTCCGGGCCGAGCAGGTGGGTGTCGACTCCCGGCAGGGTGCGGCCGATCGGCACGTGGGACGGACGTCCGGCGGGGCCGCCGGGCAGGACGTGCCAGGTCACCGCGTGCGTCTCGGTGGGCCCGTAGAGGTTCACCAGGGTCAACCGGTCGTGGGTGTCGAGCAGTCGGCGGGAGCGGCTGTCGAGGTGGAGCTGTTCGCCGGACACGCAGAGGAAGGAGACGGTGCGCAGGGTGTGCCCGGCGTCGTCCGCGGCCGCGGCGAACGCGCCGAGGACGGCGACCGGGAGATAGACGTGGGTCAGTCGTTCGCGGTCGACCAGCTCGGCCACCGCCCGCAGGTCCCGGCGGTCGGTGGGGCCGAGGCCGTACACCGTGCCGCCGGCGGCCAGGGTCGGGAAGATCTCCTGGTAGGAGACGTCGAAGCCGAGCGGTGCGAACTGGAGGAAGCGTGTGGCGGGGCCCATCGCCAGCTCCTCCAGCTGCCAGTGCAGGAGGTTGACGAGGGCGGGCTGGCCCATCAGGACGCCCTTGGGGCGGCCGGTGGAGCCGGAGGTGAACATGATGTAGACGGGGTCGGAGCCGTCGGAGGGCTCCGGCGCGTCGGCGGTCGCGCCGGCCTGCTCCAGTTCCGTGACCGTGGCCCGTTCGGGCTCGCCGGGCACCACGGAGGCGTTGGCGATCATGAAGGTGCAGTCCGCGTGGTCGAGCATGTAGCTCAGCCGGTCCGCCGGGAGTCCGGTGTCGATGGGCAGGTAGGCGGCCCCGCACCACAGGACGGCGAGCATGGCGACGACGGTGTCGGCGAGGTTGTCGGGCACCACCGCGACCACGTGGCCGCGCCGCACGCCGCGCCCGCTCAGTCCGGCGGCCGCGCGGCGGGTGCGCTCCAGCAGCTCGCGGTAGGTCAGGGCGGTGCCGCCCGGGTCGACGACGGCCGGGTGGTCCGGGTCGCGTCCGGCCGCGGCGGCCGCCAGGCCGAGCAGCCCGCCCTCGGCCTCGACGCGGGCCTCGTGGCCGCGGCGGAAGCCGGCCGTGGCGCGGGTGTCCAGGGAACGGGTCAGCTCGCGGAGCGGGGCGCGGGGCTCGTCCGCGGCGCCCAGCACCAGCTGCCGGTACTCGGCGAGGAAGCGTTCGGCGTACGGGGCCGGCAGCAGGTCCGTGTCGTACTCCAGCTCGATGAGCAGCCCGTCGTCGACGGGCGTCGCGCCGAGCCACAGGTCGAAGCGGGCCGCTTCCTGCGAGACGAACTCCACCGTCCCGGTGAGGCCGGGCGCCAGTTCCAGCCGGGTGGGCAGGGTGTCCTGCATGGCGAACATGCACTGGAAGAGCGGGTTCCGGTTCGTCACGCGCTCGGGGGCGACCTCGGCCACCAGCGCGTCGAACGGCACCGCCTGGTAGCGCATCGCCTCGCGCACGACGCCGGCGACGGCCGTGCAGTGCTCGTCGAAGGTGGGCGCGGCGGCGGGCAGCACGAGGGGCAGCGTGTTGACGAAGAAGCCGCACAGTTCGTGGGCGGCGATGGTGCGCCGGGTGGAGAAGGGGCTGCCGACGACGACCGTGTCCTGGCCCGCGTACTGGCCCAGCAGGGTGGAGTAGCAGGCGAGCAGGAAGCCGAACGGGGTGACGGAGAGTTCGCGGGCGGCGGCCTCGACGCGGCGGCGTTCCTCGACGGTGAGCAGGACGGAGAGGTCGCCGCCGGCGAAGGAGGTGTCGACCGGCCGGGTGGGCGTGGGGTAGAGCGTCGTCGCGGGTGCGGCGGCGACGGCCGCGGCGAGCCGGGGCACCTCTCCGGCGACGAGGGCGGCGTCGGTGGCCCGGACCTGCGCGGCGAGTTCGGCGGCGAGCTGCTGCTCGCGGCGGCCGGGGGCGGCGCCGGGGTCGTCCGAGCGGTAGCCCTCGCGCAGTTCGTCGAGGAAGGCCGTCATGGAGACGCCGTCGCTGACCGAGTGGTGGATGTTGCAGAGGAGGGCGCTTTCCCGCTCCCCGCGGACCAGGGCGAACCTGCAGAGCGGGGCCCGTCGCAGGTCGACCGCGAGCTTCGCGAACCGGCGGCTCTCCTCGTCGACGACGGCCGCGAAGGCGGCCCCCCGCCCGGTGACGTCCCTGGTCTCCAGGTCGACGTCGGCGGGTTCGGTGAGCCGGGCGCGGGGCACCCCGCCGTCGAGCGCGAACTCGGTGCGCAGGGCGGGCTGCACCCGGAGCAGCCTGGTCAGTGAGCGGCGCAGCGAGCTCTCGTCGGCCACACCGTCGAAGGTGATGCGGAAGCTGATGTTGTAGAGGTCCTTGCGTTCCATGGCCTCCTGGATGAAGAGGAGGCTGCGCTGGGCGGCGGTGACCGGGAGGACGGTGTCCGGGGCGGGGGCGGCGTGGGGGCGCGTCGGGGTACCGGTGGTCGTCACGCTCATGCCCAGTCCTCCACGAAGTCGGCGAGGCCGGCGACGTCGCGGACGTCGGCGAGGCGGTAGGGGTCGATCTCCTGGGCGGGGTCGACGGCGAGGTCGCCGAGGATGCGGAGCAGCAGCAGGGAGTCGATACCGAGGGCGGCCAGCTCCGTGGCGGGGGTGATCGGCCGGCCGGTTCCGACGCGCCGGGCGATGGCGGCGGTGACCCGCTCGGCGGCCGGCGCGTCCGGGGCCGGGCCGTCGGGGGTGTCGGTCGGGGCGGGGGCGGGGGTCGCTGTCATGTCGGGCCTTTCTTCGGCGCGGGGTGCTCGGAGGTGGGGGCTTCGTGGACGGGGATGGGTCCGGGCCCCGGTCGGCGTACGGGGGCGGCTCAGCTCGCGGCGAGGACGAGCGGCTCCATCGGTTCGGCGGCGACGTCGAGCGCGGCCGCCACCAGTGCGCTCAGCGCGGCGTGCGAGACGCTGGCCTTGCGGCGGACGACCTGGGTGAACGTCTCGAAGGGCGGCACCCAGTCGATCGCGGCGAGGGCTCCCTCGCCGAGTTCGCGTTCCACCGCGACCAGCGGCATGAGGGCCATGCCGATGCCCAGGGCGACGCTGCGCTTGGCGGCGTCGACGGAGTCCAGCTCGAAGACGCGGGGGCGGTCGACCTCTGCTCGCGTGCCCAGCGCCTCCTCGAACTGGTCGTGGTAGCCGGCACGGCTGTCCGCGCGGATGATCGGGGTGTTGCGCAGCTCCGCGTCGGCGACCTGTCCCCGCCCGACCAGGGCGTGGCTGGGGCTGCCGACCAGGACGAGCGGTTCGGGGCAGAGCACCCTGGTCTCCAGTCCCTCGTGCTCCTCGGGCGAGCCGACGACGAACGCGCAGTCGAGGCGGCCCTCGCGGACCGCGGTGATGGCGTCGGCGTCCGCACCGGCGTGCAGGGAGACCTGCATCTTGGGGTAGCGGCGGTAGAGGTACTCGACCATGGGCAGCAGCCGGTAGCTGGTGACGCTCTCGACGGTGCCCACCTCCACGCAGCCGTGCGGCTCGCCGTCGGCGCTGACCGCCTGTCGGGCGCGGGCGGTCAGTGAGATGATCTCCCTTGCGTACGGGAGCAGTTGGGCGCCTGCGGGAGTGGGTCGCACTCCGCCGGGCAGGCGTTCGAGCAGCGACACGCCGAGCCCCTGCTCCAGCGATTTCACCCGGGTGGTGACGGTCGGCTGGGACAGGTTCAGACGGGCTGCGGCTCTGGTGAAGCTTCCTATCTCCAAGACCGCCACAAAGGCGCTGAGCTGAGGAGTTTCCACTCCATCCTCCTCCGGCACGGGACGGGACTGCCTGTCGCCTCCTCATGCTCCGGGCCGGTCCTACCGCCCCGCTACTGCGGCGGAACCCGTGGATCCGGGCGGGTGACAGCCGGACAGGTGCCGGACGGTAGGGGATGAGTAGCGGACGCTTCTAGCGTTCTCGGCAGTTGGAGGAGAGACCCTCCGCCCACCGACCGAGGAGATGGACTCACGTGCGAAAGATCCTGTTCAGCAGCGCAGCCGCACTGATCGCCGCCGGCGCCCTCCTCCCCCTGCCGGGCGCCGTCACCTGGCACCTGGAGAACCGGACGATCGCGGCGGCCCTCGGCGACACCCCGTGGCCCCGCGCGGAACAGGCCTCGGCGGCCGAGGACGACACCCCCTGGCCCGGCGGCGGGGGCACCGTGGTCCTCGCGGACGGCGACACCCCCTGGCCGGGTCCCGGCGCCTGAGCCGTCGGTCTCCGGCTCCGCTCCGGGGCGTGCGGCGTCAGCCCAGGGCGGTGATCGGGAACTCGAAGCCGGTGAGGCGTTCGCGGTGCTTCGCCTCCAGCTGGGCCAGTTCCAGCCGGGCCTCGGCCGCGCCCACCGGGTCCATGATCTGCTCGCGGATGGCCACGACGTCCCGCAGCAGTGCCTGGGCGGCGCCCGTCCGGCCGAGCCGGGCGTTCACCAGGCCCAGTTGGCACAGGATGCGGGACTCACCGGCGATGTCGCCGCGGAGGCGCACCACTTCCAGCACCTCGCGCAGCAGCTCCTCGGCCTCCCGGTAGCGCCCCCGGTGCTGCATCAGGTCGCTGAGCACCAGGCGCACCTGGCCCTCGGTGCGGCGGCTGCCGGTGGTCCGGCAGATCTCCAGCGCCTCGTTCAGCAGCGCCTCGGCGTCGTCCGGGCGTTCGTCGCCGAGCGCGAGGCGGGCCAGGTGGGCCAGGACGTTGGTCCGGCCGACGTGGTCGTCGACGGCGAGGAAGTCGGCGGCCGCCCGCTCGTGGAGGTCCCGGGCGACGGCGGTCTCGCCCTGCCGTACGGCGAGCAGCGCGAGGTTGCGCCGGGTGAGGGCCAGGCCGTGGGTGTCGCCCAGGGCGAGGAAGGCCTCCAGGGCCGGTTCCAGCGCGCGGCGGGCGGCGCCCAGGTGTTCGCGGCTCAGGCAGAGCGAGCCGATGGAGCACATGACCGCGGCGAGGCCCCGGGACAGGCCGGCGTCGCGTACGGCTCCCAGGGCCCGTTGGTGGGTCTGCTGCCACTCCTCGTAGTAGCAGCGGGACTCGAAGAGGGTCACCAGGGTGACCGCGAGGTCCCAGCACGCCTCGGCCAGTCCCTGGCAGGCGGCCACGTCGATGACGCGGCAGAGGGCGGTGCGCTCCTCCTCCAGCCAGGCCAGCGGGTCCACGAGCAGCCGGTCGGCCTGGGCGAGGGCGGGCTGCCAGCGCGGGGCCTCGCCGTGCAGGACGGTGAAGTCGCCCCCGTACAGCCGTCGGTGCGCCTCGTCGACGAGTGCCAGCCAGCCGCCGACGAGCCGCCGCAGGGCCGCGTCGGTGTCGTCCTCGGCGCTGTGCCGCTCCTGCTGTTCGCGGGCGAAGAGCAGGACCAGGGAGTGCAGGCGGTAGTGCGGCCCGGTCCGGCCGGCGGCCTCGACCTCCAGCATCTGGGCTTCCACCAGGAGTTCGAGCAGGTCGTCGGCGGCGAAGAGGTCGATGTCCAGGAGGGCCGCGGCCGTCCAGGTCGCGACGGAGCCGCCTTCGACCAGGCTGAGCAGCCGCAGCAGCCGTCTGGCCTCCTCGCTCAGTCCGTCGTAGGTCAGCGCGAGGCTGGAGCGGATCACCATTTCGCCGTGGGCGAGTTCGTCCAGTCTGTGGCGCTCGTTGGAGAGACGGTTCAGCATCCACTCCAGGGTCCAGTGCGGGCGGGCCAGCAGCCTGGCGGCGATGATCCGCAGCGCCAGGGGCAGTTGGCCGACCAGCCGGACCAGGGCCTGTGCCGAGTCGGGCTCCGTGCTCACGCGTTCCTCGCCGATCACGGCCGAGAGCATCGCGATCGCCTCGTCGGTCCGGAAGACGCCGACCTGGACGAACCGGGCCCCGGGCAGGCCGGTCATCCGGGAGCGCCCGGTGACCAGGACGGCCGAACCGCCGTTGCCGGGGAGCAGTCTGCGCACCTGCCGGGAGTCGGCGGCGCTGTCGAGGACGACCAGGACGCGGCGTGCGGCCAGCAGGTCGCGGTACATCGAGGCGCGTTCGTCGACGCTCTCGGGCAGTTGTGATCCGGGGATGCCGAGGGCGCGCAGGAAGCGGCCCAGTACGTCGAGGGCGGTGGCGGCCTCGTCGCGGGTGCCGCCGAGGTCGCAGTAGAGCTGGCCGTCCGAGAAGTGCTCGACCAGTTGGTGCGCGGTGTGCACGGCGAGCGTGCTCTTGCCGACGCCGGGCGGCCCGGTGAGGACCACCACGGGCGTGGCGTGCGCGGCGCCCCCTGCCACCAGCGCCGCGCGGGCGGCGTTCACGGCGTCGGCCTGGCCGGTGAAGTCGGCTATGTCCGAGGGGAGTTGGCACGGGATGACGGTCGCGGCCTGTTCGGGCCGGGCGATCTCGGCCGGCGGGTCCGCCGGGGCGTCCGACGGCGTGTGCGGAACGGGCGCGGGGGGCCGCGGTGCGGCGGGCGGAGCCGTCGCGGGACCGGGGCCGCGCAGTGCGCCGTCGCCGGCCAGGATCGCCGCCTCCAGCCGGCGCAGCTCGTCGCCGGGTTCGATGCCGAGCTGCTCGACCAGGAGCAACCGCCCCTCGCGGAACGTCTCCAGGGCCTCGGCCTGCCGTCCGGACCGGTAGAGGGCGAGCATCAGCTGGCCCCGCAGCCCCTCGCGCAAGGGATTGCGGGCGACGCAGGCGGCGAGTTCGGGCACGAGTGCCGCGTGGCGCCCCAGCTGGAGCTGGAGAGCGGCGTGCCCCTCCACACCGGCCAGCCGGCGTTCGTCCAGGTGGGCCGCGGCGGTCTGGAGCGACAGGCTCTTGGTGCCGCTGAGGGCGGGGCCGCGCCACAGGTCGTCCGCGGCTCTGAACGCGTCGGCCGCCTCCTCGGCCCTGCCCTCCCTGGCCAGCGCCTGGGCCTCGCGGGTCAGCCGGCCGAACAGCTTCGCGTCCAACTGCTCGTCGTCGACCCGCAGGAGGTAGCCGGGCTCCTGGGTGATCAGGCTCGTGTGTTCCCTGATGGCCGCGAGGTTGGTCCGCAGCGCGGAGATGCACGTCTGGATCTGGGTGCGGGCGGTCGACGGAGGGGCGGCGCCCCAGATCGCGTCGACGAGTCCTTCCGTGCTGACGATCCGGTTCGCCTCCAGCAGGAGCGCGCACAGGACGACCTGCTGCCTGCCGCGGGGAATACGGCAGACAACGCCGTCCGGCCCGGTCACTTGGAGAGGCCCGAGAATCCGGTATATCGGGCCAGATTCCCTCACCTGAATTTCGCCCCCCCGCGTCAGCAATCACCTGGTCCTCAGCAGAAGGCCCAAGCTAGCACGGCGCCCACCGCCGAAAAAGCTTACCGAGTCGCCCCCGTAAGGCCGGGCGGAACACCGACGATTCACGGGCTGTCAAGGGCTGGTTCGCGCCGGACATCCGGGCATGGTAGCGCTTGCGCACGAGAAGCAGTCCATGGGGAGAAAACGTCAGTATGTCGACGAAACCCATCGCATCGGCCGGGTCGAGTCGCGCATGGACCACCCCGGTGACGAAGACCCCGCCCGGCGTGGCCCACACGGACTCCAGCGAATACACCAGGTCACGTGAGTATTCCTGCAGGATGACCAATTCCTTGCCGTGCACCGGATCTTCTCCGGGAAGCCACACGGTGACATCGTCGTCCAGCAGTGATCCGAAGTCATCGTATTCGGACGCGTTGAGATAGGCGTACGTCAGATACACATGCTCGCCGGTCGTCTTCTCCTCGGGCTGCACTCAATGATCTCCGGTCGTGAAGCGGGCGGCGAGGGCCCGGCGGTCGACCTTGCCGTGGGCGGTCACCGGCAGATCGGCCGGATAGTGGAATTCGGCCGGAATCATGTAGGCGGGCAGCGTCCGGGCGCAGAACGCGGTGAGCCGCCCGTCGTCGATCGCCCCGGCGCCGTCCCGGGCCACCACGCAGGCGGCCAGCGCCGGATCGGCGCCGTCCCGCTCCCGCACCAGCACCGCGACGGCCGCCACGTCCTCGTGCTCCAGCAGCCGGCGCTCCACCTCGCCGAGTTCCACCCGGTTGCCCCGGAGCTGCACCTGCGAGTCGGCACGCCCGCGGAAGTACAGCTCGCCGTCGGGCCCCCGGTACGCCAGGTCCCCGGTGCGCAGGACCAGTTGGCCCGAGCGCGGCTCGGCCGGATCGGGCACCCGCGCCGCCGCCGAGGCCGCCGCGTCGCCCCAGTAGCCGGTGAAGAGCGCCGGGGTGCGCAGGTGGATCTCGCCCGTCTCCCCCGGTCCGTCCACGAGTCGGCCCGCGGTGTCGACCAGGAGCATCTCGGCGCCCCGGTGCGCGTATCCGATGGAGAGCCGCTCCAGGTCCGGTGGCAGCGGGGCCGGCACGTCGGTGAACGAGCAGGCCATGGACTCGGTGGCGCCGTAGCAGTTCACCAGCCGCGCCCCCGGGAGGAGCCGCTGGAGCTGCCGGAGTTCGGTGAGCGGGAACTCCTCCCCGCAGAAGAGCACCCCGCGGATGCCGGTGAGTGTCTCCAGCACGTGCGGGAGGTGCCGCAGCGCCTGCCGCCAGATCGACGGTACGCCGTTGACCTGGGTGGCGCCCGTGTCGGCCAGCACCCGCAGGAACCGGGTGGGCCAGCGCATCAGCGTGCGCGGCACCGGCACGAGAGCGGCGCCGCTGCCGAGCGCGAGGCCGATGTCGAGCAGCGAGAAGTCGAACTGGAGCGGCGAGGTGGAGGCCACGCGCGCCCCGGGCCCGACGAGCCCCTCCGCGCACATGCCCCGGTAGAACGAGGTGACCGCGCGGTGGCTCATCACGACGCCCTTGGGGCGGCCCGTGGTGCCGGAGGTGAAGATCATGTACGCGGTGTCGGTCGGGCACAGCTCCCGGCGGCGGCGCACGCGCCGGGCGGGCGGGCGCTCCGGTGCGAGCCGGCCGCCGCCGAACCGGGCGGTGCCGACGCCCTCCGGCAGCCCGGTCCGCCGTCCGTCGTCCGCCTGGAGGTGGAGTGCCGCGCCGGTGACCTCGATGATGCCGTGCAACCGCTCGTCGGGAGTCTCCGGGCTGACCGGGACGAAGGGCAGGCCCAGCCGTGAGCAGGCCAGCAGCACGGCGAGGGCCTGGGTGGAGGTGTCGGACTCCAGGACCACGCGGTCGCCGATGTCGAGGCCGAGGGAGTCGAGCGCCTCCGCGTAGTCGCGGGCCAGCTCCGCGAGGCGTCGGTAACTGGTCTCGCGCAGTTCACCGTTGGCCACGAACTCGACCACGGCGGGACTGTCCGGGGCGGTGCGGGCGGCCGCGAGCAGGAAGGAGTGCAGGAACTCACTGTGTGCGGAGTGGCGCAGGACGGCCGGTTCGGCGGCGATGGTCACGGCGGGGCTCTCCTCGGGTCTCTCGGGGTGCGTGGGTGGGCGGTGCGGGCCGGTGCGGCGTCGACGGCCCGGCGGGCCGGCCGCTCGGCGCGGTGTCAGCGGGCCGCGCCGCGGGACAGCGGCTCGGCGGCCCGGTGGGCGATGCCGTCGAGCAGCACCATCGGGTCCCGCGGCAGCCAGGACGCGTGGCGCGCGGTGCCGATCAGCAGCGTGTGGTCGAGTACGTCCACCGCCTCCGACAGGTCGCAGACGACGGTGGCCGTGCAGCCGTCCAGGACGGGCACACCGTGCGCGTGGGAGTGGGCGACCCGGTCGAAGCGGCGGCGCGGGTCGCCCGTCGCGAACACGCCGGCCAGGGAACGCTGCTCCCAGGAGAGGACGTTGACCGCGAAGGCGCCGGCCGCGCGGATGTGCGCGAGGGTGCGGCCCGCGGTGCGCAGCGAGACCAGGACGCTGGCGGGCTCCAGGGACAGCGAGAGCACAGCGGTGGCGGTGCAGCCGGAGGGGCCGTCCGGCGTGGCGGAGGTGATCACCGTGACGAAGGTCGGGAAGCGCCCCATCGCCTGTCGGAAGACCGCCCCGTCCAGGGCGGGTTCGGCCCGGGGGCCGCCGGCGCGACCGGGTGCCGGTGCGTCGGCGGAGCGGTCCTCGTGCGGGGCGGCGGGCCGGGGCGCGGTGCCGGGGCACGGGCCGGCATCGGACGGCCACGTCGTGACCGGCCGCTCGCGCGGTATCTGGATGTCGACGGTCATGTCTGTCTGTCCCCTCAGGCCGCTTGCGGTTGGGTCAGGGATGCGAGGAGCGCGGCGCGGTCGACCTTGCCGTTGGCGTTGAGCGGCAGGGCCCCGGTGAAGGTCACCGCGGCCGGCACCATGTAGAGGGGAAGCCGCTGTCCCAGCGCTCCCAGCAGTTCGTCCGGGTCGCGGGAGGCCCCCGCGCACACGGCGTGCAGGACCGGTTCGCCCTTGCGGCCGGGCACCGGCAGCACCACCGCGTCGGTGATCCCGGGCTGGCGCATCAGGAGCGATTCGATCTCGCCGAGCTCGATCCGGTAGCCGTGGATCTTCACCTGGTGGTCGAGGCGGCCGAGGTGCACCAGCACCCCGTCCGTCAGGCGCACGCGGTCGCCGGTGCGGTACCAGTGCGCGGGCGTCAGCGGCCCGGTGCCGTCGTGGACGGCGTACGGCGCGGTCGGCGCGCGGAACCGGCCCACGTCGTCGGCCGGGTCGAGATAGCCGGGGAACCGCTGGCTGCCGCGCACGCACAGCTCGCCGTCGTCGGCCGGCCGGCCGCTCTCGTCCAGGATCAGGTGGTCCTGCCCCGGGTAGGGGACGCCGATGGGGACGGTCCCGTTGACGGTGTCCGGCCAGTCGGCGTCCTCGGGCGGCAGCCGGTACTCCGTCCAGGTCACCGTCATCTCGGTCGGGCCGTAGATGTTCTCGACGGTGCTGTGCGGTGCCGCCGCCCGCCAGGCCCGCGCCTGCGGCAGCTTCAGCGCCTCGCCGCAGAACAGGCTCCAGCGCAGGGTGGGCATCGAGCCGGGCCGCAGCGCCCGCAGCCGCTGCGCGAAGGCGGCGACGGACGGCACGGAGTTCCAGTGGGTGATCCGGGCCCGGTTGACGAACCGTACGGGGGCCAGCAGCTCCTCGCGGGTGGGCACGACGAGCGTGGCGCCGGAGCCCCACGCCGAGAACATGTCGTACACCGACGGGTCGAAGGTGAGGTCGAAGGTCTGGGACACCCGGTCCCCCGGGCCCGTCCCGTACCGCCGGATCACATGGTCCAGGTAGGCGGAGACGTTGGCGTGCGTCACCGGCACGCCCTTGGGCCGGCCGGTCGAACCCGACGTGAAGAGGATGTAGGCGAGGTCCTCGGGGCCGGCGCTCGCCCGGGGCGGGGCCTCGGCGGGGGCGGCGGGCTCCCGCGCGTCGCACCGCAGCACGGGGACCGGCAGCCCGTCCGTGCCGGGCAGTTCGGCGTCCGCCAGGACCAGGTCCAGGCCCGCGGCCCTCGCGACGTCGGCGCCGCGCGCGATCGGGAAGGCCGGATTGAGCGGGACGACGGTGGCGCCCAGGCGGGCCACCGCGAGGTACCCGGCGTAGGCCAGCACGGAACGGGCGGCGAGGAGACCGACCCGGGCGGGGCGGCCGCCGTGCCGGGCGACGACGGCCGCGGCGAGGTGGCCGGCCAGTCGCTCCAGTTCGCGGTAGCTCAGCTCCTGCCCGTCGACCTCCAGGGCGCAGCAGGTGTCGCCGTACGCGGCGGCGCTGGCCGCGAACCAGTCGTAGAGCCGTTCGGCGTGCGCGGGTCGCGGGCTCGCGGAAGGTGCGGCGATGTTCTCGGCCGTGCTCTCAGCCGTGCTCTCGGCCGTGCTCTCGGCCGTGGTCACGCTCATCGGGTGGGCTCCTCTCGCCGCAGGACGGTCATGGCGTCGATCAGGGTGGCGAAGGCCTGCGCCACCACGCCCGGACGGGGGCGGCCCCGCTCGGCGGAGGTGACGGCGAAGCGCAGCGAACGCGGGAGTTCGCCCCAGGCGTGTGCGGCGGTGCCGGCGGCCGGTGCGGGCACCCGGCCCCGGCGGGCGAGTACGGCCAGCCGGTGCCGCTGGTGGCGGGCGGCGGCCCAGAGGTCGTCGGCGTGGGCGGCCAGTGCGGCGGGGTCCTCGCCGAGCCGGGCGGCGAGGAAGCGCAGGACGTCGAGCGGTTCGGTGAGCCACTGCCCGGCCGGCTCCCGCCCGGGCGGGCCCACCTCGCGGGCCAGCCAGCCGAAGTGGTCCGGGTCGGGCAGTTCCTGGGCGTCGCCCAGGGCGTGGACGTCGCGGGCCCGGTTCTGCCACGGCAGCGCTCCGGGAGGGGTCAGCAGCCCGCGCAGCTCGTCGTCGTCCAGGGTGCCGGTGTGGGGCAGTTGCTCACCGTCCGGCAGGAGTGCGGCGAAGCGGTCGGTGACCCGCCACCGGTCGCCGTGTTCCGTGCCGGGCTCCAGAAGGACCCAGTGGGAGACGGCCGAGCGGCCGTAGGCGGGCGACCAGGGAACGTGGCGGGTGTTGGCGACGGCCAGCACCCGTCCGCGCAGGGCGCTCTCGTGCCGGAGTCCGGCCAGCGCCTCGGGCCACGCGGCGGCCCCCCGGTGGGCGAGCGGGCCGTCCGGTCCGCCGGTGTCGATGCGCCGGTGGTGGCGGAAGGCGAGGCGCCCGGCCGGCAGGTCGGTGCGGACGGCGAGGGCGACGGCGTCGGCCAGGAGCTCCGCGGCGTCGGGCCGCTCCGCCTCCAGGTACGCCACCAACCCGGCGGTGTAGCAGCTCAGTTCGGGGGCTCCGGCCGGGGCGCCGCCTTCGCCCGAGGCACTCCCGGACCATACGGTGGTGTCCGTCGCGGTGTTCGTCGCGGTGCTCACAGCAGCTCCCATGCGCAGCTCAGAGGGATGTCGGACCGGTCGCGCAGGCTGCGCCACCGGAAGCCCTTCCATCGGCCGGACGTCTCTCCCACGGTGACGTCCACGGTCCAGGGGCCGCCCGCCAGGCCGCTGCCCTCCGCCTTGACGCAGGCCTCCTGCACGGTCCAGATCCAGGCGAACTCCCGGGCCCGGTCGTCGTGCGGCAACGCGTCGAGCCGTTCGCGGCCCCGGCGTACGCACTTGCGCACCAGACCGTCGCTCAGCTTCTCGGCGGGCAGCTGGACATCGATGCCGACGGCCCGGCCGACGGCGACGCAGGCGGCGACGTGCCCCCGGTCGTGGGCGATGCTGATGCCGAGGTCGGGGCGGGTGGCCAGCCCCGGTTTCCCGTTGCGGCCGAGGGTCACGCGGTCGTCGGCGGCCTCCGGCACGGTGGCGGCCAGCAGCTCGCGCAGCAGGGCCCGGCCGGCGAGGAACTCCGCCGCCCGCCAGTCGGCCAGGCCGGAGGCGTCCGCGAGGTCGTCGGGGTGTCCCGGGGCCGGGGCCGTGCCCTGCCGGGTCATGAACCAGATGCCGGGCTCGCACTCGACGGCGTCCGTCGCGGCGGCGCGGGCCGGGGTCACGGCGCCAGCTCCGCGAGGAGCGGTTCGGCGGCCCCGGCGACCGCGGACAGGACGACCTCGGTGGCTCCGCCGCCGATGCTCCACAGCGCGGCCTGGGCCCGGGTCCACTGGGCGCCGCCGGTGGCGAAGCCCTCGGAGCCCTGCAACTGGGCGCAGATGCCGAGCACATGCGCGACGGTCTGGGCGGCGGAGGCCTTCAGCACGGAAGCCGCGGCGGTGTCGTGGCGGCGGGCGACGCGTTCGGCCAGCCGTTCGGTGAGCGCGTCCAGCTGGTGGGCGCGGACGAGGCAGTCGGCGAAGCGCTGCCGGACGCTCTCCAGGGACCAGAGCGTCCCGTCGCCGAACCTCCGCTCCTGGAGGGACTTCCGGGCCTGCTGGAGCTGGCGCCGGCAGAGGGCGACGGCCCAGAGCGTGCCCGTGAGCCGTTCCACGGCGATATGGGCGGCGAAGGACGTCATCCCGCGGCCGACCCGGCCGACGAGGTGGGTGCGCGGCAGCCGTACGCCGTCGAGGCGCAGGTGGCCCGTGCCGGAGCCGTCGAACAGCTCCGAGTCGGCCGGCTCGACGCTCACGCCCTCGGCGGTGGCGGGCACCAGGACCCAGGTGAAGTTGGTGAAGTGGCTTCCCTCGCGATGCCGGGCCAGCACCAGGAAGTGGTCGGCGTGGGTGGCGTTGGTGATCCAGCGTTTGACGCCGCTCACCGTGAGCCCGCCCTGCTCGATCGTCACGGTGGTGGAGAGCCCGGTGAGGTCCGAGCCGGAGCCCTCGTCGGTGGCGGCGAGGGCGAGGACCGAACGCCCGGCCAGCGCCTCGTCCAGGACGAGCGCGGCCTGTTCGCCGCCGAGGGTGAGCAGCGGTACGGCGGTGGCGATCTGGACGCACAGGGCGAGCGTGGTGCCGATGCCGGAGACCGCGTCCGCGTCGGCCATCAGCCGGCTCAGCACCGGTACGTCGACGCCCGCCGCCGGGTCGCCGCCGACGAAGGCGGAGCGGAGCCGGCCGGCGGCGCCGAGGGCGGCCCAGAGCGTCCGGCCGTCCGCTCCGGCGGGCAGCCCGGGGGGCTCCGCCGCGCCCACGGGCGGCGCGGACGGCACGGCTCGGCCGGCGAGGGCGAGCCGGGGGCGGGTGGCCCTGCCGCCGGGCGGGCCCTTGGCGGCGTCCTCGGCCGGGTGGTCCGGCGGGCTATCGGACAAGGCGCACCTCCGGGTCCATCAACGTGAGCCGGCCGTCCGCCTGGTGGAGGCGGTCGTTGCTGTAGTTCAGTGGCGCGGAGCGCAGGTCGCGCAGGGCCGCCTCCAGCCGGGTGGAGGAGTCCTTGAGGTAGCCGTGGCGCAGTCCGACGGTCTCGACGAGCAGGTCGACGGCCGCGTGGCACTCCTGGGAAGCGGTGATCTTCAGTGCGTTCAAGAGCAGTTGCACCCGGGGCGCGGAGACGTCGGGGGCGGCGGCGACGGCCTGCTCGGTGTGGCGCAGCAGGGCGTGCACGGTGTCGATCTTCTGGCGGGCGGCGGAGAGCCGTCCCAGGAGCAGTTCGGAGCCGAGGTCGAAGCGGCCCCGGCCGGCCGGGGTGCGCAGGAGGGTCACCACCCGCGACAGGGCTCCGGCGGCCGTGCCGAGCCAGGCGGCGGACCACGCCAGGTGGGCGAGGGGGCCGAAGACCTCGACGGCGATCCGGGAGAACTGGCCGCTCCCGCCGACGACCTGGTCCGCGGGCACCTGTCCCCGGAGCCGCAGGGCCACGCTGTGGCTGGCCCGCATGCCCATCGGCTGCCAGTCGCCGCTCTCCTCGACGGAGAGCTGGTCCCGGCCGGCGTAGACGAGGGAGACCTGACTCGGGGAGGTCGCCTCCGGCGGCTGCACGGTGATGAGGAAGCCGTCGGCGTGCGCGCCGCCCGTGACGATCGGCGCGAACCGGTCGACGACCAGATCCGTGCCGGACCGGTCGGTCCGCGAGCCGGCGGTCAGCAGGTGGCCGCCCTTGCCCGCCTCGGTGGTGACGGACGCCAGGTAGACGCGCCCGGCCGCGATCCCGGGGAGCAGCGCGGTCCGCAGGCTCTGGGTGGCGTGCCCGACGACGGCGGCCACCTGCTGGCAGTGCATGCCGAGGATCATGGCGACGGACATGTCGGCCCGGCCCAGTGCGACGCATACGTCGAGGAGTTCGTCGACGTTCGCGCCGAGGCCGCCGTACTCGACGGGGACGGTCAGGCCCAGCAGCCGGGTCTCGCGCAGGGCGGCCAGCGCCTCCACCGGGAAGTCGGCGGCCTCGTCGTGCCGGGGGGCGTGGTCGGCGGCGATCCCGGCGACGTAGCGGGCCCGCTCCAGGGGGCTCTGTCCCGCGAACAGGTCGCTGGTGGCGGCCGGTTCGGCCGGGAGCACGGTGCTCATGCCGCCTCCGACGCCGCGGAACCGGAGTCCCGCGCGGCCTCGATCGCGCTCCACAGGGATCCGGCGGTGGCGAAGGTGGCGTCGTTGAGGTCGTCGTCGGCGAGCGCGATGCCGAAGGTGTCCTCGATGGCGAAGAGCAGCTCGATCGACTGCATGGAGTCCAGGCCCAGTTCACGCAGGTCCGAGTCCCGGTCGAGTTCCTGGCCGTGGAGGTACTTGAGGAAGGGCGCCAGCAGTTCGGTGAATCGGGTGTCCATCACGATGCTCCTAGGGGCTGGGGGAGAGGTACGCGGGGGCCGTGCGGTGATGTGTCAGCCGGCCGTTCCGCCGGCGGCGGCGACCAGGGTGCGGAGCCCGTCGAGCCGGTGCAGGGTCTCGGGCAGCAGGTCATCGGGGTCGAACTCGACGTCGAACCGCTCCTCCAGTGCCTCGACGACCTCGACGACCTGGAAGGAGCCGAAGCCGCGCAGTTCGCTCAGCGACGGGGCCTCGCGCACCTTCTCGGCGGGGACGCCGACGACCTCGGCGACCACCTCGGTCACGGCGGCGAGCACGGGGTCCGGGGTGTCGAAGAGCTCCCGGTCGGCGTGGAGGGCGGCGGCCACGGCGGGCAGCAGTCCGGCGGGTTCGGGGCGGGCGCGCTGGACCCGCCGGTAGGCGAGGAACGCCTGCTCGGCGAGGCGGGCCAGGCGCAGCACGTGCGCGGTGACCGGATCGCCCACGGGGCCCCGGGTGGCGAGGAACGCCACGTGCAGGGCGCGCGACCGGGCCAGCAGCCAGGTCTCGGTGGTCAGCTGCTCCAGGGCGGCCGCCCGGTCGGGGTGGGCGGCGTAGGCGGCCACGTACTCCTCGGCTCCGCCGAAGTCCCCGGGGCCGGGCTCGACCGGGCCGGCCGGCACCGCGTCGAAGCGCACCACGAGCGAGGAGACCGGCAGCACCGACCAGTCCGTCACCCACCGGCCGGGCGCGGCCACGCCCCACGGGGTGTGGCTGGCGTAGGCGTCGACGACCAGTGCCCGGTCGCCGTGCGGGGCGACCAGGTAGCTGTGCTCCATGTGCCGTCGGCCGTGGTAAGGGAGCCACGGCATGGCGAAGGAGTCCGCGACCACGTACAGGCGGCCGTGTGTCCGGGCGAGTCCGGCCAGTTCGGCGGGCTGGACCCCGGTCCACCGGGCGGTCTCGGCGAGCCCGGCCGGGGCCGTCGCGGCGAGCTGGTCCTCCAGTGCCGGTTCGACGGTGGGCAGTCCGTGCGGGCCGGGCCGGGGCCGGAAGCGCGGGACCGCGCCGAGGGCGAGGTGGGCGTCGTCGCCGTGCAGGTCGTCGGCGAGCTGGGCCAGGTTCGACTGGACGCAGTCGAGCCGTCCGGCCCGTTCGCCGGACAGGACCGGCGGAACGGCCGCGCCGGGGGCGGGCGGTGCGAGGTCCGCCGCGGTCCAAGCGGCGGTCGCGCTCTCGGTGACGGCGCTCATCGCGGACCTCCCGCCGGTCCGGCCGCGGCGCCCGCGAGGAGCGGGCCGATGCCGAGGGGCGCGCCGCCGAGGGCGGGGCTGAGTCCGGACACGGCGGCCAGCAGGGCCTGTTCGCTCGGGGCCTCGTCGCTCAGTTCGTCGTTGAGGAGCTGCTCGTAGGCGGCCAGGTCGAGGTAGCCGCTGCCGCTGACGCAGACCAGGACGCCCCGCTCGGCCCGCATGCCGTCCGCTCCGGAGGTGGCGAGCTTGGCGGCCGCGGCCAGCGCGTGCCCGGACTCGGGAGCGGGCAGCACGGTCTCGTGCCGGGTGAGCAGGCGGCCGGCGTCCAGGGCCTCCTGCTGGGTGACGGCGGTGGCGTCCACGTCGCCGCTGTGGCGCATCGCGGAGATGAGCTTGGCGGCTCCGTGGAACCGCAGACCGGCGGAGTGCGCGTCCGGGATCGGGTAGTCGCTGCCGACGGTGTACATCGCCTCCAGCGGGCCGGTGCCGGTGGCGTCGGTCTTGTCGTAGGCGTACACCCCCCGGGTGAGTTTGGGGGCGGTCGAGGATTCGGCGGCGACCAGCCTGGGCGGCCTGGTCCCGGTGGCGACGGCCTCGGCGTGGAAGGGCAGGGCGATGCCGCCGAAGTTGGAGCCGGCGCCGACCGCGCCGACCACCATGTCGATGCCGGCGTCCAGCTCCGCGAGCTGCGCCTGCGCCTCCAGGCCGATGACGGACTGGTGGAGGATGCTGTAGGTCTCGCCGCTGCCGATGCAGAAGGCCACGTCGTCGTGGGTCGAGGCGTATTCGACCGCTTCGCCGATGGCCATGGCCAGGCTGTTGCCGACGCCCTCGGCCCGGGTTCCGGAGACCTGGGTGAGACCGCTCGGGCTGGGGTGGATCTCCGCTCCGAGCATGCGCATGAGGACTCCGCGGTAGGGCTTGCGCCGCAGGCTGGAGTCGACCATGAAGACCCGGCAGCGCAGGCCGAACAGCGCGCAGGCCGCCGCCATCGCGGTGCCCCACTGGCCGGCCCCGGTGCCGGTGACCAGCTCCTTCACTCCGGCCTTCTTGTAGTAATAGGCCTGCGCGAGCGCGGTGTTGAGCTTGTGGCTGCCGGAGATGTTGCCGCCCTCGTACTTCATGTAGACGGGCACCCGGGAGCCGATGGCCTGCTCGAAGCCGGTGGCCCGCCACAGGGGCGTCGGCCGGAACCTGCTGTAGGCGGCGAGGACCTCGGCGGGGATGTCCCAGTACTCGCGCTCCAGGACGCTCTGCCGTACGAGTTCCATCGGCAGGTTGACGCCGACGCCGGTACGGCCGGTGGTCTCGGGGGTGAGGTCGGGCGGCAGCGGCGCGGAGAGGTACGGCAGGGTGCTGCGCCAGCGGGTGGGCAGGGTGGCGGTCATCGGGCGTCCTCGGCTCCGGAGAGGACGACGTCGATCAGGTCGCCGACGGTCTGGAAGGAGCGGCCGACGAAGAGGTCGTCGGGCAGCGTGATGCCCAGCTCGTCCTCGATGCGGACCAGCATGCCGACGAAGCCGAGGGAGTTGACCCGCAGCAGCTTGCCGACGAGCGGTTCGGCGTCGTCGATGGCCTCCGGGCCGATGGGCAGGCGCGACTCCGCGATGACGACGCGTTTGACGGTGTCGCCGACCGCCGCTCGGTCGAGCCGCTCGGTGATCGGTGCGAGGGCCTCGGTCGTGTGGGACTGGGTCATGACAACCTCTCGAAGATCGGTAAGGCGGGTGGCGCACGGGGCGCGGAATCCGGACGGGCGTGTACGCGGGTGGCGTGGACGGGCCCAGCACTCGGTGCGGGGGGGGGAATCCGGACGGGCGTGTACGCGGGTGGTGGCGTGGACGGGGTGTACGCGGTGCGGGGCGCCGGGCGTTGACGGGGTGCGCCGAGGGTGGTGCGGTGGTGGCCGGCCGGGCCGGCCCGGGTCAGTCCCGCAGTTGGCCGTCGGCCTCGACCACCCAGGAGCTGGTGACCAGCGCCCCGAGCGTGACCGGACCGCGGACGTGCAGCCGGCCGGTGGCGATGGCGATCTCGGCGCCGAGGCCGAGCTTGGGTCCGTCGTGCAGACGCAGGGACCCGTTGACGACGACCATGGCCGCGTCGATCCGGCGGGCGAACTCCCGGGCGACCTCGCCGTCCCGGGCGATGATGCCCTCGGTGTGCTGTGAGCCGTGGGTGCGGACGAACGCGGCGGCGGCCGCCGGGCCGGAGACCGGACGCAGTCCGATCACGGGGTCGAGGAACTCCCGCCCCAGGTCGTACGGTTCCAGTGGTTCGGTGCGCCAGGACCCGCCCGCGACCGGGGCCGGGGCCGGTACGGAGGGATCGAGACGCACGGTGAGGTCCGCGGCGTCCCGTTCGCACGCGCCGAGCAGGGCGGCCAGGTAGTCCTCGGCGATCTCCTCGTCGACGAGGACCATCTCCACCGAGGTGCAGCCGGCCGGTTCGGGGATCTTGCTGTTCAGCGTGGCGCGGGCGGCCAGTTCGAGGTCGGCGCTGCGGTGCACGTACAGGTGGTTGACGCCGCCGCCGCTGGCGATCAGCGGGATGGAGCTGGAGCTGCGGCAGTAGTCGATCAGGGAGGGGCTGCCGCGCGGGATGAGGACGTCGACCTGGTCGGGGCGGGCCAGGATCCCCTTCATCAGGGAGCGGTCGGGGTCGTCCAGGACCGTGACGAGGCCCGTCGGCAGCCCTGCCGCCCTGAGCGCCGCCTTGGCGGTCTCGGCGAGCCGGGCGTCGGTGGCCGCGCTCTCCTTGCCGCCGCGCAGCAGGACCGCGTTGCCGACGGAGACCGGGAGCAGCGCCCCGTCGACGGTCACGGTGGGCCGCGCCTCGTAGATCATGAAGGCGACGCCGAGCGGCTTGCGGACCCGGCGCAGGACGCCCCAGTCGCCGGCCGGTATCTCCGGTGGGTCGGCGAGGACGACGGGGAGTTCGCGGGCGATGGTCCCGGTGAGGGCGACCATGGCCGCGAGGTGGTCGTCGGTGAGGCGCAGCCGGTCGACCAGGGTGGGCGGAAGGCCGCGGGCCTCGGCGCGGTCGATGTCGACACGGTTGGCGGCCCGGATGTCGGCCCAGCCCTCGGTGAGGTGGGCGGCCAGTTCGTGGCAGTAGCGGGTGTAGGCGGGGTCACCGGTCGGCGGGGCGGCGTCGAGGGCCGCGCGTGCCTGGTCGAGGATCTGCTCGGGCATGGGCGCGTTCACCACATGAACTGGCCACCGTCGATGATCAGTTTCTGACCATTGACGTAGGTGGCTGCCGGGCCGACGAGGAAGGCGAGGCCGTCGGCGACGTCCTCGACCGTTCCCATGCGGCGGGTGGGGATCTCGTCGAGGGTCTGCGCCATGCGCTCCGGGTCGTCCAGGCGCCAGCGGGTGCGCAGTTCCTCGGTGTCGATCATGCCGGGGATCAGGCAGTTGACCCGGACGGCGGGGGCGAGCTCCAGGGCCAGGCACTTGGTGAACTGGAGCAGGCCGGCCTTGCTGGCGCAGTAGTTGATGCCGTCGACGCGGGGCCGGATGCCGGTGGTCGCGCCGACGTTGACGATCGAGCCGCCGCCGGCGTCGATCATCGCCGGTGCGAGGGCCCGGGTCAGCCGGAACGGGCCGGTGAGGTTGGTGTCGAGGACCGTGGTCCAGTCCTCGTCGCTCATCTCCAGGAAGGGGCGGTCGATGTTGCGTCCGGCGTTGTTGACCAGGACCGCGGGTGCGCCGTGCTCCGCCAGGACCCGGGCGGCGGCGTCGGCCACCGCCGGGCCGTCGGCCAGGTCGACCTGGAGGGCGGTGAGTCCGGGGTTGTCCACCTCGGCCTTCTCGGCGGACTCCCGGTCGTGGGCGTAGAAGGCGACGACCCGGTGGCCCATGCCGATCAGCCGTCGGCTGAGAGCCAGTCCGATTCCTCGCGTTCCGCCGGTGACGACAGCAAGTGGTTCCGGCATGCGGGCTCCTCGAATGTCGCTTGAATGTTCGGACCGAACGAGCACCGCCATTTTATGGAGAGACGTTCACGGGCGGTCAACGCATTCGATCGGCCCGTTCATTCGGGCGCGCGATGGCCGAAGCGGCTATGCGAATCCCCTATGGGGCCATAGGGAAAGGAGAAGAGCGCAGCGGGCGACGCGGCACCGGCGTGCGGCCGGCGGTGTCATGGTTTTCGCATGCGCACGCGAGCCTGTACGTATACGCAACGCATGCGTTCAGGATCGCGTGCGCACGCGGTGTCACTGGTCGCGCATGCGGGCCGTGTAGCGCCGGGACTTCGTGCGGTTGCCGCACAGCCGCATCGAGCACCAGCGGCGGCTGTGGTTCTTGGACGCGTCCCAGAACGCGCCGCGGCAGGTGTGCTCCGCGCACCTCTTGAGGCGGTGGATCTGCCCGGTCAGCACCAGCTCCGCCCAGGCGACGGCCAGCAGCGCCATCGCCCGCCGGGCGGGCGGCAGCGCGGGGTCGGGGACCAGGGCCTGTCCGCCGGGGCGCGCTCCGGTCAGCGTGACCAGGACGGGCACCTCGGCCAGCACGGCGTCGGCGAGCGCCAGCGGGTGCGGGGCCACCGGGTCCGTCTCGCCCAGCGCCTCGCGGAAGCCGGCCCGCAGGTCGAGGAAGGCGCGGTGCTCGGCGGCGGTGAGGCGGGGTTCGTCCCCGGTCGGCAGGTGCCCGGCCAGCCAGCGGGCGAGGTCGGCCGGCTCCTGGACGTCGTCCTCGCCGCTCTCCAGGTCGACCGTGTTGAGGAACTCCTCGATCAGCCGGGCGGCGACAGGGGTCTCGATCATGGCGTGCCACCTTCCGGTCAACTTCCGATCAACGATGCCTATCGACCATTGAATCATCTTGATAGGTGAATCGCCGTTGTGGATGTCGCCTCAGCCTATCAATGCCATACTGACCACCTAAAGACCTTCGGAGGTTAGGCATGGACGAGACGCCGGCAACCCACCCGTCCGGCAGCGTGGCGGTCGACACATCCACCGACGAGCGGCCCCGCCCTGACGGCGCGGAGAGCAAGGACCGAGGCGGGCGCAACACCGCCGTCCTGGTGAGCTTCACCGCGATCACCAACCTCGCCGACGGCGTCACCAAGGTGGTGCTGCCGCTGATGGCGACCCGGCTGACCGACTCCCCCGCCCAGGTGGCGGGCGTCGGCCTCACGCTGACCCTCCCCTGGCTGCTGGTGGCCCTGCACGTCGGCGTGCTGGTGGACCGCTTCGACCGGCGGCTGCTGCTGTGGCTCGCGGACGGCGTGCGGATGGCCGTCGTGGGCGTCCTGCTCCTCCTCAGCACGTCCGGCACCGTGACCATCACCGCCCTGTACGCGGCCGGCCTGGCCCTGGGCGTCGCCGAGGTGGTCGCCCTGACCTCGGCCGCCACTCTCGTGCCGGCCGCCGTGCCGCGCGCGGGCCAGGAACGGGCCAACGCCTGGGTGGCCGGGGCCGAGACCGCGTGCAACGAGTTCTGCGGCCCCTTCGTCGGCGGCCTCCTCGTCGCCGCCGGGGCGAGCATCGCGCTCGGCTGGACCGGTGTGGGCTATCTGATCGGCACGGCGATCCTGGTCTTCCTGGTCGGCCGCTTCAAGCCGCAGCGCGACGACGCCAAGCCGGCGGGCACGGTCAACCAGCGCATCGCCGAGGGCGTCCGCTTCCTGTGGCAGCAGCGTCTGCTGCGGCTGATGGCGCTCTCCCTGACCGTGCTCTCCGCCTGCTGGGGTGCCTGGCTGGCCCTGATGCCGCTGATCGCCACGGCCCACATGGGCCTCGACGCCCGCGGTTACGGCATCCTGCTCAGCGCTCTGGGCGCCGGCGGCCTGCTCGGCGCGCTCACCGTCACCACCATCAACCGGCTGCTGGGCCGCCGGTGGTCGATGTTCGCCGATCTGCTCGGCACCGCCGCCATGGTGGCCACGCCCGTCTTCTCCACCGATCTGTGGGTCGTCGCCACCGGCGCCTTCCTCGGCGGTATGGGCGGCATCCTCTGGACGGTCAACTCCCGCACCATCAGCCAGCGGCTCGTCGACGGCGGCATGCTCGGCCGCTACAACGCCGCGGCCCGCCTCTTCAGCTGGGGGGCCATGCCGGTGGGGGCCGGACTCGTGGGCGTGCTCGCCGAGTGGTTCGGCATCCGGGCCGCCTTCATGGTCTTCACCGTCGCCACCCTGGTGATCATCGTCCCGTTCCTGCGGACCGTCACGCCCAGGGCGCTGGCCGAGGTGGACCGGCAGGGCGCGAACGCCTGACCTCCTCGGGCGGGCTCCGCGCGAGGTCTCGCACGCCCCGCCGCGCGAAACCCCGCGCGATTCGTTATTCGGGCATCGCGAGCGCCTATCGGCCGACCACCGATTCTCCTACCGGTGGTCGGCCGCCGGCTTCTAGGGTGGATAAGTCACCAACCTTCTCACCACCCCAGCAGGAGGAAGTCGCATGCCCTCGATATCCCCCACCGTATGGGAAAAAGAGCGCTTCCGAGCATTCGGTGCACGCCATGTCGACGAAATCGCCGACCGGTTCGGAATCCCCGGGAACATCGCTCGTTCCATCCGCGTCCTGTCGAGCGTGCTGCCCTTCCGCGTCAACGAATACGTCCTGTCGGAACTCGTCGACTGGGACAATGTTCCGGACGACCCGATCTTCCAGATGGTGTTCCCGCAGAGCGGCATGCTGACGGGCGAGGACGAGCAGCGGCTGGCCCCTCTCGTCGACGACCCCACCCGCAAGAAGGAGCTGCGCCTGGCCGTGCAGCAGATCCGCAGCGGGCTCAACCCGCACCCCTCCGGCCAGAAGCAGCTCAACGTACCGACCCTCGACGGCGACCAGGTCCCCGGCATCCAGCACAAGTACCGCGAGACGGTCCTGTACTTCCCCGGCCAGGGCCAGACCTGCCACTCCTACTGCACCTACTGCTTCCGCTGGGCCCAGTTCGTCGGCGACGCCGACCTCCGCTTCGCCGCCCCCGACCCCGGCGGTCTCGTCGAGTACCTGGGCCACCACCCCGAGGTGGACGACGTCCTGGTGACCGGCGGCGACCCGATGATCATGTCGACGGACCGGCTCCGCAGCCACCTGGAGCCGCTGCTCGCCGTGGACACCGTGCGCACCGTGCGGATCGGCACGAAGTCCGTCGCGTACTGGCCGCAGCGCTTCACCACCGACGCGGACGCCGACGAGGTCCTGCGGCTGTTCGAGCAGGTCGTCGCCTCCGGCCGCAACCTCGCCGTCATGATGCACTTCACGCACCCGCGCGAGCTGGAGTCCGAGACGGCGCGCCGGGCCGTGGCCCGGATCCGTTCCACCGGCGCGCTCGCCTACTGCCAGGCGCCCATGGTCGCGCACGTCAACGACGACGCGGAGGCGTGGAGCGCCCTGTGGCGGGCCGAACTGGCCGTCGGCGCCGTGCCCTACTACACGTTCGTGGAGCGGGACACCGGCCCGTACGACTACTTCAAGGTGCCGCTCGCCCGTGCGCACGAGATCTTCCGCACCGCCTACCGCACGCTCCCCGGTCTGGCACGCACCGTGCGGGGGCCCGTCATGTCCGCCACGCCCGGGAAGGTCCTGGTCGACGGGGTCGAGGAGACGGCGCAGGGCCGCTTCTTCCAGCTGCGGTTGCTCCAGGCCCGCGACCCCCGGCTCGTGGGCCGCCCGTTCCGCGCGCACTACTCGGACAGCGCCGCCTGGCTGGACGACCTCCGGCTCGCCGCCGACACCCCGGCCGACATCGCCGCGGCCGTCAAGGGCTCGCCGCTCCCCTTCTCCGCGGACCTGGACGCGCGGATCCTGGAGCAGGAGCTGGTCCATGCCTGAGACACCGGCCTGGCGCACCTCGCCCAACCTCGCCCTCAACCAGCTGGTGGCCGAACGCCGCGCGGCCGGCGAGGACATCGTGCACCTGGGCTTCGGCGAGTCGCGGCTGCCCGCCTTCGGCCCCCTCGCCGAAGCCCTGGCCCGCGGCGCGCACCGCAACGCCTACGGCCCGGTGGCCGGAAGCCCCGACGTCCGCCGTGCCCTCGCCGGCTACTTCGAGCGGCGCGGGCTGCCCACCACCGCCGACCAGATCGTCGTCGGCCCCGGCAGCAAACCCCTGCTGATGGCCCTTCAGCACGTGCTGCCCGGCGATGTGCTGCTGCCCCGCCCGGCCTGGAACTCCTACGCGCCGCAGGCCCGGCTCGCGGGCCGGAAGGCGTACGGCGTGCCGATCCCGGCCGTGTGCGGCGGCGTGCCCGACCCGGTCGCCCTGCGCGAGACCGTCCGCGCCGCCCGTGCGTCGGGAGGTGACCCGCGCACCGTGATCCTGACCCTGCCGGACAACCCGACGGGCACCCTCGCCCCGCCGGAGCTGGTGCGCGAGCTCTGCGCGGTCGCCGAGGAGCTGGACCTCGTCATCGTCTCGGACGAGATCTACCGGGACATCGTGCACGATCCGGCCACCCCGTTCCTCAGCCCGGCGGAAGTGGCCCCGCACCGCACGGTCGTCACCACCGGCCTCTCCAAGTCCCTGGCGCTGGGGGGCTGGCGGATCGGCGCCTGCCGGCTGCCGGGCGACGCGTGGGGCGAGCGGATCCGCGACGGCGTGGTCTCGGTGGCCAGCGAGGTCTGGTCGACCCTGGCCGGCCCGATGCAGGAGGTCGCGGCGTACGCCTTCGACGAGCCCCCGGAGATCCGCGCCCGGCTCGCCGCCTGTGCCCGGCTGCACGGGGTGCTGGCCCGGGAGGTCCACCGGATCGTCACCGCCGCCGGGGCGCTCTGCCGCCCGCCCACCGGAGGGTTCTACGTCTACCCCGACTTCGAGCCGCTCCGGGAGCGGCTGGCCACGCTCGGCGTCACCGACTCCCCCTCCCTCCAGCGCCATCTCCTGGACGCGTACGGCGTGCTGGTCCTGGCCGGACACCACCTCGGCGACGACGAGGGCGCCCTGCGCTTCAAGGCGGCCACCAGCATGCTGTACGGCGACACCGCCGAGGAGCAGGAGGAGGCACTGGCGTCCGACGACCCGCTCGGCCTGCCGCACGTGGCGAGCGTGCTGAAGCACATCGACGACGCGTTCACCGCACTGCGCGGACAGCGACGCGGGCGTCCCTGACGTGAGCACGCATCCGAGCCCGCCCGCACGGCCGACGCACCGCGCCGCCCCCGGCCCGGCGGGCGGGGCGGTCCCGCCCGGCACGGTCCTGCACCCCTTCCGGGGCATCCGGCGCTCGGCCTCCGCCCTGTCCCGCGACCGCACACCCGCCTTCTACGTGCTGGAGCAGCACCGCGGTGACGCGCTGCTCCAGCGCGGGGTGGTCGGTGCGCTGGACCTGGCGGCCTCGCACGCCGCGGTGCTGCCGCACGAGCACGTGCTGGCCGCCAAGGTGCGGGCCCAGCACCGGATCACCGCGCTCGTCGGCGGCAATCCCGAGCCGGTCCTGCTGGTCTGCCGCGACGCCCCGGCCACCGACGCGGTGCTGCGGCGGGCCACCGCGTCGGCCCCGGACACCGTCGTGACCGGGGCGGACGGAATCCGGCACACCCTGTGGCGGCTGCACGATCCGGGGCAGCAGCGGGAACTGGCCGCGGATCTGGCTACCCGCAGCGTCCTGATCGCGGACGGCCACCACCGGTACGCCGCGGCGTGGGAGCTGCGGCGGCGGCGCGGCGGGCGCCCCGGGCCCTGGGACCGGCTGCCGGCCCTCGTCGTCGACAGCGCCCGCACCCCGCTCGGGCTGCGGGCCATCCACCGCTACCTGCCGGACCTGACGCCCCGGGAGGCCGCGGCGCGGGCCGCCGACGTGGCGGACGTGGCGGAGCTGGACCCGGCGACGCGCCGGCCCCCGCGGCCCGGGGAGCTGATCCTCGTCGGGGACGGCCGCCGCTACTCCCTCACCCGGCCGCGCCCGGAACCCCTGCTCCGCGCGCTGGCCGGGCGTCCCGGCGCCTGGCGGCGGCTGGACGCGGCGGTGTTGCAGTGCCTGTTCATCGAGGGGGTCTGGCGTCCGCCCGCCGGGGCCCGGCCGGTCCGCCATCTGCACGACGGCGACGGCGAACCCGGCTCCGTCGCCTCCGGCACGCTCGTCCTGCTGGCCCCGCCCACCGAGGACGACATCTGGCGGCTGGCCGCCCAGGGCGTGCGCGTCCCGGAGAAGACCACGTCCTTCCTCCCCAAACCGCCGCCCCGGCTGCTCACCTACCACCACGGCCATCAGTCGCGCGGGATCCGGCTCGGGGGCGGCCCTCGTCAGGACCGGGTCGCCCCACCCGCCCTCACCGCAGCGAAGGCCGCGCCCGCCCCGCCCAGTACTCGTCCGCCGTGATGCCCAGCAGGACCACGTCGTGGTACGCGCCCGCGAAGAACTCGTGCTGGCGCAGGCGCCCCTCCTCCACGAAGCCGAGCTTGCGGTAGAGGGCCAGGGAGGCGTCGTTGAAGGCGTAGACCTCCACCTCGCACTTGTGGCTGCGCTGTTCGGCGAACATGTAGGTGAGGACCAGTTCGGAGGCCTCGGCCGCGTACCCCTGGCGGCGGTGTTCCCGGGTGACCTCGATGCCCGTACGGAAGCGGCCCGCCCGGGCGTCCGTCTCGCCGACCGACACCGCTCCGACGAAGGCGTGCTCGAAGCGGGTCTCGATGACCAGTTGGTACGCGGCCGGGTTCGGAGGGCGGCCGGCGCGCTCGGTGGCCCAGGCGCGGAAGCTCTCGTCCGAGCGGGGCGGCTCGACCACATCGGCGTTGCGGGCGTCCACGGTGTGCAGGGCCAGGGCCCGGAAGCCCTCCCAGTCCTGCGGTTCGACGCCTCGCAGGCGTACTCGCTCGCCGGTCCACAGGTCGGTCATCGCTCTCCACTGTTTCGGCGGCCCGTGCGCGGGCCGGTGTGTACGGGTGCGGTGTGTACGGGTGCGGTGGTGCGGGGCCGGTATGTGCGGGTGAGGTGGGGCCGGGCCGACCGGGCCGGTCACGTGAGGTGGGCGGCGATCGTTCTCGCGCAGGCCAGGGACTCCGCGTGCGTGGTGTCCACCTCCAGGTCGTACACCACGCCCCGGTGGACCGTCTCCGCCTGCGCCGCCGCCATGCCCCGGGGGCGGTCCCCCCGGGCGGTCTCGCGGGCCTCGGCGACCGCGCCCGAGCACCGGACGCCGACCCACAGCACGTCCAGTCCGGCCAGCGCCCTCCGCCACGGTTCCTGGGAGGCGGGGCCGCCGAGGAACACGTCGTCGACGATGACCCGGGCGCCCGCCCGGACCATCGCCGCGACACCCTCGCGCCACGCGGCCTCCAGCTTCCGGAACTCCGGCCCGACGCTCACGCCGCCGTCCTCGGCGAACGCGATGCCCGCGTCCGACGTGCGCAGGGACGCGGGCATCGCATCGACGAAAGCGTCGATCGCGGCGGCGAGCCACGGGTCCGGCAGTTCCGCCTGGAGGCAGCGGACGATGCCGGACTTGCCGGAGCTGGAGCCGCCGTTGAGCACGATCACCTGGGTTGTCACCCGGTCACAGTAGAGGGAACCGGCACGGTGTTCGAGGCGTTTGTCGGCCCCGGTGGGACAGCCGTCCTCGGGTCTCAGGGCACGTCCGCGGCCGACTCCGGCCGGTGGACCGTCTCCTGGTACCACCGGCCCCAGGTGTCGAGCTGGTCCATGATCGCGTCCAGCCGCTGCCCGGCGTCGGTCAGGGTGTACTCCACACGCGGCGGGACTTCCCGGTACACCGTCCGCGTCACCAGACCGTCGGCCTCCAGCTCCCGGAGCTGGCGGGTCAGCATGCGCTGGGTGATGGCCGGGAGCGCGCGCCGGATCTCGCCGAAGCGCAGAGTCCCCGGAACGAGCGTCTTGAGGATGGCCAGCTTCCAGCGGCCCCCGAGCACCTCCATGGCGGACTCGACCGCGCAGTACTCCGGGTTCTCCTTGGTCGTCGTGCGCACCGCTGACCTCCATCGGTATACGAACAGGCAGTAGGGGACAGAAAAGACCGTACTTGCACCATGTGTGGGTACCCACTGGACTGGCCGCATGCCGAACAGTCAAGCGCCCGCAGCGGAAGGCCCGGCGGCGGAGACCGGCCGGCCGCCCTCCTCGTCACGGCGCCGGTGGGCGGTGCTGGTCGTGGTGGCGGGCAGCCTCTTCCTGTCCGGGGTCGACCTCACCGTGCTGCACGTCGCCATGCCGAGCGTGAGCCGGGACCTCCGGCCCGGTGCGGCGCAGGTGCTGTGGATCGTCGACGTGTACTCCCTGGCGCTCGCCGCCACGCTGGTCACCTGCGGAACCCTGGGCGACCGGATCGGCCGGCGCCGGATGGTGCTCAGCGGCCTTCTCGCCTTCGGGCTGTCCTCGCTGGCGTGCTCCTTCGCGGTGAGCACCGCGCAACTCATCCCCGCACGCGCGGCCCTGGGCGTCAGCGCGGCGATGATCATGGCTTCGACGGTGGCGATCATCAGGGTCACCTTCACCGACAGCCGCGAGCGGGCCTTCGCGATCGGTGTGTGGACCTCCGCGCACAGCGTCGGGGCGACGGTCGGGCCGCTGATCGGCGGGCTGGTCTCCGAACGGTGGGGCTGGGGGGCCGTCTTCCTGGTGAACGTGCCCGTCGCCGCCGTCCTCCTCGTCGTGGGGGCGCGCGTGATCCCGGAGTCGAGGAACCCCGTGCCCCGACGCTGGGACCTGCTGAGCGTGGTGCTCTCCGTCGTCGGCCTGGCCGGTGTCGTGTACGCCCTGAAGCAGGCCGGCGAACACGCGGGGATCAACGGCGCCTTCCTGGTCACGGCGCTCGGCGGCACGGCACTGCTGCTCCTCTTCGTGCGCCGTCAACAACGCCTGGAAGAACCACTGTTGGACCTCTCGCTCTTCTCCGAGCGGCGCTTCTCCGCCGCCGTCCTCTGCGTGATCGGCTGTTTCGGCGGCTACGTCGCCCTGCTGTTCTTCCTCACCCAGTGGCTCCAGCAGGTGGGCGGCTACCAGCCCCTGCACGCCGGACTCGCCCTGATGCCGTTGGCCGCGGCCAACGCCGTCGGCGCCGTCACCGCGCCCGCGTCGGCGAGCCGTTGGGGCAACCGCGTGACGCTCACCGCGGCGCTGCTGCTGTTCGCCCTCGCGTACGCGGTCATCGCCGTCCTCGGCGACCCGGGCCGGTACGGAACACTGCTCCCGGCCCTGCTCGTCGCGGGATTCGGCGCGGGCATCGTGATGACGCTGGGCGCCGACGTCATCATGGGCGCGGCCCGGCCCGAACGCTCGGGGGAGGCCGCCGCCGTCCAGGAGACCTCCTTCGAACTCGGCGCGGGCCTCGGCGTCGCGGTCCTCGGCAGCGTCATGACCCTCGTGTACGGCACCGCCGTCCCGACGGTGCCCGGCCTCGGCGCCGGCCGGCAGGAGACGGTGGGAGAGTCGTTCACCTCGGCCCAGGAACTCATGGCGCACCTGCCGCCGGCGACCGCGGACGCCGTGCTGGCCGCCGCCCGCCACGCCTACGACCGCGGCTTCGCCGCGGTGGCGGCGACCGCGACGCTCGGCCTGGTCGTCACGGCGGCCGTGGCGGCCGTCATGCTGCGCCCGCGCAAGGGCGACCAGGCCTGAGTGTCCCGCCCTCCGGAGAGTAGCCACCTTTTTGTGGGTACTTGGCGGCTCGCGGCCCGCGGGAGAACCTGTGAGCGCGGGGCCGGGCGGTCCGAGGGGGACGGCCGGCACGACGGACGACCGAGGAGGTGCGATGTGTCAGGAGCCCCCGTGCTCGGTGCCGTCCACGCCTCCGAGGCCCACGGCATCGACGCGAGCGTCATGCGTGCCGCGGAGGGCCTGACCCGCCGCGCGATCGGCCTGGGCCACGGTGGCGACGAGCTGACGCGCCTGTCCGAGGTGATGGGGCGCCACCTCTGACGCACCCCGGCGCCACCTCTGACGCACCCCGGCCGCACCGCCGTCCGACCGACACGGGCCGCCCCGACCGGGGACACCCGCGACCTCCGGCCCGACGAACAGGCCGGAGGTACAGGTCGATCGGCGGTCCGGTCCGGTCTACGCCGGTCCGGTCCACTCGGGTCCGGAGCTGGTCCGGTCAGCGTCCGTAGCGGATCAGGGCGCGGACCATGCGGCAGGTGGTGTCGGACGGCGGGTGGATGCCCAGACGCTCGGCCGTGATCCTTATCCGGTGGTTGCCGGCGCTGGAGGGCTGGTAGACCCCGCTGTCGAGCAGGGCGATGGCCAGGCGCATGGCCTTGAGCCGGCGGTTGTGGGAGACGTACCACTCGCGGGGGCGGCCCGCGGGCAGTCGCTTCTTCGGCGGCGGGGTGGGGAGCGGCGGGTGGAAGGGCATCGGGAGCTGTCGGTCGAGCGGCTCGGTCGTGACCGTGGCAACAGCCATTCGGCATCCTCCTGGCAGCGTGGTGGAACCCTCACGAACTCCCTCCATTTTACTGCCCCCCACTGACAATCGCCCCTGGCCAGAGCCTATTTCGGCAGTCCCTCGCGTAACCTCGGCCCCATGGAGATCTGGATCAATCCGGCCTGTTCGAAGTGCCGCGGCGCGCTCACCCTGCTCGACGCGGAAGGGGCCGAGTACACCGTCCGCCGCTACTTGGAGGACGTGCCCTCGCCCGAGGAGATCCGGGCCGTGCTGGACCGGCTCGGTCTGGAGCCCTGGGACATCACGCGGACGCGGGAGGCGGCGGCGAAGGAGCTGGGGCTGAAGGACTGGCCGCGGGAGGCCGGCTCGCGGGAGCGGTGGATCGTCGCGCTGTCGGAGCACCCGAAGCTGATCCAGCGGCCGATCATCACCGCCGAGGACGGTACGGCCGTGGTGGCGCGGAGCGAGGAAGCGGTGCGGGACGCGTTGGGGCGGTAGCGGACGCCGTCCCCGCGCCGGGAGCCGCCCGGCAGCCGGTCCAGGAACGCGTCCGGGCGGCGGTTGATCCCGGCCGCCGCCCCGGCTTCCAGCGGCACGGCGTCAGCGTTCGTCCGTGCCCGCGCGCCTGGCGGTGGCCAGGGCGATGCGGTTCCAGGTGTTGATCGTGAGGATCAGGGCCAGCAGGTGGGCCAGCTCCTCCTCGTCGAAGTGGGCCGCCGCCCGGTCGTAGACCTCGTCCGGTACGCCGGCGTCCCCGATCCGGGTGACCGCGTCCGTGAGGGCCAGGGCGGCCTGCTCCCGCCCGGTGAAGAAGTGGTCCGCCTCCTGCCACACCGCGACCATGTGCAGGCGCTCCTCGCTCTCGCCCGCCTTGCGCGCGTCCGTGGTGTGCATGTGCAGGCAGTACGCGCAGCGGTTCAGGTGCGAGGCGCGGATCTGGACCAGCTCGACCAGCGTCGGGTCCAGGCCCGCGCGGGCCGCCGCGTCCAGGCCGATCACGGCCCGGAAGACCTTCGGGGCGCTCTTCGCGAAGTCGAGCCGGCCGGTGGCGCTGTTGCTCCGGACGGTGGTGGCCGGGGTGGTGGTGCGGTCGTTCGTCTTGATCTCCGTCGTCGTCATGGGTACGAATCTAGGGCGACAGGCGACTGGGTACGGGGTGCATTTCGATGACGGATTCATGGGTCAATTCGGCGGAGATCCTGGGCAGCGATCTGCCGCTGGAACTCTCCGGCACGGGCAACCGCCGGGCCCTGCTGATGGCGGCGCTGCGCGAGGCCGTGCGCAGCGGACGGCTCGCCCCCGGCGCCCGGCTGCCGCCCTACCGTTCCCTCGCCGCCGATCTGGGCCTCGCCCGCAACACCGTCGCCGACGCGTACGCCGAGCTGGTCGCGGAGGGATGGCTGGCCGCCCGGCAGGGCTCGGGGACGCGGGTCGCCGAGCGGGCCGTCCCGGTCACCCCCGTCCACCGGCCGCGCACCCCCGAGCGCGCCGCCCGCCCGGTCCTTGACCTGGTCCAGGGGCAGCCGGACCCCTCGGTCTTCCCGCGCACCGCCTGGCTGGCCTCGGCGCGGCGCGCTCTCGCCGCCGCCCCCGACGACGCGTTCGGGCCCGGCGATCCGCACGGGCGGCCCGAGCTGCGGCGGGCCCTGGCCGGTTATCTGGCCCGGGTGCGCGGGGTGCGGGCCGCGCCGGAGCGGATCGTGGTGTGCTCGGGGGCGGCGCACGGGCTGCGGCTGCTGGCGGAGGTGGTGGGCGGTCCCTGGGCGGCGGAGGGGTACGGCCTGCCCTTCCACCGCGCGCTGCTCGCCTCCCACGGCGTCGGCACCCGGCCGCTCGGCGTGGACGCGGACGGCGCCCGGGTCGACGGGCTCACCCGCCACGACCGTGCCGTACTCCTCACGCCCGCCCACCAGTTCCCCACCGGCGGGCCGCTGCACCCCGCGCGGCGGGCGGCCGTCGTCGACTGGGCCCGGGCCACCGGCGGGCTCGTCGTGGAGGACGACTACGACGGGGAGTTCCGCTACGACCGCCAGCCCGTGGGCGCCGTCCAGGGGCTCGACCCCGAGCACGTGGTGCTGGTCGGGTCGGTGAGCAAGAGCCTGTCCCCCGCCCTCCGGATCGGCTGGCTGGTGCTGCCGCAGCGGCTCGTCGGCCCCGTCGTCGCGGCGAAGGGCGAGCGGGAGCAGTTCTCCAGCGCCACCGAGCAGCTGACGCTCGCGGACTTCGTCGAGTCGGGGGCGTACGACCGGCAGGTCCGCCGGATGCGGCAGCGCCACCGCCGCCGCCGGGACCAGCTGGTGACGGCCCTGGAGCGGCGGGCCCCGCACGTCCGGGTCACCGGGATCGCGGCCGGTCTGCACGCGGTGCTGGAGCTGCCGCCCGGCACCGAGCGTTCGGCGGTCCGGGCGGCGGCCTGGCAGGGGCTGGCGGTGGAGGGCCTCGCCGACTACCTGCACCCGGGCGCGGGCCGGGCGGGGCAGGCGGAGGACCTCCGGGACGGGCTCGTCGTCGGGTACGCGACGCCCGCCGAGTCCGCCTACCCGGAGGCGTTGGAGGCCCTGTGCCGGGCCCTGCCGCCGGGGTGAGCCGACGGGGGCGCGGGGTGCAGCACGGCCGAGACCCGCGCCCCCGCCGGTCGGCCCGGCTGCGCCAGCGCCCGTGGCCTTGCCGGTCAGCCGGCCCGCGCCTACGTCTCTATCCGGTCAGTCCGCCCGCGCCCGTGTCTCCGCCGGTCAGTCCGGTGTGCCCGCGTCTTTACCGGTCAGCCGGCCCGCGCCTGCGTCTCTATCCGGTCAGTCCGCCCGCGCCCGTGTCTCCGCCGGTCAGTCCGGTGTGCCCGCGTCTTTGCCGGTCAGTCCGCCCGCGCCTGCGTCTCCGCCGCCACCAGCAGCTCCGTGAGGCGGAGGCCGAACCGCGCGTCGCAGGCGTGCGGCACCCCCGTGCGTACCGCTTCGGCCAGGGCGTCCACCGCCCCCCGGAACGCGGTCCGGGCGCCGTCCCAGCCGGGGGCCGACGCCGTGCCCCGCTCGCCCCGGAACTCGATCTCGACGCCCGCAGCGCCGGGCGGGGCGCCCAGCCCGAGGGTCACCGTGCTGGAGGCGCCGGAGGTGTGGCGCAGGATCAGGTGGGTGGTGCCGGACGGCCCCGGGGCGGCGGTCAGGTGCTCGACGTCGCCCAGGACCGGGATCAGCACGGAGAGCGCGTGCGGGCCGACGTCCCACAGGCCGCCCTTCTCGCGCCGCCACGGGGAGTCCGCGTACTCGCTGGTCGAACCCTCGGCGTAGAGCGATCCCAGCCACTGGGCGCGGGCGGTGAACCAGCCGCCCGCCGCGGCCTGTTCGGCGATCCACGCGGCGGTCTCGGGCGCGAACCGGAGCGTGCAGAAGACGACCGAGGCCACTGTCGCCTTCTCCGCCGCCACGGCGACCGCACGGGCCCCCTCCACCGTCGTGGCGACCGGCTTGTCCATCAGGAGGTGGCAGCCCGCCTCCGCGGCCCGGACCGCGAGCGGGGCCTGGACGTCCGGCGGCAGCGCGAAGGCCACCGCGTCGCTCGCCTCCAGCAGCGCGTCGATGCCCGTCTCGCCCGTGTACGCGCGAGTGCCGTGGGCGGCGGCGAGGGCGTCGGCCGCCTCGGCCCGGCGGCCCCACACCCCGCTCAGCTCGACGCCGGGATGGGCGGCCAGCGCGGGGGCCTGGGTCTCGCGTGCCCAGGGGCCGGTGCCGAGGAGGCCGATGCGCAGGGGTGCGGTGGTGCCGGGAGCTGAGTCCATGGAGCCAGTGTGCCGGGCGCGGCGGACAGTGGTGCACGTGAACCCCGTATACGACGCGGAGGGATTCGACGAGCGGCGGACGACGGTCCCGACGCGGCTCTCCTCCAACGAAGGAAACCTCGGTAACACGGGGTTCACATCAGGGCAACGGACGGGAAATCGCGTCTTGCCAAGCTGCGCCGCATAGACCGCTGCACCCGCAAAGGATGGCGTCCGTGACGTTCAAGGCTGAGTACATCTGGATCGACGGCACCGAGCCGACCGCCAAGCTTCGCTCCAAGACGAAGATCATGGACGGTGCTCCGTCGGGAGACGTGGCGGATCTGCCCATCTGGGGCTTCGACGGCTCCAGCACCAACCAGGCCGAGGGCCACGCGTCCGACCGGGTGCTGAAGCCCGTCTTCACCTGTCCGGACCCGATCCGCGGCGGCGCGGACATCCTCGTCCTGTGCGAGGTCTTCAACATCGACATGACGCCTCACGAGTCCAACACGCGTGCCGCGCTGCGCCCGCTCGCCGAGCGGTTCGCGGGCCAGGACCCGATCTTCGGCATCGAGCAGGAGTACACCTTCTTCGACGGCCACCGGCCGCTCGGCTTCCCCGAGGGCGGCTTCCCGGCCGCGCAGGGCGGCTACTACTGCGGCGTCGGCGCTGACGAGATCTTCGGCCGCGACATCGTGGAGAAGCACCTCGACAACTGCCTGACGGCGGGGCTCGGCATCTCCGGCATCAACGCCGAGGTCATGCCCGGCCAGTGGGAGTTCCAGGTGGGCCCGCTGTCCCCGCTGGAGGTCTCCGACCAGCTGTGGGTGGCCCGTTGGCTGCTCTACCGCACCGCCGAGGACTTCGACGTGTCCGCCACCCTGGACCCGAAGCCGGTCAAGGGCGACTGGAACGGAGCCGGCGCGCACACCAACTTCTCCACCCGCGCCATGCGCGAGGGCTACGACGCGATCATCACCGCGTGCGAGTCGCTGGGCGAGGGCTCCAAGCCGCTGGACCACGTGAAGAACTACGGCGCGGGCATCGACGACCGGCTCACCGGCCTGCACGAGACCGCCCCGTGGAACGAGTACAGCTACGGCGTCTCCAACCGCGGCGCCTCGGTCCGTATCCCGTGGCAGGTCGAGCAGGACCGGAAGGGTTACATCGAGGACCGCCGGCCCAACGCCAACGTCGACCCGTACGTCGTCACACGGCTGATGGTCGACACCTGCTGCACCGCGCTGGAGAAGGCCGGCCAGGTCTGATCCCGACGCCGACCACGTGACGAGGGGCCCGCCGGTTCGCCGGCGGGCCCCTTCCGCGTGGGCGGTGACGGCCGGGCATGAGGCCGGGCGTACGGCCGGGCGTGAGGAAGGTTACGCAAAGGGTCCGTATCGACGGGTGAGAGGAGTCTGATGCACGGCCGCGATGTCTGCTTCAATGGAGCACATGGCCAGCTACCAGCACATCGCGTCGGGTCGCAGCGACCTCGAACCGTTCTGGCCTTCCCGTCAGCACCATGATTTCGACCGGGTGTGTTGCCGCGCGTGGAACGCGCAGGCCCACTAAAGCCGCTCACCCCGGCCTTCGGTCCGCGCGCACGACGCAAGTCCGTCCCTGACGACTCCTCGCGCGAAAGAGCTGACCCTCATGGCGAACACCCGTCCCTTCTCCGCCGCGTCCGCCGCCACCGCGGCGCCCCCGGCGGCCGCTGCGGCCCGTCCCACCGCCCGCTCCCTCCCCGCCCACCCGAACCGGCACCGGCTGCGCGCGGTCGACCGTGACGAGGTCGCCGCACCGGCCGACGTGGCGGACTTCCTCCCGCCCGGGGCCACCTGGCTGCCCGCCCCGCAGCACACCCTGCCCACCCTGCCCGGTCAGCCGCCGATGATCGGCTACCTGGTGCTCGTGCCGGCCGACCAGCAGCCGGCGCTCGCGGGAGCCGTCGCGGCCTCCCGGCTCCGGCCGGGCGGCTCGCCGTTCCCCCAGCAGCCGGAGCCCGACCGGGCGGCCGACGAGGGGGCGCCCGCCGGTCCGGTCCGGATCGACGCCACCCGGCGTACGGCTTCGGTCGACGGCGTCGCCCTCGACCTCACGTACCTGGAGTTCGAGCTGCTGTCCCATCTGGTGGCGCATCCGCACCGGGTGCACACCCGCGACCAGTTGGTGACGACGGTGTGGGGATACGGGCACGTGGGCGACGGGCGCACCGTCGACGTCCATGTCGCCCGGCTGCGCCGCAAGCTCGGTGCGGAGTACCGCCGTTCGATCCAGACGGTCCGGCGGGTCGGGTACAAGTACACGCCCTGACCCGCTCGGCCCACCCGGAACGTCCGGCGGCCCCGGACCACGGTTCCTCCTCACCGTGGTCCGGGGCCGTCCGGGCGTCTCAGAGCCTCCGGCCCGCCGGAGCGGGGGGACTCACCGGGGCGGAGGTGCTCACCGGTGCGGCCTGCTCGCCATATCCCTCATGGTTCTCCTCCTCCAGGCCCGGCAGGCGCGAAAGGCCGCGCGGGGTGCGCCAGTTGCGCTCGCCCAGAAGCAGCATCACGGAGGGCAGCAGCACCATCCGTACGACGGTGGCGTCCAGCAGCACCGCGACCGCGAGGCCGACGCCCATCTGCTGCATGTCCTGCATGGACAGGGTGCCGAACACCGCGAACACCGCCACCATGATGGCCGCCGCTCCGGTGACCGCCCCGGCGGTGCGCCGGATGCCGGTCTCGATCGCGGCCCGGTTGTCCAGGCCGCCGCCGCGCGCCTCCCGGATCCGGGAGACGACGAACACGTGGTAGTCCATCGACAGGCCGAACAGGACGACGAGGACGAACAGCGGCATCCACGCCTCGATCGCGCCGACCCCCTCCGAGCCGATGAGCGACGCGCCCCAGCCGTGCTGGAAGACGGCGGTCATCACACCGTAGGAGGCGGCCACCGAGAGCAGGTTGAGGACGATGGACGTCACGGCGATGACGTAGCTGCGGAAGCAGAACAGCATCAGCAGGAAGGTGACCGCCGTGATGAAGGCGAAGACCGGGACGATGCCGCGCCGGAGCTGGTCGTTGAAGTCGACCGATCCGGCGGTCTCCCCGGTGACGTGGGTCTTCGCCCCGGTGCCGTCGAACGCGGCGGGCAGGCGCTTCTCGCGCAGTTCGGTGAGGTCGGCGGTGCCGCCCGGGAGGGGGATCTCGATCTCGGCGACGTTCTCGGCGCGGTGGACGGTGACGTCCTCGAATCCGTCGAGGGCCGCGGTCACCCCGGGGGCGGCGATGTCGGGCGCGGTGACGACGACGAGGGCGGGGGCGGGGCCGCCGGGGAAGCTCTCGGTGATGCGGCTGTGGGCGATGGAGAGCTGCGAGTCGGAGCCGAACTGCTTCTCCAGGCCGAGCGATTCGGTCTTCATGCCGAGGGCGGGCGCGGCGAGGGCGAGCAGCAGGACGACGGCGGCGACGGCGAAGGCGCGGGGCCGGGCGAGTACGGGGCCCAGGACCCGGCCGACGATGCGGCCGCTGCCGGCCCGGCCGTGCTGGGCACGGCGGTTCAGCAGCGGGACGCGGCCCGCGTCGATCCGGTCGCCGAGCCAGGAGAGCAGGGCGGGCAGGACGGTGACCGAGCCGAGCATGGCGATGAACACGACGATGATCGTGGCGAGCGCGAAGCCCTTGAACAGCAGGAGCCCGGAGAGGAACATGCCGCCCATCGCGACCATCACGGTGAGGCCGGAGACGAGCACCGCCCGGCCGCTGGTGGCGGCCGCGATGCGCAGGGCGGTCTCGGCGTCCCGTCCGGCGGCGCGTTCGTCGCGTTCGCGGCGCAGGTAGAAGAGGCAGTAGTCGACGCCGACGGCGAAGCCCATCAGGAACATCACCGAGTACGTGGTCTGGAACAGGTGCAGTTGGTGGCTGGCGATGGACAGGAGGCCGAAGGCGGCCATGCACGCGGTGAGGGCGAGCCCGACCGGGAGCAGGGCGGCGACGACCGCGCCGAAGGCGACGAGGAGGATGCCGAGGGCCAGGGGTACGGCGGTGAACTCGGCCTTCCTGAAGTCCTCGGCCAGCAGGTCGCCGAGCCACTTGCCCGCGCTGGCCTCGCCGAACTGGTGGATCTCGGCGCCCGGGTGGTCCTCGCCCACGGCGGCGACCGCGTCCAGGACGGGTTGGACGCGATCGGAGGAGGTGGCGGCCTCGCCCTTCATCTCGAAGGCGATCAGGGCGTCCTTGCCGTCCTCGGAGGCGACGGGCGGGGCGATGTTCTGTGCTTCGCCGGTCTCCCGCAGGGCGTCGGCGAGGGCGTCGGCGGCCGGCTTCCAGTCGCCGGCGGCGGGGGCGGAGACCATGACGAGTTCGCCCGCGGGCTTGTCGAGTCCGGCGTCGAGGAGGATCTGCTCGGCGCGGGCGGACTCGCCCGCGCCGTTCTCCGCGTCGGTCATCTCGACCATGCCGGTGGCCCCGCCGATGCCCGTGGCGAGCACGACGAAGAGCAGCCAGCCGAGTACGGCCGTCCTGCGATGGTGGGTGCTCCACACGCCGATGCGTGCGGCGAGATTGCGCCTCATGCGTTTCTCCCCCGGAGGTAAGCGTCGGGTAAGTGATCGGGACGCTTCGAATCTAGGAATCGGACACGGCCCGCCCCAGCCGCCGGAACCCCCGGTCGCGGAGGCGTAGGGGGCGGGTCGGGGGGTGGTGCCAGGTACACCCCCGCCGGGTGGTGGACCGGCTGACGCGGCGGGGCGGGGCCGGGTGAGACTGGCACCCGGACCGGGACCGGCCCGGCTCCGGTGAGGGGGAGAGACCCGCGATGAAGGTGTTCTCTGGACGGCTGCGGCCGGCGGCGACGGCGGCGGGGCGCGGACTGTTCCTGTCGGTGGCCGGGCTGGCGGCGTCCATCACTCTGTTCGTGCTCGCGGTGCTCTCGATCGTCTTCGTCCTGCTGGGCGTCGGCGTGTTCACCACCCCGGTCGTGCTGGAGGCGGTCCGCAAGCACGCCAACCAGCGGCGGCTGTGGGCGGCGACGTGGTCATACGTACGGATTCCGGTCCCGTACCGGCCGTTCCCGAAGGATCTGCGGACGGGTGTCACCGGTCAGGTGGAGCGCACCACGCTGATGCTGAAGGACCCGGCGACCTGGCGGGACCTGCTGTGGCTGCTGATGGACATGACGGCCGGCACGGTGCTGGCGGTCCTGGCGGCGGCCCTGATGATCTACCCGGTGGAGGGCCTCGTCCTGGCGGCGGGGCTGTGGCGGGTGTTCCGGGACGATCCGTACTGGTACGGGTTCGTGCCGGTGGACAGCCAGGCGACGGGCATCTCGGCCCTGGCGCTGGGGGTCGTGCTCTTCCACCTGGGGATGCGGGCCTCCGGACCGCTGCTGCGGGCGCACTTCCTGCTCGCCCGTACGCTGCTGGGGCCGAGCCGGGACGAGAGGCTGGCCCAGCGCGTCGAGCGGCTGACCGAGACCCGGCACGAGGCCGTGGACACCGCCGCGTCCGAGCTGCGCCGCATCGAACGGGACCTGCACGACGGGGCGCAGGCGCGGCTGGTCGCGATGGGCATGAACCTGGGCACGATCGAGGCGCTGATCGAGAAGGACCCGGCGCAGGCGAAGAGGATGCTGGCGATGGCCCGGGAGTCCTCCGCCGAGGCCCTCACCGAACTGCGGGACCTGGTCCGGGGCATCCACCCGCCGGTCCTGGCGGAGCGGGGTCTCGGCGACGCGGTCAAGGCGCTGGCCCTGCGGCTGCCGGTCGCCTCCGAGGTGACGGTGGAGCTGTCGGGGCGGGCACAGGCCCCGGTGGAGTCGGCGGCGTACTTCGCGGTCAGCGAGGCCCTGACGAACACGGTGAAGCACGCGGAGGCGGAGCGGATCCACGTGGACGTGCACCACGCGGAGGGGATGCTGCGGATCTCCGTGACGGACGACGGCAGGGGCGGCGCGGTCGTCGGATCGGGCTCGGGGCTGAGCGGAATCGAACGGCGACTGGGTACATTCGACGGCATCCTGGCCGTCAGCAGTCCCGCGGGCGGTCCCACCATGGTGACCATGGAGATTCCTTGCGAGTTGTCCTAGCCGAAGATCTCTTCCTGCTGCGCGACGGCCTGGTGCGCATGCTGGAGGCGTACGACTTCGAGATCGCCGCGGCTGTGGAGACCGGGCCGGAACTGACCAAGGCACTCGCGGAGTTGGAGCCGGACGTCGCCGTCGTCGACGTCCGGCTCCCGCCGTCCCACACCGACGAGGGCCTCCAGTGCGCCCTGGCCGCCCGCCGGGCGCGGCCGGGGCTTCCGGTACTGGTGCTCTCTCAGCACGTGGAGCAGTTGTACGCGCGGGAGCTGCTGGCCGACGGCAACGGCGGCATCGGCTATCTGCTGAAGGACCGGGTCTTCGACGCGGACCAGTTCATCGACGCGGTACGGCGGGTGGCGGCGGGCGGCACGGCGATGGATCCGCAGGTCATCTCCCAGCTCCTGTCGCGCCGTTCGCGGGACGAGCCGATGGGCGGCCTCACCCCGCGCGAGCGGGAGGTGATGGGGCTGGTGGCCCAGGGCCGCTCCAACGCCGCCATCGCCTCGCAGTTGGTGATCACGGAGCGGGCGGTGGCCAAGCACACGTCGAACATCTTCGGCAAGCTGGACCTGCCCCCGTCGGACGACGACAACCGCCGGGTGCTGGCGGTGCTGGCGTATCTGGACCACGGCTGATCCCGCACCCCGGACCCCGGACCCCGGGCTCAGGGGTGGGCCACGGCCAGACTCACGAGGTACGCCTCCTCGACCTCGCCGTCCGGAAACAGCGCGGTCAGCAGGGCCCGTTCGCGGTCGAAGAAGTCACGCACCCCGACCGGGTCGCCGATCAGGAAGTCGGAGTGGGTGGCCAGGTTGGCGACATGGGCGTCGACCGGTACGCGGCGGCTCCACGCGACCAGCCGGGTGCGGAAGTCGAGCCCCTCGGGCAGCGCGGCCCGGAAGCGGGCCCGGTGGGACGGGACGGCGGGGACCTCCGCCCCGAAGAAGACCCGCATCCGGTTCTCCTGGTCGACGAGCCACTCCACGTCGGGGTCGCCGTCGTTCCACCAGAGCGCCAGCGCCCCGCCGGGGCGCAGCACCCGGCGGACCTCGGGGATCGAGCGGGCCGGGTCGGTCCAGTGCCACGCCTGGGCGTACGTGATCAGGTCCATGGAACCGGTCCGCAGCGGCAGGTTGTTCCCGTCGCCCCGGACCAGCGGCACGTCCGGCAGCCCCCGGCGGAACTGCCCGGCCATCCCGTCGCCCGGCTCCACCGCCGTGACCCGGGCCCCGCGCTCGTACAGCCGTGCCGTGCCGAGACCCGTACCCGCTCCGACGTCCGCGACCCGGGCTCCGGCGAGCGGCAGTCCGGCCAGCTCCTCGACGGCGTCGAACAGGGCGGGCGGGTAGGAGGGGCGGTGCGCGTCGTAGGCGGCGGCGATGGCGTCGAAGGAGCGGGCCTGTACGGATCTCGTTGTCATCCCTCCATGATGTTGCAGACGAAGTCCGGGGTGAAAGGCAATACCGACCGGCTTCTCCGTGAGAGATCCAAAGTGGGCCATTCTTGGGTAGGTTGACCACCCAGGCGGACGTCATGGGGGCTGTGATGGGATCGGCGGACAGGCAGGAACGGCTGGGCGTGGTGTTCGTCCACGGCTTCCGCTCATCGGCGGAGATGTGGAATCCGCTCATCGCGTCGATCGAGCAGGATGACGGCCTGAAGGGCGTCACCGCACTGCCCTTCACCTACGACACCCGTCTGTGGCAAGTCGTCCCCGTGCGCAGGATTCCCGCTTTCGACACCGTGGCCGACAGTTTGAAGGAGTTCCTGGACACCGAAGCCGAGGTCTTCGACCGCCTGATGCTGGTCTGTCACAGCCAGGGCGGGCTGGTGGCCCAGCGCTTCCTGGCCCGGATGCTCGCCGAGGGACGCGGCAGGGACCTGGCCCGTATCCGGCGAGTCGTGCTCTTCGCCTGCCCGAACAACGGCTCTCAGCTGGCCCTGTCCCTGCGTCGGGGATTGCTGTCACGCAACCCGCAGGAAAGCCAGCTGAGGCCGCTGAACCAACAGATTGCTGATACCCAGCGCATCGTCCTGCGTGACATCGTCAACGCGCGGGAGACAACGGCCCGGACGAGTCCGATCCCGTTCTCGGTCTACGCCGGCGAGACCGACAACGTGGTGACACCTGCTTCCGCGCTCGGCACCTTCCCCGACACCGCTGTCCTCCCCGGCGGCCATTCCGGCATCGTGCGGTCGCCCCGCGCGTACTCCACGCTCAGGCGCCTCGTCCTCACGGGCACCGGGATCCCCTTCACCACCAGCCCCATCACCGGTGCGGCGGCCGAGCAGGAGCCTGTTCCTGCCGCCCCGGCGAACCTGAGTTCCGCGACGAACGGCCCACCCACCGCGCCGAAGCCCGTGGAAGCCGTGCCGGAGAGCCCTCCCAGCGTCTTTCCCGACACGATCGACATCGTGCGGGTGGCCGAACAGGTCTCCGACATGGACGACCCCGACTTCCGGCGGCGGGTGATCGGCCTGGTGCGAAGCACCTTGGAACCGGAGGCGGGCTTCTCTCCCGCTTTCCGGGCCCATCCGCGTGATCACCTGCTGGAGATCGTGGAGCGCTGCCAGACCCACCGTCTGCGTGCCGCCGCGCTCGCCGCCTTCCGCGACGCCGTCACCGTCCTGCGTCCCGACGATGCCGCCACAGCCACGTTGGGCGCGATGATCAGGGACCCGGAATGAGTGTGTCCGCGGGGCCCGGCCGTTCGGGCAGCACCCGTAGCTCGCCGTGGTCATGGCTCGGCCTGCGGGGCAGGCCCCGTTCCACGGCGGTGCCGAAGGAAGGACCGGGGCACGAACCGGAGGACATAGCGACAGCCAGCGGCATCCGGCCGGACGGGGGCGAGTGGTCGGCCAGGTCCTACGAGGAGTTGTTGCGCGCACTGGTGGGATTCCCCGACTTCCACAATCCCGACTTCTTCCGGCAGGTCGTGCTCCTCATGGGTAAGCGCCTCGACGGGAGCGCCGCCCCGTTCGTGGTCGAGCACCACGCCGATCCCCGCAGCCAAGTGGCCGCGCTGATCGGTGCCATGGACCGGCACCGGGATCGCGGAGCCGCTCTGCGGGCTCTCGCCGACACCCTGCGCCTCCTGCGCGGGGACGAGGCCGCGGTGACACGGCTGGACAGGGTCGTCAGCGAGCTGGCACCCGCCGGAAGGCTCCCCAAGCCGAGACTGCGGGCGATCGTCGCCCAACTCGAGTCCATGAGGGACACCGTGCCGCTGCCCGTGGCCGGCGAAGCGCTGCGCAGGGCGTTGCTCCCCGGCGAGCCCTCAGGGCTCCGGGGCAGTGAATCCGTGTCCGGGATGGTCGCACGGCTGGGCGACGCGCGTGAGTTCACCGCGGCCGACGCGGATCCGTCCGCCGACACGCCCCTGGTCCTGCGGTTCCTTGCGGAGCTCGCCGCCGATCTGCCCGGTACGGAGCAGGCCATGCTGCGCAGCCACGTCAGCCTCGCGGTCGAGGAACTGGGGCTGCCCGCCGGGGCGAAGACCGATCTCGCGGGCCGCGGCCGACGGCCGACGGCCCGGGGCGGGCGCCGGGTTCTGCAGATCCGTCTCCGGGAGACGACGCCGGGCAAACAGAGGTACACCGTCGACGCCGCCCTGTTCGACTGGACGGAGGACGGTCTGAGCCACCCCCGCAAGAGGGAGGCCCTACGGACATTCGGTCTCGGTGAACTCAAGCGGTTCGGCCGTACCTGTCTCGCCGACTGGTCCGACCTGACAGCGCACCTCGATGACGCGGGCCAGGTCCGTGTGGAGTTCCTGTTGCCGTGGTCCCTGCTCGGCCATCCGGTGGAGCGTTGGCTGACCGACGGCCACACCTACCTTCTGGGACACAAGTACCCGGTCGTCATACGCTCCTTGGACCGTATGGAGAGGCAGTCCTGGCGCCGGGACTGGAGCCTTCGGTGGGAGGCTCTGCATGATCCGGCCACCACGGCACAGCAGTGCGACAGAATCGCCTGGCTGGCTCTGGAATCGGCACGCGCGAGCAAACTGAACGGCGACGTGCTGCGTCTGCGAGGACGTGACGGGGAAGTGCGCGCCTGGCTCGACACCCACCCGGAGGCCGCCTCTTTCGCTCTTGCCTTCGCCTACGATCCACAGAATCCGAAACGAGCGCTCGCCCTCCAGGAAGCCGTGTGCGAGGGAATCCCCCTCATCATGTGGCGACGGGACGACGGCGACCCCGAAGAACTCGCGGCTCGCATCGGGGAGATGACAGCCACCCAGTTCTCCTTACTTCCCGATCACCTCAGGCTCTGGCGGCGCGCGGCGGCCAAGGACGACAGCGAGGACATGCACAACCACCTGACCCTTCTGTGGGACGACCCCAAATGTGTCCCTCGGGAAGGGACCCTGACCGCGCCGGACGTGCGTCCGCGGAAGTCATGAAGGCAACGAGAGGAAGCGGCGGACCGGCATGAGCGTGGCGAACAGCGGCAGCAGCAGCGGCCCGATCACGCCTCCGAGCGAGGGAGAGGCGTCGGAGGCACCGGACCCGGACTGGTGGCTCTACCGGTGCGCTCCCGAACCGCACGACGGCATCGACCGGCTGCCGCCCGCGCCGCCGTGGCGTTCGTTCTCCACCTCGGCGGCGTCCGAAGAGATGCCCGAGCCGCCCCCCTTGAGGGAGGAACGGGACGGGCACCGCCGGCTCGGCCGTCAGCTCAGGGCGGTCACCTACCAGGCGGACCGCGAGGAGATCCACCTGGTGAACATGGCCATGATGCTTCGCCGACCTCTGCTGGTGACCGGGCGGCCCGGAGTCGGCAAGTCGACCTTGGCGTACAGCATCGCCCGGGAACTGCGGCTCGGGCCCGTACTGCGCTGGCCGGTCACCAGTCGTACCACCATGCAGGACGGCCAGTACCACTACGACGCGATCGGCCGACTCCAGGACGTCGGTCTGCGGGAGCGACTCGTCGAGGTGTCCCGGCCCGGGACCACCGAGCCGGCCGCGGTGGAGCCGCCCGACATCGGCCGATACCTGCGCCTGGGGCCGTTGGGGACGGCGCTGCTCCCCTGGCGCACCCCTCGCGTCCTGCTCATCGATGAGATCGACAAGAGCGACCTGGACTTCCCGAACGACCTTCTCCATGTGTTCGAGGAGGGTGAGTTCACCATCCCCGAACTCACCCGTCTCAGCCGGCCTACCGCCCAGGTAATGACGTCTGACCACGACGGCTCCGTCGAATTGAGACACGGGCAGGTCCGCTGCCACGAGTTCCCTGTGGTGATCATGACGAGCAACGAAGAACGGGAGTTCCCGCCGGCCTTCCTGCGGCGCTGCATCCGACTGGAGATCCGCCAACCGGACCGGGCCAAGCTGGCACGGCTCGTGGCCGCGCACCTGCCGGCGTCCGAGGGGCCGTCCGAGGAAGTGCGCGAGCAGCTCATCATGGAGTTCCTGCGGAAGCAGGACGACGACGGAGCGGAACTCGCGAACGACCAGTTGCTGAACGCGGTGCGGGTGGCGCAGAGCATCTGGAGCGATCCGGAGGAGCGTGACCTCGTCAGGGACCACCTGATGCGGCCGCTGAACGAAGGGTGAGCCCGCAGGACGATTCCCTGGCACGGGGCTTGGCCGCATTGCTTGCTGGTACGGACTCGCCGTCGGCGGAGGACGTCGCGGACCTCCTGTGGATGGCCCGGGCCATCAGCCGCGCCACACCTGGCGAGGAGAGGGAGGAGTCCCGGTCAGGAAGCGCGGCCCGGTACGGCGTCGGGTCGGACCTGGGTGGCCCGTCGGGAGGCACCGGTGGGACTCGGGTTCCCGGCGGCACGCGTCCGCCGGAGCCGTCCCCCCGTCCTGCGTCGGCCGATGCGTTCGACGGGCGGACGGAGAGAGGCGGCGAGCCTTCCAGCTCCGCGCCCGACGTACCTCTGCACCCGCTTTCCACCGGGACCCCAGGTCCGTCGTCCCCGGCAACGGTCCCATCGCGTCCGGTGATCCCGGCGCCATGGTCCGGGCACCCCGCGAACCCGCGCTCGGCGACTCCCTCGCCATCGCCCGCGCGCTACGACCGTTGAAGAGACGGGTGGAGACGTCCGGGACCCGAATTCTCGACGAGGCGGCGACGGCCACCGCCACGGGTGAGGCTTCCCTGTTGGTGCCCGCCTGGCTCCCCCGCACCGAGCGATGGCTCTCTGTGGACCTGGTCGTGGACACCGGCCCGTCCATGGTGATCTGGCATCAGCTGGCAGCGGAGTTGCGCACCCTGCTGGAGGGCCAGGGAGCGTTCCGCACCGTACGCGCCTGGTCGTTGGAGAGCGGTGGGACCGAGCCGCGATTCTCCACCTTCCGTCGGGCGACTGGCGCGCGGCCCAAGCGCGGCATGCCGTGGGAGCAGCTGGCCGATCCGACCGGCCGGCGCCTCCTGCTGCTCCTGACCGACGGTGTGGGTCCTTTGTGGCGCCGTGACGGGATGAGATCGGCCCTACGGCAGTGGTCCCGCGACCGGCCGGTCGCGGTGCTCCAGGTACTGCCCCGATCCCTGTGGCACCGCACCGGTCTGGCTCCTGTGCCGGTGCTCGCCCGGCCAGCGCCCCAGGGGCGGAACACTCCACTGTTCCGGGGCGGGAGCAGCGTACGCGGTACACCACCGGCGCCCCGGAGCGGCGGCTGGGTGCCGGTGCTGGAACTGGACGCCGAGTGGATCGCGCCGTGGGCTCACGTGGTGTCGGGACGCGCGGCGGGCTGGACGCCCCTGTTGGCCCTGCCCACCGACGGTCCGGAGGCGGACAGCGGTGCCGTGCCCGAGGCGTACGACACCGCGCCCGGAGGGCTGTCCGCGCAGGCCCTCGTCGAGCGATTCCGCGGGGAAGCCTCGCAGAGCGCCTTCGAACTGGCCGGCTACCTCGCGGCCGCTCCGCTGGTCATGCCGGTCATGCGGTTGATCCAGCGGGTCATGATGCCCCGCTCGAAGCCGTCGCATCTCGCCGAAGTCTTCCTGTCCGGTCTGATGCATCGGGCCGACGGCAGCACTGCGGTCCTCGGCGAGGACCCGGATCTGACGCTGTACGACTTCCTGCCCGGCGTCCGTGATGTCCTGCTGAGCACGCTGACCCGACAGGAGTCCCTCCGCACGCTGGACGTGGTGGGCCAGGTGTCGGGGCGGGTGGCCCAGCAGCTGGGAGGCAGCCTCAACTTCCGTTCGCTGATCCCGTCGGCCGATGCGCAGGACACGTGGCGCCTCCCGGCCGGGAGCCTGCCGTTCGCCCGGGTCGCCGCCTCGGTCCTCGCAGGCATGGGCGGTGACTACCGGACAGCCGCCGCGGCACTCACCGAGCGCATCGAGGCCACGTCCTCCCCCGCCGCCTCTGCCCGCTCCGCTCCTCCCCACGCCTCCGCGCGCACCGCTCTTCCTTGGGTCGGCGAGATCCGGCGCAGCGCCCGCTGGACGCCCTCCGGTATGGCCCTGCGTGCCCCCATGCTCTTCGTCGGGCTGGGCGGGACCGGCGGCCTCGTCGGCGCCGAACTGGAACGCAAGCTGCGCGTGGACCTGTGCGGCCCCGACGGCACCGCCCTCCAGCACATCGGCGGCCTCGCCCCCTACCAACTGCCCGACTGCCTGCAGTTCGTGTACGCGGACTTCAGCGAGCCCGACCTCCAGCGGCTGCCCCAGTTCAACGTGGACTCCTCGCTGCGCGCGGCGTACGCCCGCACCTCGCGGGCCACCCACGACCTCCGCCCCGACTCCGAGAATTCGCCGGAGGTGACGCAGATGCTGCGGGCGAGCCTGCGCGAGGAGGTCTCGGGCTGGCTGCCCCCGCACGAGGGCGAACCGCGCGTCACCCCGCTGCACAACGGCGCGGGCCAGCTCCCCACGGTGGGCCGCGCCGCGCTCTTCGCCACGCTGCGGCACTCCCTCCAGCCGGTCCTGGAACCCCTCCTCCAGGCCATCGACGCCATCGCGCACTCCGCGGCAGAACTGAGCGCACTGGGCGGCGGCCGGATCAACGGCTGCGACGTCTTCGTCGCCTTCTCGGTGGCCGGCGGCACCGGGGCCGGGATCTTCCTGGACTATCTGCACCTGATCAACCAGGCGTTCACGATGCGCCGCTTCAACGGCGTGAGACTCCACCCACTCGTCCTGATGCCGTCCGCGTTCCCCGACGGGGCCGGTGGCGGGCGCGAGGCGGAGCTGAACGCGGCCCGCTCGCTCGTCGACCTGTTCCGGCTGGTCGACGGGCAGAACGCGCCGGTCGCAGCGGTCGACATCGGCGACCTCGATCAGGAGACCGGCCTCGGCATCCGCTACCCCGGCACCCGGCCGATCAAGCTACGCACCGGCATCCTGCCGACCGCGCTCCTGTTCAGCCCGACCGCGGGCATGCGCCAGGACGACCTGCGTCGCTCCATCGTCTCGCTGGTGATGTCGCTGATCGGCACCGGGCTGGGCGGCAGCCGCTCCCAGGGCCGGTCGATGGCCGGAGACGACGACTTCCAGACGTTCGCCGCCGACTTCATCAACCGGGGCGTGCAGCGCGGCAGCCCGTCCCCCACCGGCATCGGCCGGCAGGGGGTCTCCACCAGCCTGGTCGCCTCGATGACCGCGCCCATGGACCAGCTGGCCGACCTGGTCGCCGGACGGCTGCTGCGGGTCGCGGTCACCGATCTGGCGGGGCGTCCACCCCTTGTGTCCGGGGACGAGACCGCTTACCGGGTCCGGCAGCTGTTCGCCGACTCCCAGCTCGAAGAGCTCTGGGAACCCGAGCAGTTGCCCGTGGGGGACCCGCAGCCGCTGCCGCGCGGCGGCAAGGCGATCGAGGAGGCGCTCAACCAGCGGATCGGGGACATGCAGCGCCTGCTGTCCGGGCTCCACTCCATCGCCGACCGCCAGGCCGCCGCGATGGCGGCCCGGTTCAGCCCGCGCCCGGCGATCGAGAAGCTCCTCCAGAGCGTCGACCCGTTCCTCGCCGAACGCCTCGTCAGGGGCGTTCCGGACAGCGAGAACGAGATCACCCGGCTCGGGTTCCTCGGCATGCTCACCGCCCGCTCCCGCTCCCCGAAGCGGCCCGCGGGCGTCACCGACCAGCCGCCGAAGACCCCCCGGATCAAGGGCCGTATCGCCGGGATGTCCCCGGCCCGGTGGGGCGACGACGACGTACGGGCCGCCCTCCAGGCCCAGGACACCTGGTACCGCTGGCGCTGCCGGGCCGTCTGGCACGAGGCCTGGCGGGAGCAGCAGCAGCGCTGGCTACCGGAAGCGGAGACAGCGGTCGGCGAACTCAGCAGCCTGCTGGACGCCTTCTACCATCATGCCGGCGAGGAACGCCGGAGCTCGGTGGAGAAGAGCCGGGAGCTGTACGCGGACCGCGTCGGGATCGCGTACCTGCTGCCGCCGCAGCTCGACCTCAACCACTTCTACGAGGACGTCGCCGCCCAGCTCGTCCGCGGCGAGGCGCCTCGCGAGAACGGCGACGAAGCCGACCTGCTCCTCAGGACGATCAACGGGGAAACCTGGCGTTCGATGTACACGCGCACGCGCAATGACCCTGCGGGCGCGGTGGCCGCAACACAGGCGCTCCTCGCGGCACGCGTCATGCAGGTGTTCTCCGGCGAACACCTGAAGACTCCGCCGCTGCTCCCACCGATGGGCCTGCTGCTGGCTGCCGCCGCGGGCGAACCGAACGCTTTCGACTCCGTGAGCCGGGGGACGCTCGACCGGTTCGAACACGGGCTGGCAGGGCTCCTGCCGGTGGGTTTCACCCCGGAGGGCACCGGGCCGCTGCGGGTCCTGGTCACCCACCCGCAGGTCCAAACGGCCGAGGAGGTGGTACAGGAGTACCTCTACCGGACTCTGCGGCTGCCGTCCGTGCCCAGGGCGTCCGTGGAGTACCGGGAGGTGGGAAGCGACTCGATCACCGTGGTCCTCTTCCGCAGCGAGATGAGCCTCACCCAGGTGCCCGAGGCCCGCAAGGTGCTCCGCCAGTGGGCCAGGGCCAAGGACGACGAGCAGGCCCACGACGTACTGCGCTGGCGCCAGCGCCTCGGCTTCGAGGACGACTGGATGGTCAGCAGCGAGGAGGACCGGCGCACGATCCTGCACCGCCTGCTGTGCTGCCTGTGGAACGGCCAGGTCGACGTCCTGGACGGCGAGTCCGCCTCGCCCTCGCGGGTGCGGCTGCGGCTGTTCCCGGAGAAGGGGGCGAACGTCCCCGGCGTACGGCTGCGGCTCGGCGACTTCCCCGGCGGCATCTCCAGCTGGTCGGAGCTGCTGCGCTCCTACGAACGCTGGACGGTGCTGGACGACGAACACACCGTGGAGGACTACGGGGCCAAGCTCATGGCGGCCCGCCCCCTCGGCCTCTCCCGGGCAGGCTCCGGACCGGACGCCCTCTTCGTCGAGCTCGTCGAGCGCATCGCCCCGCGCCAGCTGGAACTCCTGGAGGAGCGCCGGGAGCAGGGCGGCCGACGCGTGGACGGCTGGATCCGGCCGCTGTGGGAATTCTGGGCGGAGACCCTGCCCGCGGCCCTGGACAGGGAGTTCGGCGACCAGCGCGCGATCCAGCCCACGCTGCGCACACTGCTGGAACACGCACGCGGAGGCGCCCCGAAGCCGCCCGCCTCCCGGCCCGCGCCGGAGCGCCGGCGTATCGCGGAGGACGACGAGGACTGGGGCACCTCGACCCCGAACACCGTCGAACGGCGCGTCTGACAGCACCGTGCCGTGGGCCGAGCGCCCGGAGCGTCGGTCGAGGGGCCTCCGCGGCCGCCGCGCCTCATTCGGCACCGGCAATCCGTGCACGCCTCTGGTCCCCCCACATACCCGTCAGTACATTGACACCATGTCTAATACGCAGCCAGCGGCGGTCGCGTCGGAGCGGACGCCCCTCAAGGCCCGCAAGGTGTCCTTCGCCTGGGAGCAGACCCCTCTGCACTGGGTGCCGGGCGACCCGTTCACCACGCACACCATCAACGTGCTCCATCTGCTGCTCCCGGCCGGGGAACGCTGGTTCATCCACGTCTACCGGCAGATACTCCCGTACATCCACGACGACCGGCTGCGCGAGGACGTCATCGGGTTCATCGGGCAGGAGGCCGTGCACTCGCAGGCGCACGACGATGTGCTGCCGCATCTGCGGGAGTCGGGCCTCGACCCGACCCCGTACACCGCGCAGGTCGACTGGTTCTTCGAGAAGCTGCTCGGGGACCGGACCCTGCCGCCGGGGCGGGCCTCGAAGTGGTGGCTGATGGAGCGGGTGGCGACGATCGCGGCGATCGAGCACTACACCGCGTTCCTCGGCGACTGGATCCTCAACGCCGACGCCCTGGACCGCCGGGGCGCGGATCCGACGATGCTCGATCTGCTGCGCTGGCACGGGGCGGAGGAGGTCGAGCACCGGTCGGTGGCCTTCGACGTCTTCATGCACGTGGACGGCGGCTACCGGCGGCGGGTGCGCACCTGGGCGGCGGCGTTCTCCGCGCTGCTGTTCCTCTGGCAGCGCGGCACCCGCTTCTTCATGGAGAACGACCCCACGCTGCTGGGCGGCAAGGCCTCCTTCAAGGCGTTCCACGCGAGCGGCAAGCAGGGCACGCTGCCCAGCACGGGCTCGATCCTGCGGTCCGTGCCGAGCTATCTCAGCCGGTCGTACCACCCCTCCCAGGAGGGCAGTACGGCCCAGGCCGTCGCCTACCTGACCCGCTCCCCCGCCGCGCTCGCCGCCGAGGCCGCCACGACGGAAGGGGCCTGACCCATGGCTCTGCCCCGTCTGCGTACCGTCGTGCTCGTCTCCGGCGCCGCCCTGCTCACCCGGCGCGCCCTGAGGCGCCGGATCGCCCGGTCCCCGCTGTGGCCGCTGCCCGCTCTGCCCGAGCCGGTGTCGGGCCACTCGAAGCGGCGCGCGACCTCGGTCCGCCGGCTGCTGATCACCGGGCGGACCGTGGTCGCCGACGGTGTCGTCCAGCTCCGGCTGGAGGGGGCCGGTCTGCCGCGCTGGGAGCCGGGGGCCCATCTGGACCTGGTGCTGCCGTCCGGTCTGGTGCGGCAGTACTCCCTGTGCGGCGACCCGGACGACACCGGTGCGTACACCGTGGCGACCCGGCTGGTGGAGGGCGGCCGCGGCGGTTCGCGGGAGGTGCACGAACAGCTCCGGGAGGGCCTGGAGATCGAGGTGCGCGGGCCGCGCAACCGCTTCCCGCTGGCCGAGGCCGGGGCCTACGTCTTCGTCGTCGGCGGCATCGGGATCACCCCGGTGTGGCCGATGCTGCGGTCGCTGGCCGCTTCGGGGGCGGACTGGCGGCTGCTGTACGGGGGCAGGTCGCGGGGGTCGATGCCGTTCCTGGCGGAGATCGAGGGGCTCGACGCGGACGGGGGCCGGGTCACGGTCGTCGCCCAGGACGAGGCGGGTCACCCGGACGTCGCGGCGGCGCTGGGCGCGCTCGCCCCGGGCACGGCGGTCTACTGCTGCGGGCCCGAGCCGCTGATGGACGCCGTCGCCGCCGCGCTCCCGGAGGGGCACCCGCTGCACCTGGAGCGGTTCTCGGCCGCGACGGGTGACGCGTCGGGCCCCGGCTCCGGGGCGTTCGAGGTGGAGTTGCGGCGCAGCGGGCGCACGGTGCCGGTCGCGGCCGGGCAGTCGGTGCTGGACGCGGTCCGCACGGCGGCGCCGCACGTCGCGTACTCCTGCGAGCAGGGGTTCTGCGGGACCTGCCAGCAGCGGGTCCTGGAGGGCGAGATCGATCACCGGGACGATCTGCTGACCGACGACGAGCGGGGCGACTCGATGCTGATCTGCGTCTCGCGGTGCCGGGGCGGGCGTCTCGTCCTGGACCTGTAGGGCGCTCGCCGGCCGGTGCACGCCGGGCGCGACGCCCTCCCCGGCCCCGGATAGGCTGTCCGTATGACGACCGGGATGCGGCGCAGGATGGGCGTCGAGGAGCGCAGACAGCAACTGATCGGCGTCGCGCTGGACTTGTTCAGCCGCCGCTCGCCCGAGGACGTGTCGATCGACGAGATCGCCGCGGCCGCCGGCATCTCCCGTCCGCTCGTGTACCACTACTTCCCCGGGAAGCAGAGCCTGTACGAGGCGGCGCTGCGGCGGGCCGCGGACGAGCTGGCGGCCCGCTTCCTGGAGCCCCTGGAAGGGCCCCTGGGCGCGCGGCTGCTCCGGGTGATGGGGCGGTTCTTCGACTTCGTCGACGAGCACGGCCCCGGCTTCTCGGCGCTGATGCGGGGCGGGCCCGCGGTCGGTTCCTCCACGGCGAACGCCATGATCGACGGGGTGCGGCAGGCCGCGTACGAGCAGATCATCACGCATCTCGGGGTGACCGAACCACCGGCCCGGCTGGAGCTGGTGGTCCGCTCCTGGGTCTCGCTCGCCGAGTCGACGGCGCTGATCTGGCTGGACGGACGGCGCATCCCGCGCGCCGAGCTGGAGACGCAGCTGGTGCACGACTTCGCGGCGCTCGCCGCCGTCAGTGCCGCGTACGACCAGGAGATGGCGGGCATCGTGCTGCGGGTGCTGTCCCAGGAGCCGGCGGACGGCCCGTTCGGTGAACTGCTCGCCCGGCTCTCCGCGTTCGCCCCGGACGTGCCCGGCGTGCCCGCGCAGCGCCTGCCGCCGCGCTGATCCCCGGCACGACCGCCGCCCCCCGGCACGACCGCCGGTCCCCGGCACGGCCAGGGCCTTCCGTCCGGATCAGGCCGGCAGGCCGTTGCGGTGGGAGACGCGGCGGGCGGCGGCCAGCAGGGCGTGGATCTGCGGGCCCGCCTGGTCGATCTCGGTGACCGGGCGGGGGAACGGCAGGGTGACGTCCTCGTGGGTGCTGGGGTATTCGAGCCGCAGGGTCACCCCGAAGCGGTCCATCGCCAGTGGCACGGCCCGGGTCATGCCGCGCTCCGGGCGGGGGTGGACGAGGCGCAGGAGCAGCGGGACGAGTTCGGCGTGGTCGTCCACCAGGTGGGTGAGCATGCCCGCCTCGCAGGCGGCGATCGGGTCGGTCTCCGCCTCCTCCAGCTCCTCCAGGGTGACGAAGGTGCGCCCCTGGGCGTCTTCCAGGACGGCCTGCCCGAACTCCATGCAGGTGCTCTGCTCGGTGCCGGTGCCGTACGGGGCGGCGAGCAGCCCGGTGACCGTGACGCGGGCGCGCAGCCGGTCGCGTACGGGGGTGGGGGCGATGTCCGTGAACTCCAGGCGGGCCGGGACGCGTTCGGCGCTCGGTGCGTGGCCGCCGTCGTTCGGGGCGTGCAGGTGGATGTGGCCCATCGCGCCCGTGCCGTCGAGGCGGCGGACTTCGGTGTGCAGTCCATCGCTGACCACGGTCATGGAGTGGGCGACGGTCAGGATCGACCGGACGCGCTCGGCGCGGGTCGGCTGCGTGGCGCGGGGGCGGGAAAGACGCATCCGAGTCCTCCAGGAGGGGTCAGCGGAACCCAAGCGGTTACTTAGGTATGCCTAACCTTACTCACATGGTCCGGGTGTGGGTAGCCCGGGGACTCCATCGGCGTATCGCTCTCCGCTCACGCCTAAGGACTGTCCCGCACCCCCTGGCGGGCGCGCGACGACAGCTACGGCACCTCGCCGCGTTGTCGGAACGTCCCCATACATCCAGTATGCGGACGCCCCTCCGCCTTGCGATGCACCGCATCCGACGCCGCACGCTGATCCACCAGGGATTGCGGGACAGCCCTTAGGTCAGAGCTGTAGCTCGGTACGCAGCGCGGCGGCGAGGCCGACCTCCGCGTTGTCCGACTGGCCGCGCTCGAAGGCGCGCTGGTACGCCTCGTCGCCGACGGCCGCCCGCGCCTGGAGCTCGCACCTCTCCCGGACCGGACCCAGCTCGGGCGTGCCGCGCTGGGGATGGCCGACCATGCGCCAGTAGGCGTGCCCGGTGCCGTAGATCCGGGCGGCCTGAGCGCCGGCGCCCTGGGCGGCGACGGCGGCGGCCAGGATGTCCAGGCCGAGCGCGATGCCGAAGCTGTCGCGGAGCCGGTGCTTGCCCGCGAGCATCGACCGGGCGTGCGCGGCGGAGGCCGCCGGGCGGTCCTGGAACAGGGCGATCAGGGCGAGCTGGTAGTCCGCGTAGGAACGGGTCCAGTACTCGCCGCCGCGTTCGCAGGCCCGGCGCAGCGTGGTGGCCGCCGCCTCGGACTCGTCGAGCCGGCCGAGCGCGGTGAGCGCGAAGACGGTGACGAGGTGGCAGCGCAGCCGGTGGGCCGCGCCCACCGGGACGCCCTCGGTCATCCGCAGGACCCGCCCGGCCGCCTCCAGGGCCGCGGCGGGCTCCCCGGTCATCAGCTGGGTGAGGCCGGAGAGATAGGCCGCGCCGAGCATCCCCTCGTCGTCCCGGTCGAACAGCGCGACGGCCGTGCACAGCGCCCCGTACTTCTCCGCGGTCGCGAAGTCGCCCTGGAGCAGGGCCGCGACGCCGAGGACCCACTGCAGCCTGGTCAGGTGGGGCCCCTCCACGGGGCCCGCTTCCAGGGCGCGCTGGGCGTAGCTCCGGGCCTCGGAGAGGTGGCCGCAGCAGGCCCAGAAGAAGCCGACGCGGCCCGCCATCTCCTGGGCCCCGCCGACGTCGTGGACGAGCAGGTGCTCCAGGGCGGCGCACAGGTCGAGGTGGGTGTCGGACACCTTGTGGTACCAGGACACCTGGTCCGCACCGGTCCAGCCGTCGTGGGCGCGGCGGGCGAGGCCGAGGAAGCTGCTCGCGTGCCGGTCGGCGGCGGCGCGGGCCTCGCCCAGCTCGGTGAGCCACATCCGGCCGTACTCCCGGAGGGTGTCGAGCATCCGGTAGCGGTCGCCGTCGCGCTGGACGACGCTCTGGGCGACGAGCCCCTGGAGCGCCCGGTCCACCTCGTCCGCGGTGAGCGGGCCGCCCGTGCAGACCTCGCGGGCGACCTCCTCGTCGAAGTCGGTCCGCAGCGGGGTGAGTCGGGCCCACAGGAGGCGCTCCAGCGGCGTGCACAGCTCGTGGGACCAGCCGATGGCGGTACGCAGGGTGCGGTGGCGGCGGGGCCACACCGTCGCGTCGGCGAGGAGGTCGAGGCGGGCCGTGTCCGGGCTCTCGTCGACCCCGTCCGCCCCGTCCGCCCCGGTCGGGCCCGGCGCCCCGGAACCGGGCGCGCCGAAGCCGGGTGCGAGGGCGAGGACGCCGCTGCGGCCGGGCCCGCCGTGGCCGGCGCTCCGGGCGTCGAAGCGGCTGCCGATGCGGGTGGCGAGCTGGGCCACGCTGTGCCGGCCGATGCCCGCGGCGGCCAGCTCGATGGCGAGCGGGATGCCTTCGAGGCGGCGGCAGATCTCGGCGGCCGCCGCCTCGTCGCCCGGGGCGTCGAGGCCGGCCCGGGGATCGGCGGCGCGCAGCCGGTCCGCGAAGAGCTGGAGGGCGTCGGGCGCGCCGTCGACCGGGAGCGGCGGCACCTCGACGACGTGCTCGCCCCGGGTGCCGAGCGGCTGCCTGCTGGTGACCAGGACGGTCAGGCCCGGTGAGGTGGTCAGGATCTCGGCCAGCAGATGGGAGCAGGCGGCGCGGAGGTGTTCGGCGGAGTCGAGGACCAGCAGGAGGTGCTTGTCGCCGAGCCATTCGCAGAGCGCCTCGACGGGCACCCGCAGGGTGTGGTCGGCGAGTCCGACCGCGTCCGAGACGGTGGGGAGCAGCAGCCCGTCGTCGTAGAGCGGGGAGAGGTCGGCCCACCAGGCGCCGTCCGCGTAACGGTCGGCGGCGGCGCTGGCGGCCCGGAGCGCGAGCCGGCTCTTGCCGACGCCGCCGGGGCCGATCAGGGTGGTCATCCGCCGGGTGGTCAACGCGGTTCCCAGCCGGGCCAGTTCGGCCCGCCTCCCGACGAAGCTGCTCGTCTCGTCGGGAAGGTATCCCACCTTGGTCATCATCACCGTCCGCACGCTGGGGCAGAGTGCGCCGGCGAGCCGACCGCCCCGGGTGGGGCTCCTGCCGCGCGCACCGGGCCGGCCTCGCTCTCCCCGAGCGGGGAGAGCGAGGCCGGCCCGGTGAACCAGGACGGCTGTCGCGGCTCCATTGCCGACGTCTGCCGTCACCGTAGTGCCGCCCGCGGTCAGCGCAGCGTGAAGACGGCCGCCGTGCGTCCCGGGACGGTGAAAACGGCCGATTTCGCGTCGTACCTGGCTCGTTTGACAGTAGAGTCCGCACCCTTGGCCTGGACGGGGTGCAGTGCGTACGTCTTCCCCGCCGGCGCGGCGAGCCGCTGGTCGGCGGGGGCCGGCGTGGCGTTGAGGACGACGACCAGGTCGCCGAGACGCATGGTGATCACGCCCGGTGTCTCGGCCGTTCCGGAGAGCGGGAAGGACAGGGCCGACTGCACCTGTCCGGCGGTGCGCAGGGAGAACTCCTTCTGGGTGGAGCGGATGGTGAGCAGGTCGCGGTAGGCGGCCGAGGCCCCGTCGATCTGCGCGCACTTCGGCGCGATGGTGCCGGTGGCGGCCAGGAGCGGCTTCGCGTACGCCCACTTGTCACGGTTGTCGGCGGCGGGCGGCAGGCCCCGGCCGAAGCCGTTGCCGTCGCGGCAGTCCCAGTGCAGGGCGTTGAACCAGTCGCCGCTGTCGTAGGAGTTGCGGTCCAGTGACTTGGAGCGCAGCAGGTCGGTGCCCGCCTGGGAGAGCGAGGGGCCCTGGGAGAGGACGGAGGCGGCCATGGCCACCACCTGGGCCCTGGCGCGTTCGGCTGCCGTGGTGGAGGCCGGGAGCTTGAAGGCGAGGGTGTCGAAGAGGGGCTCGTTGTCGTGGGCGTCGGAGTAGGCGAGGGCGTCGCCGGGTGCGGCCGCGTATCCGGCGGGCGCCCCGTTGTAGTCGACCTCGGAGCCCTTGACCGTGCGGCCGGAGGTGTCGGTGAAGGTGTAGTCGGCGAGGTTGCCGGTGAGCCCGACCTTGATCAGGTCCTGGTAGTGCAGCAGCCGGGCCTTCTGCTCGGCGCGGGTGCCGTTGGCCGGGGAGGAGTTGGGGTCGGTGTAGAGGCCGGTGGCGAAGCCCTGGACGCCGGGGTCCTCGTCGAAGGGGCCGCCGCCGCGCACGGCGTCGCGGGCCCGGTCGGAGAAGGTGGCGATGCCGGTGCCGGCCATGTTCTTCTGGGTGGCCTGGACGAAGCGGGCGTCGTCCGCGATCTCGCCGAAGTTCCAGCCCTCGCCGTACAGGATGATCTTCTTGCCGTCGACGCCGTCCTCGGCGAGGGTGAGCCGGTCCAGCGCCTTGCGGACCTCGAGGATGTTGTCCTTGGGGTGGTGGCCCATCAGGTCGAAGCGGAAGCCGTCGACCTTGTACTCCTTCGCCCAGGTGACGATCGAGTCGACGACGAGCTTGCCCATCATGGTGTTCTCGGGCGCGGTGTTGGCGCAGCAGGTGGAGGTGGCGACGCTGCCGTCCTCCAGGAGCCGCTGGTAGTAGCCGGGGACGATCCTGTCGAGGACCGACTTGTCGTCCTGCCCGGAGGCGACGGTGTGGTTGTAGACGACGTCCATGACGGTACGCAGTCCGGCCCGGTTGAGGCCCTGCACCATCTGCCGGAACTCGACCGTGCGCTCGGTGCCGTCCGGGTCGGAGGCGTAGGAGCCCTCGGGGACGGTGTAGTGCAGCGGGTCGTAGCCCCAGTTGAAGCCGTCCTTGGCGGCGGCCTTGCTGACGCAGGCCTGCTGCTCCTCGGAGTCGGGGGCGTAGACGGACAGGTCGCAGGCGGGCTTCTGCTGGTCCTTCTTCTTCTCCGGGATCGTCCCGATGTCGAAGACGGGCAGCAGGTGGACGTAGCTGGTGCCGGAGTCGGCGAGCTTCTCGAGGTGCTTCATGCCCTTCGAGCGGGTGTCGGTGAAGGCGAGGTATTCACCGGGGTGTCGCGCCGTGCGGTCCGTGACGGAGAAGTCGCGGACGTGCAGTTCCTGGATCTGGGCGTCCCGCAGCGGGGTGGCGGCGGGCTTCCTCAGAGCGGACCAGCCGCGCGGTGCGAGCTCCGGGTCGGTGAGGTCGACGACGAGGCTGCGGGCGGAGTCGGCGGTCAGGGCGGTGGAGTAGGGGTCGGTGACCTTGTTGGTGACCAGCTTCTGGACGGTGGGGGCCCAGACGGTCACGGCGTACCGGTAGGGCTTGCCCCGCCAGCTCTTCTTGCCGGTGACCGACCAGACGCCGGTGCGGTCGTCGCGCTTCATCGGGTGGGTGCGGCCGTCGAGTTCGAGCGAGACGGTCCGGGCGGTGGGGGCCCACACGGAGAGCGTGGGCGTGCCCTTGCGGAAGACCGGGCCGAGGTCGGCGGAGGCGGCCTTCTTCCCGTACAGGTCGTCCAGGATGCCCGCGGTCTGTACGCCGGTGGCGGCGAGCAGGGCCCCGTTGGCGGCGCGCTGGGTGGCGACGAGCTGGCCGCGCAGGGACTCCCGGACCCGGTCCCGGTCGCGGGCGTCCACGGTGAACGCCGGGTAGTCCGTGAGGTGCGGGTACTTCGCCTTCTGCGCGTCACTCAGCGCGGACTGCGTGAGCCGCAGCCACCGGCCCTCGTCGGAGAGCGCCCCGTCGACGACGGAGATGCCGCCCTCGGGCGCGTACACGAGCTGCTGGCTGGTGGCGTCGGTGGCCTTCACCTTCCAGACGACGGTGTCCGCGTCGATCCACTGCGCCTCGGCCTTCGACAGGTCGGGGGCCGCGCCGCCGCCGGTCTGCGGGAGGAGGTAGCCGGGCTTGCCGCCGAGCATCCAGACCTCGTGGCCGTACGTGGCGAGGTCGAGGGACTGGTCGCTGGGCAGGTCCTTCTCGTCGCCCTTGTGCAGGATGTAGCCGAGGCTGGTGGCCCCCTCCACGAGCGGCACCTCGAAGGTGACCCCGTAGGCGTCCTTCCTCACCGGCGCCAGCGGCTTGGCCCAGTCGGTGGGCTCCTTGGCGCCGGTCCAGGTGTGCAGCCCCCAGCCGTCGTAGTTCCCGTCCGGGCGGTGGTAGTTGAGGACCGCCTTGGTGGTGTCCTGCGGCGGGGCCTCGGGGGCTTCGGTCCGCTGCCCGTCCTTGCCCTGCTCGATCCAGACCTGACCGGTGACGCCGAGGTCGACGGTCCGCCGCGGTCCGTCGGCCGTGCCGTTCCTCTCGACGGTGTACGGGACGGAGTCGGTGCCCTTCTCCAGGTCGATCCAGGCGAACGCGCCGTAGGCGTCCCGCCCGATGAACTCGGCGATCCGGTCGCCCGACTTCAGCTGCCAGCCCTCGTAGTCGCCGTCGGGCCGCTGGTAGTGGACGACCGCCCGGTCGCGTTCGACGGCGACGGGCTTCGGCTTCGGCGGGGTCGCTCCGGCGGTGGTCGCGGCGAGGGCGCCGGCGGTGCGGCCGGCCCGGTCGACGACGACGGCCTTGTAGCGCAGCGGCGTGCCCGCCTTCACCGTCTCGTCGAGGTACTGGGTGACCTTGTACGGGGCATGGTCGGCCGAACCGAGCGTCTTCCACTTCCCGTTGCCGACCTGGGCGGCGAAGACGACCCGGTTGAGCTGTCCGCCGTCCACGTCGGCGGTGATCCCGACGGTGCCGGTGGCGCCGGCCGCCGGGGCCTTCAGCGCGATCGTGGGCTTGGCGGCGGGAGCGCCCACGGTCCGGTCCGCCTTCAGCACGATGCTGGAGAGGGCGGGCACGGTGACGGTGACCCGCTTGTCCTTGCCGCTGCGGACCGAGCCGGAACCGCCGTACAGCGTGCGGAAGTTCATGTCGGCCGACTCGGTGGCGAGCTGGACGTTCCGCGGGCTCGTCCCGTTGTTGGAGGCGACGAGGTACTCGCTGGGCCGCTCGGTGTCGATGCGCGAGGTGGCGTACACCGAGCCTTCCGCGAACCGCTCGATCTGGGTGCCGTCGCGCAGCGCCGGGTGGGCCCTGGTGAGCTTCGAGAGCGCGGCGATGGAGCGGTAGACGGGGTGCTGCGTGTCGTACGCGTCCGAGGCGTGCGTCCGGTCGGTGCCGAGCTGGTCGTCGTCGAGGTAGTCGGCGGTCTTCGAGGCGAAGAGCGTCTGGCGGGAGTCCTTGTCGCCGCCGGCTCCGGTGAAGCCCTGCTCGTCCCCGTAGTAGATCACCGGGTTGCCCCGGCCGAGGAACATCAGCTCGTTGGCGAGCCGGGCCCGCTTCAGCAGCTCGGCGTCGTCGGCCGTGGGGTTGTCCTGCTTGAGGAAGGTCCCGATGCGGCCCATGTCGTGGTTGCCGAGGAAGGTGACCTGCTCGTAGGCGTTGGCCTTGTCGGTGGTGTAGCGGTAGTCGTTGCCGTACACCGAGGCGAGCTTGCCGGCGGGCGCGCCCTGGGAGGCGAACTGCCGGGCCGCGTCCTGGAACGGGAAGTCCAGCGTGGAGTCCAGGCGGCCCCGGGTGACGTACGGGGAGGTCACCTCGGTGTCGGCGGAGTAGACCTCACCGAACATGAAGAAGTCGTCCCGGCCGCGCTTCGCGGCGTACGCGTCGAGCGCGGTGGCCCACTGGGTCCAGAAGTCCAGGTCGACGTGTTTGACCGTGTCGATGCGGAAGCCGTCGATGTCGAAGTCGCGGACCCACTTCTCGTAGATCTCCTCCATGCCCTTCACGACCTCGGGACGCTCGGTCCACAGGTCGTCGAGCCCGGAGAAGTCGCCGTACTCGTTGGACTCGCCGGCCCACGTCGAGTCGCCCCGGTTGTGGTACATGGTGGGGTCGTTGAGCCAGGAGGGGACCTTCTTCCCGGCGCCGGGGGTCTTCACCGGGGTGTACGGGAAGGAGTCCTCGTCGACCTCTTCGACGCCGTCGCGGTCGTCGAAGGGGCGGCCGTCCGCGTCGAGGTAGGGGAAGGCGCCCTTCGGCTTGTAGCCGTAGGCCTTCTCGGCGTAGTCGACGGTGTCGGCGGTGTGGTTGGTGATGACGTCGAAGAAGACCTTCATGCCCTTGGCGTGGGCCTTGTCGATCAGCCGCTCCAGGTCGGCGTTGGTGCCGAAGTGCGGGTCGACCTGGGTGAAGTCGGTGATCCAGTAGCCGTGGTAACCCGCCGAGGCGTCCTTGCCGGTGCCCTGCACGGGCCGGTTCTTGAAGATCGGCGCCATCCAGATGGCGGTGGTGCCGAGGTCCTTGATGTAGTCGAGCTTCCCGGTCAGCCCCTTGAGGTCGCCGCCCTGGTAGAACCCCTTGTCGGTGGGGTCGTAGCCGTGCTCCAGCCGCGAACCGGTCAGCCCGCCACGGTCGTTGGAGGTGTCGCCGTTGGCGAACCGGTCGGGCAGCACGAAGTAGAACTGCTCGCGCGTGAGGTCGTGCCGGTCCGCCTCGCGGGCGAGCTTCGCGTCCGAGGGCGGGGCCGGCGGCCGGGGCGACGCGGCGGCGGTGGCCGCCGGGACGACGGGCAGCAGCGCCGCGCACAGGGCGGCCACCGTCCATCGTCCGAGGATGGTTCGGGACACGGAGGGTGCTCCTCAGGGCTTGATCGGTCGGTCGAACGGTGGGTCGGGCGATGGGACGAGCGGTCGGCCGAAGTGGGACGAGCGGTCGGCCGAAGTGGGACGAGCGGTCGGCCGAGCGGTGGGGAAGCGGGCCGGTGGCGGTGCCACCGGCCCGCTGGGGTCGAGGGGTCAGCCGCGCCAGACGTCGGCGGTCAGCGTGACCTTCCCGGAGGCCGGGACGGTGGCGGTGCGGTTGGCGCCGCTCTCCCAGATGACGTTGCCACCGGCGTCCTTGCGGACGTACTTGTAGGCGAACGTGGTCCCGGCGGGCAGGTTCACGTCCAGCTTCCAGACGGGGTACGCCGCCGGGTCGAGCTTCGGCGCGCTCGCCGGGTTCCAGTTGCCGAGGGCGGCCTGGTCGCCGGTGACGTGGATGTTCTGGCCGAGCTGGGTGGTGGCGTTGACGCCGAAGGAGGCGCCGGAGGTGCCGTTGCCGGGACCCGGGTCGGGGTTCGTGCCGCCGCCCCCGCATGTCCGGGCGCCGGTGTGCAGGGCGACGGCGGTGCCGGCCGCGACGGTGGCGGTGAACTGGCCGGAGCCGTTGACGCTGACGCCCCTGCCCGACTGGACGTCGCAGTAGTCGCCGGCGGGCAGCGAGGTCTGGAAGGTCCGGTTCAGTGCGGAGCCCTCGTGGTTGATGGCGACGTACGCCTTGTTCCCCCGGCCGAAGGCGATCTGGTCGCCCCCGTTGTCCCACCAGTTGGTGACTCCCTGGCCGCGTGCGGTGTTGCGGAAGCCGACCATGGAGGAGATCTCGCGCCAGGCGTGCTGGCACTTCCAGCCGTCGCTGTAGCAGGCGTTCACCTGGCCGCCGTTCGGCGGTCCGGCGTCGTGGTCGCTGAACTCGTAGCCGGAGTGGACGTCCGGGGAGCCGTAGGGATACGCCAGCATGAAGACACCGGCCAGGGTGTAGGCGGAACCGTACCTGTAGTTGAGGGTGTCGCCGCCGCGCTCGGTGTCGTGGTTGTCGACGAAGACGGCGGACTTGCCGGACTCCATGAAGCCCCAGCCCTCGCCGAAGTTCTTCAGGTGGGCGAGGCTCTCGTTGAGGAAGACCTGCTTGAGGCTCCGCCCGTACCGGAACTCCTGAACGTCTCCGCTGCCCAGGTACTCGGAGGGCGAGACGGCCTCGCCGGCCCCGAAGATCGCCTCGTGCTTCCAGTAGACGTTCGGGTTGGTCAGCCGGGACTTGATGTTGGCGAGGTCGCCGGCGGGCATGTGCTTGGCGGCGTCGATCCGGAAGCCGTCGACGCCGAGCGAGAGCAGGTCGTTGAGGTAGCCGGCGATCCTGCCGCGTACGTAGTCCTCGCCGGTGTCCAGGTCGGCGAGGCCGACCAGCTCGCAGTTCTGGACGTTGCCCCGGTCGTTGTAGTTGGTGATCGGGGACCGGCAGTCGTCGAGGTCGCTGCCCGAATAGAGGCCCGGGTAGTCGTACTTGGTGTAGGCGGAGCCTCCGGTGCCGGTGCCGCTGCCCGCCGACATGTGGTTGATGACCGAGTCGGCGATGACCTTGACCCCGGCCGAGTGACACGTGTTGACCATGGCGGAGAAGGCGGCCCGGTCGCCCAGCCGCCCGGCGATCCGGTAGCTGACCGGCTGGTAGGACGTCCACCACTGGCCGCCCTGGATGTGCTCCTGGGGCGGCGAGACCTGGACGTAGCCGTAGCCCGCCGGACCGAGGGTGTCCGTGCAGGCCTTGGCTATGGAGGCGAACTTCCACTCGAACATCACGGCGGTGACGTCCTTGTCGCCCGGAGCGGCGGCCTGTGCGGTGCCGGCGGCGCCGAATCCGGTGGGGACGACGAGGGCGGCGGCGCCGGCCACGAGTGCGAGCGCGGCAGACAGGGATCTGCGTGCCATGTCTTTCCTCCTGCGGGTGGGGGAAACGCGGGTGACGGTGCAGCCTCAGTCGGCAACGCGCCGTGCCCTCAAGGCTCCTGAAGGTTCTTGCTGCAAGAATGCAAACCTTGCCGCGGAGCAGACCGTACGAGCCCTCCCGCCACCGGTCAACCCTTTGGACATCCCCCGCTCACATCCGTGAAACAGCGGAGTTTTCTTCCCGACTCCCTGGCGATTTATCGCTGCAAGGTCTTTCGCAAGATATTGCGGGCCTGTTACGTTTCATCCCGACTCCGGTCCGGTCGGCCGGGGGTTCCGGCACCGCTTCACGTCGTCGGACCCCACGCGCCCGGCCGGCCGGGCCGGTCACGGCAAGAGAGGCACCCGGAGTCGCACAACTCCCCGCCGGCCCTTCCTGGGCCGACTCCTGGTGCCTCTCCTGTACGTGCCCACTGCCCACGAGCCCGCTGCCGCTTCGCGGTCAGCCGTTGCGTACCGCCGCCGTCGAGCCCCGTACGACCAGCTCCGGCTGGAAGACGTACTCGGTGCGCTGCACCGGGCTGCCCCCGATCTCCTCCAGCAGCGCGCCCACGGCGGCCGCCGCCATCGCCTGCACGGGCTGGCGCACCGTGGTCAGCGGCGGGTCGGTGAACGCGATGAGCTGGGAGTCGTCGAAGCCGACGACCGAGACGTCACGGGGCACCTCCAGGCCCCTCCCCCGGGCGGCCCGGACCACGCCGAGGGCCATCAGGTCGCTGCCGCAGACGATGCCCGTGCAGCCCGCGTCCAGCAGGGCGCCCGCCGCCACCTGGCCGCCCTCCACGCTGAACAGCGTGGAGCAGACGAGCGGTTCGGCCTCCGACCGGTCCATGCCGAGCACCGAGACGGCCGCCTCCACGAACCCGTCGCGCTTGCGGCGGGAGGGGACGTAGCGCTGCGGGCCTATGGCCAGGCCGATCCGGCGGTGGCCGAGGTCGGCGAGATGTCCCAGGGCCATCCGTACGGCGGCGTTGTCGTCGGGCGAGACGAACGGGGCGCTGATGCGCTCGTTGTAGCCGTTGATCAGGACGAACGGCACGCCGCGCTCGGTGAGCGCGGCGTACCGGCCCGGGTCGGC